>DATD01000032.1:72819-81271 GCA_002504525.1 Methanomassiliicoccus sp. UBA345
CGCCCCCCGGCCACGTAGGCGGTCGACACGTGCGCGAACCGGCCGAGGCCGTGGTCCCGGTGCGCCGCCTCGGCTACGGCGAGCGCGTTCCTGGTCCCTTCGACGTTCACGCTCCGCAGTTCGTCGATGGGGGCGCCGAGCCTGATGTCCGCCGCGGCATGAACGATGTGGCCGACCTCCTCGACCAGGCGAGCGTACGCTATGTCGTCGAGGCCGAGGCGCTCCTCGCGAACGTCGCCGGTCAGCACCTCGACCCTCGACCCGACAGCGTCCCTTAGCTCAGGCAGGTCCCACCACGCCCGCATCAGGCGGCGCCTCGCCTGCTCGTCGTCCTTCCCACGTACGAGCGCGATGATGCGGTGGTCGGTGTTCTTTACCAGCCAACTCGCCACGAACGTCCCGACGAAGCCGGTGCCGCCGGTCAGCAGCACGGTGCTCATGTTCGCACTTCCCAGCCGCAGGCCCTCAGGAACTCGGAGGTCAGCTCGCGGGCGCGGCGAGCTCTTCTCATCTGCCCTTCGTGAGCGTGGGCGAGCCGTTCCCTGACCTCTCCGGAATCGTCGAGCAACTGCTCCGCCTTTCCCCTCACCTGGGGAAACAGGTTCGGCTCGTCATGCTCGAACAGGAGCTCGCTCATGCCGATCTCCCCGTACAGGTCCATCAGCCGGACGTCGTGGGCGATGGCGATCTGCGGGACGTGGCCTTTCAGTGACAGCGCCCCGGCGTGGTAGCGCGACGTGACGAGGAGGTCGAGGCCTCTGATGACGGAGACCATCTGCGAGGCGTTGCACCGGCTGGCGGAGAAGATGCGCGCTCGGTCGGGGTTTCTCATCCTCGACCGGATGTCCTCGGCCATGTCGTCGTCGAGCGATTCCATGCACAGCAGCGCCACTGGTCTGCCACGCTCTTCGATGACCCAATCGGCCAGCTCGGCGAAGTCCTGGGCCAGCCGGGCCGCCGCCTTTCTCCGTTCCGGGGACCACGCGAAATAGTAGGGCCATTTGTAACATCTCGACCGGCGGCCCCACAACCGCGGGACGACGGGGAATAGGAAAAAGTCCACTGCGGCGATGCCCACCGCCCCGGCGCCGAGCTCCCTCTTGAGGAGGTCAGCGTCCTCGGGACCGGTCTTGAAAAGGAAGGCGGTGTCGGCGGACACCTCGATCGGAGCGGTGACGCCCCATTGCCGCATGCGCTCCGCCCCGGCGTAGGTGCGCATGATGATCAGGTCGGTCTTGCTCGCCTCGGCCCTGACCTTCTCCTGGCTAGCCTGAGATACTTGACCAGAGTCGACGGCGTAGGCGACGCACGGCTTCCCGAAATCGGCCGCGCATGTCGTCGCCCACAGGTACGCGTCAAGCAGCGCGGTGGTGAACGTCTCGATGTAGCAGCTCCCTTCGACCAGCACGGTGAGGTCGTTCTCCCGCACCAGCCGGCGGACCGTTCGTTTGTAGGTCGTGGGTATCTTGACGATGCGCAGCTGCGGCGTCTCCTGGAGGTAGCGTCGGAGCCGCTTCACGTCAAGGCTGGGCACGGTGAGGATGGCGTCCGGCAGAATGGCGCGCATGTCCTCGATGGTCGCGAGCAACTTCGCCTCCGCCCCGGTGTTGTTGGCGCCGTTGTATCCGAACAGCAGGACCTTCGGGCGCTTAGCATCGCTCATGCCCTCACCCCGTGCTGACCAGGTCCACCAGGAACCTGGTGTGCATGTCAATGTCTTCTTTGTGCTCCTCCCGGAACGAGCCGGCCGTATGGCCGTAGCGGATGAGAAAGTAATCCACCCATGCATGGCTATAGTACGATAGGTACGTCGAGGCCAGCGCCTTCGGGTCAAGAGGCCTGATGAGCCCTTTCTCTATCATGATAGTGAAGTTATTCACCCAGAACGCCTCTGCCAAGCCGACGATGCTGGACCAGAACGCTTTGACCTGGTCGTTGTGGTACAGCTCGACGAAGATGATCCTCATGATCTTCTCCGCGTAAGGGGAATCCATCCATCTCAGCGCGATGTCGCGGGACATGTCCATGAACCCGGGGACGCCCATCGAGAGGATCCGCTCTTCGGCCCCGGCGTCCTGCAGTCCGATGAACTTCATGAGGTCCACTGGGTACTCCAAGATGCTTTGGAGGATCTGGTCCTTGCTCGAGAAATGATAGTACAGCGACGCCTTCCTGATCCCGACCGCGTCGGCGATCTCCTGCACGCTGACCGCGTCGAAGCCCTTCTGGGCAAAGAGGTCGATGGAGACGTCGAGGATCCTGGCCCTAGTGCCCTTCTCGACCGGACCGTTGAGCAGCAATCGCGTGATGGTTTCATCACTGATCATTCGCCCTTCTCCCTTTCCACTCCCTCGGCTCGTGGGCAGACAGATGGGTGTGGCAGCCCGTCGTACATATACCTACCGCGCGGTAGGCAGAGAGAATACTGACCCAGTCCAAAACGCTCCTGCTGAGTCATTTATATAAAATCCAGAGAAGAATTAAAAACTGGCACCCCGTTCTCGATGCCATCGTGGGGAAGACACAATGGCGATCAATAACGGATCGGCGCTGGATGCGTTCTTTGAGGAGGTCAAGAACCTCGGGTTCTTCGGCAGACTGTTCTCGTGGGGAAGGATACGCAAGCTGAGCTACGAGGCCAGCAATGAGCTTGCTTTGCTTCGCAGCCAGAGGGACAGCTGGGCACAGCAGAGGCAGGACCTGGAGCGGCTGCTCGCCTCTCAGAGATCGGAGGCCGAGACCAAGACCGGCGAGGTCCAGAGGCTGTCCGGGGAGCTGACGAAGGCGCAGACCTCGCTGAGCGAAGTGAGGGAGCTCGTCAAGGAGCGCGAGAGCAAGATAAGGGAGCTGGAGACGTCCGCCGGTTCGAGCACTCAGCTCATCGCTGACCTCCGGTCGCAGGCCGCAGGGCTGCAGCGTCAGATCGAGGAGAGGAATACCCAGATCGCTGACTACGAGAGAAGGCTGGGCGAGGCCGCGACGGCTCGCGACAAGAACGGCGAGCGGGTGAGGCAGCTCGAGGCGGAGCTGGCCACATGCAACAGGAAGATGGAGGAGTTCGACCGCTCCATCAAGGAGAAGGACAAGCTCATCACGCAGTTCGAGAGCGCTGAGCAGTCCAGGCGGGACGAGCATGCCGGCAAGGTCACTGAGGTCACGACCTTCATGAATGGCCTGAAGGAGGACAAGGTCCGTCTGGAGAAGGAAAAGGAAGAAGCGCTGAGAGCGCAGATGGAGGAGATGAAGCGGACCTGGCTGAACCATGAACTCAGGGTCGAGGAGGCGCTAAGGGCGCTGTGCAACAAGCATACCATCGAGTACCTGGGCAAGGAGAAGGTGCCGTTCAGAGGCAAGCCGGACAATACGTTGCGCATATGCGACGAATACGTCATATTCGATGCGAAGAGCCCCCAGGGCGAGGACCTATCCAACTTCGCCGCCTATGTGAACAAGCAGACCGAGGACGTCAAGAAGTACGTCAAGGAGAAGGATGTCAAGAAGGACATCTTCCTGGTCGTTCCGAACAACACCGTCGACGTCTTCGATTCTTATGTGGTAAGTCACGGCGACTACCGTGTCTACATCGTCACGGTCGATTCGCTGGAGCCGATCCTGCTCAGCCTGAAGAGGATCGAGGAGTACGAGTTCGCCGAACAGCTGAGTCCCGAGGAACGCGAAGACATCTGCCGTGTCATCGGTCGATTAAGTCATCTTACAAAGAGGCGCATTCAGGTGGACTCGTTCTTCTGCGATGAGGCGTTCAAGGCGCTGAAGGAATGCGGCTGCTTGCCTGATGAGTTCTCCGAGAAGACGCTTGAATATGAGAAGTCGGCCAAGCTCAACCCTCCCATAGAGCACAGGGCGAAGATCATCGCGGACAAGGAGCTGCAGAAGGCGGTGGAAACGGCGAGGAAGGACGCCGAGTTCCTCGGGCTTGAGACCACCGAGGCGGTGGCCAAGAGCGTCAGGGCGATGCCGCTGCTGAAGGAGGACGCCGAAGAGCAGAACGAGCTAGAATACGTAGAGGATATGGAACTGGAGGGGCTCGAGAAGTAGGACGCGCCTTGATCGAACGAGGGCGGTCGGCGAGTCTGGAATAAATGGAAGCACCGACGTTCTCCATTCTTACTCTAACACGGTCATCATTTCATCCTATCAGCTGATTCGTCTTCTTCAGATACTTCGCTGGTGTGGGGGTGCGTAGCCTCCATGTGATGCTCATTGGTCTGCTGCCTTCGTGATCGACATAATCAGCAGTGCCAAGATAAGTGTATGAAGCGGTACGCCCAAATGCATCTTTTTTCGCCTCTCGCACGAACAGCAATACGCGGCTGCCTTCTTTTTTATGATTGATGTATCGCTGCCCGGTCGGCGAGTCATCAGATGTGGTGCTTTGACTTTGCCAGTGGAATAGCCATTGGTTTATGGAATAATCATTGTACATAGTCGTTGGCGAGTAATCCTTATCTGATTTATTGAGCGTCACAAAAAAAAGGTCGGCTTTCTTATCAGGTAAGTACTTTACTCCCTCACGCACCGATGATGGTTTTAAGAAATCCATCGCCACCAAAATCTGATCTCTCGAATACGTGCAGTGAACATCTAACGGACATTCATCCCCGAGATCGCTTTTCACATCGATGATGTCGATCTTCTCGAGCTGGTAGCGTAAGATTTCCTGAAGTTCTTCGTATAATCGAGTATTGCGCTTCAGTTGTTGCAGCCCCTCAACCGTGCTGGTAAAATTGCATTCTTCAGCACTCTTCTTCCAGATGGTGAACTGGAGCATTCGCAACATCCTATTTTCCATCAAGTTGAGGTCTTCCTCTCTTACAGTGTCGATGTTTGGAAGCAAACGAAGCAGAAAATCGATCCATCGTCGCGAGTCAATAGTGCAGAGGCGATCGAACGCTTTAGCTAAGAGGTCCTCGTCCGGCTCTGAAAAATCATCAGTAACATTGGCTTGCACACAGAGTCGAGAGAAAGTAGCATTCGTGTAAATGCTGCGAATGTCCATGTTGTAGAATGTTAGGAAATTGGGCAGCGAAAGCAACATTCCGCTATCCTCTTCAAACGTCGCTATCCGTGATATGATTCCGGATCTCCGTCCAAGTGACGCGTTGATGTTGTCATAGATGTACTGCTTTGCCTTACGTTCCAGCTGAATATAACATCCTTTAGGGAGCGATACAAAATCATTCTTTATCTCGCTCCGAACATCCTTCGCCGAACTGCTGAGCAAGGCCCCGAACTTCTCCTCGAAGCGGTATTTCTTATTCGCTTGACCTATGAAATCTAGCACGGTCAAGCATTCCTTCCCCTCAGCCTGACGAAGCCCTCGCCCCAGTTGCTGTAAGAATATGGTTAGGCTTTCAGTGGGGCGGAGAAATAGTACGGTGTTGACTTCAGGAATATCGACACCTTCATTGTATATGTCCACGACAAAAATGAACTTAATTTCACCGCATATCAATCGCTGCTTTGCCGTGTTTCGTTCCACATCATCCGATTCAGCGGTCAAGCTGATCGATGGAATGCCCCAGGTGTTGAAGTGCTCAGCCATGAAATTGGCGTGAGCAACGGAAACGCAGAAACCCAATCCCTTGACATCGTCGATGTCGGTTACGTATTTCTGGATAGATCTCACGATGCTGTCGGCGCGTCGTTCCGCTACCAACTTGTTCATCGTGTATAGATTCGACAGTTCGGTTCTATCGTAGCCGCCTCTTGTCCATTTCAGCTCAGTTAGATCTGCGGTGTCAGTCACACCGAAGTATTGGAACGGACAGAGCAGCTTCCGGTCAATCGCTTCAGGCAATCGTATCTCGGCAGCGATGCGGTCGTCAAAAAAAGACAGAACGCTCTTACCGTCCATACGCTCCGGTGTCGCAGTCAGGCCGAGCAGTACCTTAGGTTTGTAATGTTCCAGCAATCTTTGATAGGTCGGCGCCGCTGCGTGATGGAATTCATCGACGATAATAAAATCATAAAAGTCAGGGGAGGTTTTCTCATCTAGCGCTTGTGACTGGAATGTCTGGATCGAGATGAATAAATGATCCAAACTATCGGGACGATATCCGCCTACAAAAAGATCGCCGAAATTGGGATTCTTTAGAATGCCTTGGAAGCACGCCAAGCTCTGTTTTAGTATCTCTTCTCGGTGAGCCACAAAAAGCAACCTGTTCGGTTTGTCTGGTCGATCCGTACAGAATCGTTTGTAGTCGAATGCGGAGATGACAGTCTTTCCGGTCCCCGTCGCTGCGACTATCAAATTCTTACAATGATTTCTAATCGTTCTCTCAGCCGAAAGCTTGTCCAGAATCTCTTGTTGATACGGATATGGTGAGACGTCGAACAGCATCGTTACCGTTCTTCCGCCGTTCAACCGTTCTGCTTTAAGCGCAGTGGCGAGACGACTAGCTTGCTCCTTGGAATAATCTTCAAACTCGCTTGAATTCCAGTAACTGTCGAACGTAGCATTGATCTTGTGCATCGTGTCCGGCAAGTCTTGCGCCGTTACCTTCACGTTCCACTCTAGGCCGCTAGAGATGGCGGCATTGGATAGATTGGATGAGCCGACGTATGCAGTGCTGAATCCCGTGTTGCGGTAGAATACATAGGTTTTGGCATGAAGTCTGGTTCGCTTGGTATCGTATGATATCTTGATCTCGGTGTTATCTAATTCTGATAGCGCCTCGATAGCTTTGGCATCAGTAGCTCCCATGTATGAAGTTGTGATCACCCGAAGCTTTCCGCCGCGCTGAGTGAAGGCCCTCAGTTCATCGATAATGAGGCGCAGCCCGCTCCATTTGATGAATGAAACCAGCATATCGATACGATCTGATGACACGATTTCTTTCTTCAATTCGGTCATCATGCTCGGTTCGCGAACCGCGCCAGTAAATAGGGAGCTCTGAGAAATTGACGTCTCTGGCCTGATTATTTCTGATTTCTCGTTTATCGCTTGAATAGAATCTTTCTTATTGATCAACGCGAGCAGCTGTTCAGCCCTTTCATCAACCGACATGCCGTCAAATGCCGTTTCACCGGTCGCTTGCACAATGGCGCTGATGATGCTGTTCGCAAGCAGTACTTGATTGTCGAGGCTATTGTCGCCACCTATTGACGAAAGACCCTTCTCCAGTACTGACGCAATGTAGCTAGAAAGCACCTTAGGCGCTTCAGCTTCATCGATTCTATCAGTGGTTTGCTGCAAATCTGACTCGTTGTCAAGCGCTTTCGCCAAGTGCTTACTGATGACCTGTTCATACAATCCTTCCTTCAGCATGGCGAACCGAGTCGATAATGCGCCTGTGATTATTTACTTGGCCCTATTAGAAAATAAATCGGTACAAATCGCTTCACTCAGTCTGAAGTAATTAGTGAAGCGAAATAGCATGCATCCAGAATCACTCTGGCGGTATGATTTATTTTCTTCCCTATTCCCGTGGCACATCTCGAAAATCACCCAGTTGTTGCAGGCCGTTCACAATCATTAGATCTCTCATCATTTCCTTACTCGCGAGCGATTCTGGAGCTATCACAAGCTTGACCTTCTCGGCGTGGTAGTCCTCTGCCGACTTTCCGGACCAGTCGCCGATGATCTTGACATCCAGTTCCACCAGCTGCAGGCCGACGAAGCTTACCGACAGATCGTAGAGCATCTCCACTAGCAGCCAGGGATCGAAGTCCATCCTGATGGGCAGCTCCTTTGGATACTCCACCAGAATGGATGGCAGCTTGTGCGAGAAGGCGTGGGCGCGGCACTTGTCGTCACCGGTGATGAATATGACGTCCAGACGCTGGTCCGCGGAATGCTCCGCCAGCGAGCGCACGATCTCGTCATCGATGCTCTCCTTGTCCTCAGAAGCTCTACCGCCTCCCACGCGCCATAGGCTGCATGTCCGGCGGAGAACGTCAATTTCAGTCTGGGCATTGAGCGCCTTCCGCCCCTTCTTGTAGCATATGTTGCTCATCCCCCGCACCAGCACTTGGTCCCTGACAGCGCGTTGCAGCTCGGTGATGTCGCTGCGGGAGTACTTGCGGGCAATGGAGCGGGAGATCTCTTCCTCCACCAGATTGGAGACGATGACCTGCACGTCCCTCGGACGGAAGCCCATCCGTTCGAGCGCATCACCATGCAGGAGCATCCGACTGAACAATCGATGGTAGGCGATGTTGGAATCGATGGCGAAGGCTCTCTGCCTCGGGTATCGGTAGGGGTCGCTCCTCCGTTCCATTGCTGTTTCGATCTCATCGAATATCGGGCGGCTCACTTCATCGGGAAGCAGTACCGTGTGCCATACCGCAGTTCGAAGGTCCTCGTAGTTGGGAAGGTCGTCGACTGCGGCCGACGGGCCCTTGGAGCGTATCGGTGCCAGGGCGTCATGGAACTCCTTATGTCCGGCCAGCACGCGGATCTCATTGTTGACGAGGTCGATGCTCAACAGGT
>DATD01000008.1:0-20211 GCA_002504525.1 Methanomassiliicoccus sp. UBA345
ACATCCAGATGGCGCGCCATCTAAAACCTATTTATATGGAATCTCATATCTCAATGTCCGATGCAGCCTCAAGAGAGGATAGCAGAGCTGAAAAAAGAGAGGAACGCAGTCATCCTCGCTCATAACTATCAGCTTCCCGAGATCCAGGAGATCGCCGACTTCGTAGGTGACTCGCTTGGACTGGCCATGCAAGCTTCCAAGACGGAGGCGGACGTCATCGTTTTCTGCGGGGTCGATTTCATGGCCGAGAGTGCCAAGATACTCAATCCTGGGAAGATCGTTCTCCATCCAGAGGCCAAGGCCTGCTGCCCCATGGCCGCGATGTGCGACCCTTCAGGGGTCAGGATGCTGAAGAAGGACTTCCCCCGCGCCGATGTGGTCGCGTATGTCAACACCTCGGCGGAGTGCAAGGCCGAGGCTGACGTATGCTGCACCTCGTCCAACGCCGTGAAGGTCGTCAACTCTCTGGAGTCTGACCTCGTCATATTCATCCCGGACGAGAACCTGGCAAACTATGTGCAGAGGTTCACCGACAAGAACATCATTCCCTGGCCGGGCTACTGCCCTACCCACGAATCGATCACACTGGAAAAGATCGAGAAGCTCAAGAGCGAGCACCCCCAGGCCTTGGTGGTGGTTCATCCTGAATGCCGCCCCGACGTGATCGACATCGCCGATTCGGTGTGTTCCACCGAGGGGATGCTCAGCTATGTCAGGGGATCCGCTAAGACCGAGTTCATCATCGGCACCGAGAAGGAGATGCTCTACCGCCTGGGGAAGGAGTTCCCGGACAAGCGGTTCTACGAGGTCCCCGGGGCGGTCTGCCCGACGATGAAGCTCATCACCCTCGACAACATCCTTGCCGCGCTGGAATCGATGTCGCCGGAAGTAACCCTGCCCAATGAACTGATGGACAAGGCCCGTGCTCCGCTGGAGCGGATGATGTCAGTGGGCCGCGGCGACTAAGGCCGGCCAATTGCCATCGATCCAGGAACATCGCTCCTCGGGTCAGAGGAGAAAAGTGTCGAGCGAACCATACAGGAAGTACGACGCGAACAGGATGAGGAATATGCCGCTCGCTGCGTACAGCGCCCTGAGCCACTTGCCCTTGAGCAGCCCCCGCCCCCTGTTGATGGAGTACGACACAAAGCCAAGATAGCCGAAGTCGCATGCTAGGTGGACCGCGGCGAACAGGGGTATCATCCACCATCCGAAGGCGGCGGCCAGGCCGACGAGCGCCGCCCCCACCGTGGCCCACCACAGCAGGAAATAGGGATTGGCGGCGGTCAGCACGATGCCTGACACCAGAGAACCGTGTTTGGAATCCTCTTTCGGAGCGCAATCGTCCTGCGGCCGCAGCATGGAGATGCCGCTGTAAAGAAGGAACGCCCCTCCTATCAGCCCTATGCCTGCCAGAACGTTCTCGTCCTGCAGGAACGCCATCAGGCCGAGGAAGATGGTCAGGATGAGCGGCGCCTCTATGATGGCGTGCCCCATCGAGATCTTCAGGCCCGCGCGGGGATCGTCGAGCCCCCTGGCCACGACGGTCGCGAACAGGGGCCCGGGAGCAACGACGCCCGAGGCCGATATCACGACCACCCATGCCAAGAACATGAAGGGGTCGGAGGGGCCTTCCATGAGACCATCATTTCTCGGCCGGTATATATGCTGAATGCAAAAGCGTATCAGTGGGAGCGCAAATTGTTCTAAGGGCTCAAGAGCTGAACGCCAGACATTGAGCGATAGACCTCACGAACCCAGACGGAGAAGCGGTCGAGGCTTCAACTCTCCATCAGCATTTATCGCCGCTCATCTATGGTCAAAACCCCGGCACATTGGGCTCAGACGGCGCACTCCCTCGACATTATGAGCGTGACGGTCGACCTTATGCCGGGAAGGGTCCGGAGCTTCCTGATGATGAGGCCTTCGAGGCCATCCATCGTCTCGGCGGAAAGTTTCACCACCAGGTCGTACGCGCCGTAGACGATGGCCACGTTCTCCACTCCCTGCATGCGGCACAATTCATCCGCTACGCTGTCCTCCTTTCCGACATCGCAGCTCACCAGCACGATAGCGGCGGGCATGTGGGACCATTCGGAACGCCATGTAGATAAGATGAGCGTTGCCGAGCTCAGTTCACTTCCTGGGAAGACTTCCTCTCAGGCACCGCCGACGGCTCCGCCCTCCATAGGGGGGCCGCCGGAGAACGGGGGCGGTCAAGGAAACACTCCTCTCTCAGGGCGATGCGGGTGGCGTCCGCCAGGATCGCGAGTCCGGCGATAAGGGATATCAAAGCAACCCACGCCAGCTCTGCCGGAACGGTGCCATCGTTTATGGTGAACTCCAGAGCCTGGGCGATCATCAGCGGCACGTACATGACGAGTATGCGCAGCAGCACCCGGCGGTCCTCCGCCGCCCATACCACCAGGAACGCGAAGGGGATGACGAAATAGCTCAGCCTGATCATCGGATAGATGGACAGGAACACCACCGTCACCAGCAGGCAGGAGCGCCAGATGTCCAGCTTGTGCTTCCAGCAGTACCAGTATGAGACGAGCAGCGCAGCGATGGTGGCCAGGGCGCCCACCGTTCCGGGGATGACCAGCCCGCCGGCGCTCATCAGCCCTACGGCGGACATCCCGGCGCCTCCGTCATTGCTGCCCAGCATGTAGTACGTCGGGAAAAGAAGGAACTCGACCGGGCAGACGATCAGGAAGGGGAGCGCGATGGCCAGCGAGATCAGGACAGCAAGGCCGATGTGGCGGAGCCGCTCCTTCCAGGTGGGCAGCTGGAGCAGCATGGCCGGGAACAGGATGATGGACAGGAACTTGGTCCAGAACCCCACGGTCACCGCGGCCGTCGCGCCCTTGAACCTCTTTCTCAGGAACAAGAGCACTGGCAGGATGAAGAAGAACGCCACGATGGGCTCATCCTGAAGGCCCATGGTAGCGTCGATCACCAAGAAGGGGCACAGCAGGAGGAGGGCGGCGGCGACGAACGCCAGATGGTCGTCCCAGTCTCTCAGCACCAGGTAGGTGCTCAAGGATGACAACAAAGCGAAGAATGAGAACCACAGCTCGTATGCCCACCAGCCCCCCCCGGCCAGCTGGGGAGGTATGAACAGATAGTTGATCAGTGGAGGGGACTCCACCGGGAAGGATCCGAGCGGAACGTCCCGGTAGATCATCCCACCGTTGAGGAGCAATCTCGCCCGCTCCTGAAATATGGATAGGTCGGAAGAGCCGGCGAAGCTCTGATCGATGAACGGGCGGAGAAGAAGCCCGTCGATGGCGATAAGGCCTCCATACACCAGCACCATTATGAGAATGAGTATCAGGACCCTTCGGCGCGGAGACAGGCATCTAAGCGCGACCTCCAGCCTCGACCATCGATCGGCCTTCCCGAATTCCGCTCCAGCTTCCACGCCGTTGCCCCCTATGGCCCGGTCCGGGCGTATCAGCCATGCCGTGACATCGATTTATCGTTTTCTCTATATCGTTTATCTGGATATGAGCTCCTTCGCAGTTATCCCCGCCTCATCCATGCTTGAAAGCTGTATGTCAGGGTGAGCGAAGGAACCGAGGTAGCGGTCCACGGCTTCCAGGATGACCTCGGGGACTATGACCGTGACCTCCACCCCCCGATCTATCAGGTCGTTGTAATCCTGGACGGCATCACGGGTCTTCCAGGAGCGTTCGGTCTCCAGGAACTCGCATCTCACCAGATTGCCGGAGCTGTCGTGATAGTATATGGCGCACCAGTCGTCCATCATCTCTGGACTTGCCACCAGTTCGTCACCGTCCTCCATCATGCTGGCGATCCTTTCCTCTATGGCATGTTGCAGGTCTATCATGGGGCGTCAGGTGTTGAACCTACCCTATAACAACCTTTCGGCGATTATCCTCATCCACAGCCCATCCCGACCGAGGTCAGTTTCGGTCTGGCCACGGACGAAAATATATAGTGGTTAACGACAATTGGGCGCCGTCCGCCACGGCGGCTAGGATGGGAATGAACACGACGGCCTACGGAGAACCCCTGGAGTCGATATCCTTCACGGTGCTGGGAGAGCCATCTCCGGAGGGCAGCACCAGGGCATTCTATATCCCCAAGCTCAATCGGACCGTCACCACTCATCAGAACCAGTCCCAGCTGAATGCCTGGAGGAATCGCGTGGCCACCGAGGCGCAGAACGTCCTGTGCGGGCGTGAATGGACGACCGATCGGGCGTCAGCATACACGGTTGACGTGGACTTCGTTCTGGTCCGACCGCCGTCGATCCCGGTGCACCGCCGCATCCATCCCACCGTCAAGCCAGACATCGACAAGCTGGTCAGAGCCATCAACGATGCCCTGACCGGGATATTGTTCCCTGATGACTGCCAGGTCGTTTCTATCCGGGTGTCGAAGGACTACGAGGGAGGCCGCCGGCCCGGCGCCTACATCCACGTGAGCCGGTATTCGAACGTCAGGGAAAAGGTAAGAAAGTCCTCACGGAAGAGGTCGCCTCCGTCACCTCCGCCAGAGGAGGTCCCCTTCGATCCAAGGGATGACTGATCTCACGCCTTCGTAGCCATTTTCTGCTTGATGTACGAGCCGATCAGCAGTGAGGTGGGGTACAACACTTCCTCCTCCATCTTGGCGTGCTGCTCCAGCATATGGGCGAACCGGATGTGCTCCTCCTTGCCGGCCTTCTCCGCCAATTCATGCAGCTCCTTCAGCGCAGCGGCTATCCTTGCGTGCTCCTCCAGCATGACCGGGATCTCTTCTCTCAAACGGTCGCTCAGCTCAACGATCTTCCCTGGGTCGTCCACCACGCCATCCCCGGACAGCGTCAACGCCCCCAGCTGGGGCAGGGCGAACTCCTCTTCCTTGTGGAAGTGAGGCAGCAAATGGTCGGAAACGACCTTGGCAGCCGCCCCGACCTCGCCCGGTTCTCGTACCGCCTTGTCCAGCATGGAAAGCAGCTCTATATGTTCGCTCTTCACCGATCTCGGGATCTCCATCACGATTCCTCGCTAACATATCGGTGCGATGGAGTGATAACATCTTGCGTGATGATGAAAATGGGATGGGTGAAGGGGTTTCAGGGGACCAGCCTGACGCGGTCCCTCGGGAACAGAATGGCCTCGCGGATGTTCGGAAGGTCCAACATCTTCTGGATGAGCCTCTCGACCCCCAGCCCCCATCCCCCGTGGGGAGGCATGCCGAACTTGAACGCTTCCAGGTAGAAGTTGAACGCACCGGGGTCCAGCCCCTTCTTCTCCATCCTCGCCACCAGATGATCGTAGCGGTGCTCCCGCTGCCCGCCGGATGAGATCTCCTGCCCCTTATAGTCCAGGTCGAACGAGTACGAGTATGGCGTTCCGTCCTTCTCCATGATGTAGAACGGCTTCGCCTCCTCAGGGTACTCCTCTATCCAGTACATATCGTTGCCCTGGCGGGCCATGATCTCGCCCAGGAGCTTCTCCCCCTCGGTGCCGAGATCTTCGCCCAGAGCGAGCTTCATCCCTTCGGCGTTCACCATCTCCACGGCGTTCTGGTACTCGATGATCGGATACGGCGCCTTGGGGAGAGTGACGTTCGCGCCGAGCAGCTCCAGTTGTGCCTTGCAACGTTCCATGACCCCGCCGATGACTGCCTGGGTGCATCCTTCGATCATCCTTTGAACGTCCCTCTGCGATTCGATGAATGCCATCTCCCCGTCGAAGGAGATGAACTCGGAGACGTGTCGGACAGTGTCGGACGGCTCCGCCCGGAATGCCGGGCCGATCTCGAACACGCGGTCCAGGCCGGTGGACATCAGCATCTGCTTGTACAGCTGGGGCGACTGCGCGAGGTAGGCGGTCTGTTCGAAGTAGCGGAGCTCGAAGAGCGTAGCGCCGCCCTCCGCGCCGGAAGCGACCAGCTTTGGCGTGAATATCTCCACAAACCCATTGTCGACCAGGTACTGATCGATAAGGCTGAGGGCGGTCGACTTTATCTCGAAGACCGCCCTGGTCTCTGGCTTGCGAAGGTCCATGAAGCGGTGGTCGAACCGGGTGTCCGCCTCAACGTTGACCTTGTCGACGACCCCCATCGGCAGCGGCACCGCCGCGGAAGATAGGACCTCCAGCTTGCTCGGGAGCACCTCCACCCCGCTCTTGGCCTGGTTGGACGCCTTGGCTATGCCGGTGACGCGGACCACCGATTCGCGGGATAGCGAGGCCATGACGTCCATGATCTCCGGCGTCATCTTCTTCTTCGGAGCGGTCACTTGAACGATCCCGAAGCGGTCGCGAAGCTGCAGAAATGAAATGCCCCCCAGGTTCCTTACGTCCTGGGCCCAGCCCTGGACCACCACCTCGCTGTCGGCATCGGCAGGGGTGAGGCTCCTGGAAGTACGATAGTTTACCTCGCTCATCTGAACACCGGCCGAGGGATGGCCGGAGCGGTATTTAATTGATATCTGTGGCCACACTACCGGAAAGCATTTTAAAAAGGGCCTTGCCTTAATCATCTTCATGACAGTTCGCATCGAGATCGACCAGGAAGGCTGCATCCAATGTGGCGTATGCTACAATGATGAGTGCCCTGAGCTATTCGCAGAGATGGACGACGGCACTTCCGAAATCCAGGAGAAGTACCGCGCCGGGGGGGATTCGGCCAAAGGCGAGGCTCCCGATGGTATGCTGGATTGCGCCAACAAGGCCGCTGATGCCTGTCCGGTGACAGTGATCACGGTAAGCCAGTGAGAAGACCGGTGCGGAGATGGATTGGATCGATGAGGCGCCGATCTCCGCAACTGGCCATATGATCATTAAAAGGTACCAATATTAAAATAAATAATCGGGTATACCAGACTAGGTTTTACCCGATGATCCATTCCTCTAGGGTCTCTGTACTGATCGGCCTGATGCTACTGATCGGACCAGCTTTTTTGATGGCAGGATGTGTTGAAGCAGAACCGGGATCGATGGGGGACGAGATCGTCAGGACCCCCCACGCCCCCATTCGCGTCTACAATGATACTCAACTTCACGATTTGGGGTTCCCGGGAGAGGGAACGGCCGAGGATCCTTATCGGATCGAGAATCTGAACATCGATTCCTCTGCATACGACATATGGCCCGGACTGATATTGGCTTTCACATCTAAGCACGTCATCGTATCCAACTGTTCGATCTCAAATGCAACGAACGGTTTGATGTTCAATGATGGGGGCAAACCAGCGGACGTATTTGCTAGCCAGGTGTTCGTCTATAAAGCATCAAATATCATGCTTAGTTCCTGCGTTGTGCAGAGTACATTGAGTGCCGGCGTAGGCGGCATAGGTGTGGTCAGTTCTTCCAACATGACCGTCCATGACACCGTTATTTCCGACACGAACAGTGCTCTGAAGGTAAAATCCGTTACGAACTTCACGTTCTCGAACAATCTAGTACGTTCTGGATTAGATGGGTTATACTTTGAAGGCGGAAATGGTCTCAGAGTCGACAATAATACTGTGAATGGAGCCCTTGGATACGCGGTGTCAGTGGAATCCGTCAATAACGTGAGCATCTGTGACAACACCCTCCTTGATTATTCTGGCGGAAACAGTCTCATATTCGCACCGATTGAAATCAGCAGGTCATCTGACGGTGAGATCAGGCGCAACCTGATTGATAGCTCAGCTCATTCAGGGATAGTACTTTTCGATACTGAAGGATACATCGTCGATGGGAACACCATCACCAACAGCGGGAATTACGGCATCTATCTGGATGAGCCTGCGTTGGGCGGACCTCATGTAATCTCCAACAACACGGTCACCTCGGCCGAGTATGGCATTTGGGCCGAAGGGGACAATACCTCGGTCGAGAACAACGTCATAACGGACATTTCTTGGCTCGGAATATATCTCTCGAATTCGGACGACGGCAGGGTGGTGGGCAACACCATAACGAACGCCACGCGCGGGTTTGGCCTGACCGATTGTTATCGCGCCAACATGACGATGAACGTCATCTCGGAGCCCGCTGTGCTTCTGGGAGTTATTCAGGGCAATGCAGAGGGTTCTCGCATCTGGCTCAACGCGTTCTACCATAATAGTCAGTCCGTTATCGACTCTTCTGGTGAGATATCCTGGCATTTCGGCGGCCTGGGCAACTATTGGAGCTTCGTGAATGGGCTCAACAATGCCGACATTGATCGGAACGGCATATGGGACAACCCGGTCAGCATCCTCAGCACAAGCTCAGTGGATGAGTTCCCTCTCACCTCCCCCATCGGGCCACCCAGCAACATGACCCTGACCGCAGAATATGGTGGTTTTGATGGCTACGCTCCGACATTCAAATTTCGTAACTACACTGCGATTTTCAAATTTCAAGAACTGCAATGGCTTATCGGAGAGCCGATCACAGACATGCATTTCTACAGATATGACGGCTATGGAGTGATGGGGTGGTCCACCGGCCCGACAGGGTTGACGCTCCATGATCAAAGCGTCACACCTGGCATTAACTACACCTATGGCGCATATGCATTCAGAGGCTCCGAGCTGGGCGTGGTACGGTCCTTGAACATCACCCTGGTCGACTCGACCCTGCCAATGGTGAACGTGATCAGTCCAGGGGATGGCCAATTGTTCACAGGGCTGCCTATCCAGATCAACTGGACCGGCAGTGATGACTTCAAGTTAGGTGTTCATCACTACATGGTGGGCCTCTCCCCGGACTCGTACACTTATGTCGCCGGGAGCACGACGAGCTTTAACATCACCTCCATTCCGGATGGTCAGCATACTTTCGTGGTCGAAGCGTACGACTACTATGGCAACATGGCATATGCCACAGTACGCATCATCGTCGATGCGGTGGGGCCGGAGCTGATCATATCCTCGCCGGAGGAAGAGAGTGCCGTCAGGGGCGAAGCGCTCCTCGGCTGGACGGTCTCCGACAACGGAAGCGCGGTAGCCTTGGTGCAGTACAGGCTGAACGGAGGTCCCTGGATAAATGTCACCGGGAACAGCCTATCGCTGACCGGTCTTGCCGACGGCCCCCACTCCGTAGAGCTGAGGGCCCATGATCTCAATGGCCATAACACTACCAGGATCATTCATTTCTTCTCGGACACTGGCAAACCATGGGCGGACATAACATGGCCTGCGAGCAATGAGCTGATCAATGCATCGAGCGTCTGGGTCACCTGGATCAGCGATGACACCACCACAAAGATAGCGACAGCAGAGGTATCTTTGGACGGAGGGGCATACATTTCCGCGGCCTACCTCGACCGGCATCTCTTCAGCAGCCTCTCCGACGGAACCCATGCCGTGTCGGTAAGGGTCACCGATCTGGCAGGCAACTATCATGTCGTCAACATATCCTTTGTTATCGATACCACGCCGCCCTTGCTGTCGATCCTCTTGCCTGGGGAAGGCTCGTCGCACGGCGTTGACGTCAATGTGAGCTGGACGGGCAGCGACATCACTTCGGGCCTTGACAGATACGAGATCAGCATCGATGGCGGCGAATGGCAGCCAAGAGGCAAAGTCGCTTCCATCGAACTGTTCGACCTCGACCTCGGGCAGCATGTGGTCCGGGTCAGAGCATGGGACGTTGCCGGCAATAGCGGAACGGCAGAGCGGATGTTCTATGTCGACCTGGCCGGACCGGTGGTGGAACTGTCCCATGGGAGCACTGTCATCACCAACGACTGGACTTTCCTCGTGGAATGGACCGGTTCTGATGACGCCAGCGGAATCGCGTACTACTTGCTCCGTTACGACGGAGCTGTGGTCTATGGCGGCACCTCCCTGAACTATGAGGTGGACATATCCAACACAGGCGAGCACCTCGTCGAGGTCGTCGCGTATGACCGTGCGGGAAAAAGCGGCTCTGACTCCTTCGTCCTGATCGTCGATCGCTCTGGCCCTCTGGTGAAGATGATCGAACCCGAGCACAACAGTCTGCTCTCCGACGGCAGGGTGGTGGTGTCGTGGACCGGCTCTGACCGCCTCGGAGGGGAGAATGACGGGGTGCATCACTACGAGATCAGCGTCAACGGCGGCCCGTACCGGGATGTTGGGCGCGACACCTCTGCAGAGCTCGAACTCCAGGATGGCAAGCATATCGTCAGGATCAAAGCGTTCGACATGCTCGGCAACGAGCGGATAAGCTTGGTCCGATTCTTCATCGATACCACTGCCCCTGAGGCGAGCATACTCTCCCCAACGGAGGGCGGGTGGTGCAAAGGCACGGTAAACGTCGACGCGCAGGGCACCGACCGGCAGTCCTCAGTGGTCTACCAGTTCAGGCTGGACGGCGGAGATTGGTCCTCCTCTGGAGCCTCCGGAACGATGACGTATCAGTCGCTCTCGGCCGGACGTCACAATGTGGAGGTCATGGTCACCGATGAGGCCGGTCATTCCAATGTTGCCTCGGTGAGCTTCACCGTGGACCTTACCGCCCCGTCGGTGGTCGACAGGATTCCTCAGGGGGAAAGCGTCTCCCCTTATTCAGCCATCAAGGTGACGTTCTCGGAGGCGATGGACCCGGCAAGCCTGCAGTTCGCCCTCACCGGAGTGGAAGGAACCGTTACCATGGTCAGCAATGTCATGGTATTCGCCCCGTCGTCCCCCCTTCTGGAGAACACGGTCTACCGGGCGACGGTGAGCGGGTCGGACCTCGCCGGCAACAAGCTGAGCGAGGCCTGGTCCTTCGCCACTACCTCGGTCAGCCGTGTCAGCGGCACCGTGGTCGGCCCTGACGGGCAGCGGATCTCCGGAGCGACCGTGACCCTGGACAGCGGGGAGACCGCCGTCACCGACGGGGAGGGCCGCTTTTCATTCTGGGCGACGCTGGGTGAGCATAAGGTCAGCGTTTCAATGGATGGTTATGGCAACGGCACCAGCACGATAACCGTCGGAACAGGAGCTGCTGAGGTCGGCGAGATCAAGCTGAGCGAAAAAAGCTCTTCAGTTGCCGGGATCGGGTCGGAGGTGATGGCAGCGGTCGCTGTGGTTGCGATCGCCGTTGTCGCAGCGGGGGTCCTTTTCCTTCGCCGGAAGCCGTGAGAGTCGGTTCCCCGCTCAAACTTTTTCCTCCTTCCCCCTAATAATTCTTTTGCCAAGGAAAATGAGGGCCAGCCTCGCGGGGGTTGCTAAGTATTTATATGGCAAGCATTATTTCCACAACATAGCTCAGGGGAAAATGGAATGTCAGATAGGGTTACTGTATCAGTCATAAAAGCAGACGTAGGATCGGTTGGCGGACACGCCAGGCCTCACCCGCTCATGATGCGGAAGTGCGAGGAGCGGCTTGCCGACGGTCTTGCGGCCGGAACTATCAACGACTATTACGTCACCAGGGTGGGAGATGACATCAATCTGTTCCTGACCCACAACCGCGGTGAGAACAACAAGGACATCCACGGCCTGGCCTGGGAGGCGTTCATGGATGCGACCAAGGTCGCCAAGTCCATGAAGCTCTACGCTGCCGGGCAGGACCTGTTGACCGACGCCTTCTCCGGCAACGTCCGCGGCGCCGGACCGGGAGCGGCGGAGATGGAGTTCAAGGAGCGCGGCGCGGAGCCCATGGTATTCTTCATGGCCGACAAGACCGAGCCGTCCTCATACTCGCTCCCATTGTGCCGGACCTTCATGGACCCGTTCACCACGACTGGCCTGGTCATCGACCCCCGTGCTCACGAGGGCTTCAAGTTCGAGATCGTGGACGTATGCGACTCCAAGAAGGTCGTGATGTCCTCGCCCGATGAGACGTACGACATGCTCACCCTCCTGGGCGATACCACCAGGTATGCGATCAAGAGGATCTGGAGCAAGAGCGACGATATCGGCATAGCGGCCGTCGTCTCGACGGAGAAGCTGAACATCTCTGCCGGCAAGTACGTCGGCAAGGACGATCCGGTCTGCGTGTGCCGGTGCCAGAGCGGCCTCCCCGCCGTCGGCGAAGTACTGCAGCCGTATATGTTCCCCTCCCTGGTGGCCGGATGGATGCGCGGCTCCCACTATGGTGGATGGTACCCTTGCTCGGTCGAGGATTCGGACCCCGTGTTCTTCGACGGGCCGCCCCGCATCGTCGCCCTCGGGATGATGGTCAGCAACGGCAAGTTCCAGGGTCTCGAGGACCCGGGTTCCAAGCCAGGCGTTCACATCCCCGTGGACTACTTCTCGGGAAGCTGCTGGGACGAGGCCCGGAAGGGCGCGGTCAAGGCGTCCATCTACATGCGCCGCCACGGGCCGTTCATGCCCGCCGTGCTGGGGCCGGAGGAGATGGAGTACACCACCCGTCCGTCCGTCCTCTCCAAGCTCAAGGAAAGGATGGAGAAGCTTGACTGATCTCCGCGTTCCTGCGGTCATCATCAACTTCAAGGCCTACTCTGAGGTGGAGGGCGGCAAGGCCCTTCGCCTCGCCCAGGCCTGCCAGGATATCGCGGAGCGAACGGGTGTCAGCATCGCGGTGTGCCCGCCCGCCACCGCCATTGCGCAGATCGCCGGCTCGGTGAACGTTCCGGTGTTCGCACAGCACGTCGATCCCTGCAAGCCCGGGGCGGCCACCGGACGGTTGACAGCGCACCTGCTAAGGGGCGCGGGCGCCAAGGGCACTTTGATCAACCATTCTGAGCGCCGTCTAAGGCTGGCCGACATCGGAATGGCGGTCGAGACGTGCCGCGCCAACGAGCTTGTGACGGTCGTATGCACCGACACCCCGTCGACATCGGCCGCCGCAGCATCGCTGAAGCCGGACTTCATCGCAGTGGAGCCGCCCGAACTGATCGGCGGCGACATATCGGTGACGGACGCCCAGCCTGAAGTGATCGAACGGACCGTGAACGCGGTCCGCCGGATCGACGATGGCGTCAGGGTGCTGTGCGGCGCCGGCATCAAGACCGGCCAGGATGTAAAGAGGGCCGTGGAGCTGGGCGCCGTTGGCGTTCTCCTTGCTTCAGGCGTCGTCAAGGCCCCCGACCCAGCAAAGGCGCTCGCCGACCTGGTCCAATTTCTTTAAGCGGCCTAACTGTAGCCGCTCTTCTTTTCTTATCCTCATCCAGTGACTGCATGGATGAGAGGCCTGTACCTCCTGGCCGTGTTGGTCCTTCTACTCCCCACCACCCAGTTCGGCCTCTCGTTCCCTTCTGACACGCCAGGGGTACAAACCGTTTTTTCGTTCGAGGGATCGGATGACCGGGATGTCCTTCTAATTGAGGTGTGCCCCGGTCATCCGTCGGAGCACATCGTCATTGAGAATCGCGGCGCCCTTGCTGTCCTGGACGGTTGGTCCATATCCGACGGCGAGGGAGCAGTCACGCTTGCGAACATCTCTCTGGCCAACGGCGAACTATTGGCCCTGGCCGTCGACCCTGCGGCTTTCAGCGTATTGCACCCCATGGTCAGATGCATCGACATGTCCTCGTCGGAAGTGGTACGCTCTGGACGTTTCACCTTAGCCGATCAGGGCGACTGCGTGTTGCTGTACGATGCGGGCGGCGTTCTACGGGATAGCCTCTACTTCGGCAAGACCCCTGACCCATTGGAAGGATGGTCCGGCTCGCCGGTGCTGCAGGTCACAAGAGGACATGCTGCCGTCCGTGTCGACGGCGACACCGACACTGCCGCGGACTGGAGGGCGGAGCCGCCGGGAAGGAGCGATGTCGCGACGGCAACGTTCCGTGCCGCCGTCGAGCCGTTCACCGCGCCGGAGGAGGCGAGAGACCGCGTGCTGCGTGAGATATCGCTGGCCTCGTTCTCCTTGAAGGTAGCCGTCTATGAACTGACGGACGGCCCGATAACGTCGGCGATGTGCGAGCGTGCTCGAAGCGGCGTTGACGTCGAGGTGCTGGTGGAGGGGCAGCCGGTGTCCGGCATCGATGAGAGATGCACATCCGCTCTTTCCACCCTCTCGGGCAGCGGTTGCGATGTCAAGCTGCTGTCATCGCAGAACGGTTACAAGCGGTATGACTATCTTCACTGCAAGTACCTCGTTGCCGATGACCGTCGAGTATTGGTCATGTCGGAGAACTGGGCCAATGGCCTGATGCAGAACAGGGGGTGGGGGGCGGTGTGCGACGACCGGCAGCTCGCCCGCCACATGACAACGGTGTTCGACCAGGATTTCACAGGGCCGATCGACGTACGCGAACCGCCCGTCGCGCCGATCTTGGACGTCGGACCGTGGGCGGCGATCAATCTCCCCTATCGCCGCTATGTGGCAGAGGTGGCGCCGATCGTATCGCCCGACAACGCGGAGGAGCAGTATGTCGAACTGCTCCGCACCGCTGACCGTCGACTGCTGGTCCAGGTGTTGTACATTGAGGAGGATTGGATCGCCCAGGAGAGCCTTCTCTCGGAGTTGACATCGGCCGCGGCGCGGGGCGTCCAGGTCCGGGTGCTGCTCGACTCCGCGTGGTCGTCGAAGGAGAACCTCAGGGTAGCGGCGCACCTCAACGAGGCGGCCGATGCAGCAGGATGGGACCTCGAGGCAAAGCTGATCTCCCCATATCATGACCTCGGGATAGTTCACAATAAGGGCATGATCATCGACGACGTCGCCGTCGTATCGTCCCTCAACTGGTGCGATCCCGCTCTGCGTGACAACCGGGAGATCGGCCTGGCCATAACCTCCGAGGAGGTGAGCGACTACTTCGCCGAGGTGTTCTGGACCGACTGGTGCGAGGACCCGTTCCCTCCTTCGCTTGAACTACCATGGTACGACTGCATCGTCGAGGAGAACGTTCCCGTGGTGATCGACGCGTCCAACGCCTCTGACGCTTCCGGCATATCGAGGGTGGAGTTCGACCTCGGCCCCGATGGCATCGTTGATTGGAACGGAACCTCTTGGAGCGTCATGCTGCCGGCCGGGGTGCACGTGGTCAGCGTCACTGCCTACGACGCCTTCAACAACACCGCGGTGAGGAGCTGCACCATCGAGGTCCTGGCATGCTCCGATCATGAGAACGGTTTCCGGGGAGCGGTGCTGTTGGCCGTTCCCGCGGTCGCCGTCCTGGCGATATTGTCATTGAAAAGGATTATTGAGAAGCGGAACCATTGAGGTAAAGGTGTACCTTAGGGGGTTTTCCGGGGCGGATCTCAGCTCGGTCTATGAGCTCGCCTGTCAGACGCTGAGCGAGCGATATGACCCCGGCCTCTTCACCACCGTTTCCTCGTCCTGGCCGGAAGGGTTCCTGGTGGTCGAATCGCAACAGGGCATCAAGGCCTTCCTACTGGGGGCGATGACCTCGCAGATACAGTCCAGGGTCCTCATGCTGGCTGTCAGCGGGGATCTTCGGAGACGGGGCGTGGGGACGATGCTCATGAGCCGGTTCATGGAGGAGAGCTACAAGAAGGGGACCCGCGTGGTCACGCTGGAGGTGCGGAAGAACAATGATGCCGCCCTCAGCTTCTATAACAAACTGGGCTTTCGCCGTGTCGACGTGATAAAGAACTATTACAACGATGGCGAGGACGCATACCAGATGCAGCGGTGGCTGTAGGCTCAGTGGTATGCCTGGTCGTCCCGCATGTGCTCGTTCCAGAAGTAATATGGCGACTTCTCCTTCTGCGCTGAAGAGATATCGGTGCCCAGGCCTCGCATGTACGAGCCGTAGCGTTCCTTTATCTGTTCCTCCACCGGGCGGCTGCGGCGTATCGCTGCGTCGACATGCTTCTCGTCGATGATCGCATCTGACATGCTGACGGCCAGATCGCCGGCCGAACGCACAAGCCCGCCCAGCTCTCGAAGCCGCAGCGTGAGGGCGCCGTCGCGGCCGTCCAGGACCTTAGCGCGATGCTTTGCCTCTCTTATTATCGCTTCTACCGCTGCTAGGTTGGCATGCGGTATGCGGCCGTCGGTCGCGATCTCCTGCGCTACGAACTGTGCCAGGAGGGCGCGGTTCGCTTCGGAGTCGGTCATGGTCGTTTCTACCAGTATCTCGTAGCCGTCCCCGCTGATGCGCGAACGGAGCGGCGAGAGGATCTGTTCGAGGTCCTGGATATTGCATGCGGCCACTAGTATGAAGTCCGCCGGAACGCCGTCCACGCGGACCGAGGCGCCGGCCGATTGCGGGTTCCGTCCAGCGATAGGGAACCGGCGCTCCTGCATGGCCGTTAGAATGAATCGCTGGGTCGCTCCGAGATGAGATATCTCGTCGAGGAACAGAACGCCCTGATGGGCCTCATGTATGGCGCCGGGAACGACTCGGTCGTACGGCGGCGTGCCCAGCTGTCCGTGCCCGCCGAACGGGTCGTGCCTGACGTCGCCCAGCAGCTCAGTTTCTGAGGCTCCGGTCGACAGGACGAACGGATTGCGCTCCAGCGGCACGATGACCTTGCGCGGGCTCAACTTTTCAAGCTCCCTCCGGCGCTCCAGGGCCTTCTGGTCGAGCACGCGGATCTTGTCGCCGCTGCGCTCGAACACCACCACCTCCTCCTTGTCGAATCTCTTCCGGGTGGTGGTTACTTTCTCCTTCCCGGTGGAGAAGGGGGCCGCCGCTCCCATGGACTCCATCAATCCCCCGAGGATGTCCCCGAAGGGATTGCCGGCCTGGGAGCCGCCGCTGACCTTGGCCTTCTCGCAGCTGGGGCAGATCCGCTCCGTCGGCGAGGAGTAGGCGCCGCAGTTGCTGCAGCGGTAGCCGAGCCGCTCGGCCACATTGGCCGGCGCGGCGTCAGGTTCTATTAGCTCCCCCTCGGCGGAACCTTTCGACTCCCTCTCACGGAGGATCTCCGCCTCGCCCCTTACCTCCACCAGCGGCCGCTCCGGGTTCTCGGGATTGTGCACCACCCGGACCTCTTCTGTCGGGCGGGGGAGGTGAAGGGCGAGGGCCTGCGCGATCATCGACTTGCCCGTTCCCGGAGGGCCGACCAGCAGAAGATGTCTCCTCTGCCTGGCAGCGATCCGGGCCAGCTCTACCGCTTCTTCCTGCCCGATGACCCGCTTCAACGGGTCTCCCGGGATCAGGATGTCGGCGGTGGTGGAGAGACCGCGCAGGTCGGTCTCCTTGGACAGGTCGATCTTTTCACTCATTGCTTTACTCTCACTCGCTCAGGTCTTCCTTGGACCAGACCTCAACCGCGGCGGGCTGCTTGGCGATGGTGCCCATCTTGGTGCCCACGATCGTGGAGATCTTCTTGTCCGCGGCGATGTCGAGGATGCGCTGGGTTACGATGCCGTCGAACACCACGGCGGCCACGCCGGCAGCGTCGGCCTTGAGGCTGTTGACCAGCTCGCGCACCGGGACCTCCCTGATGACCTCCATGTCGGCCCCCAGGATCTTGGCCTTGGACGTCGAGCCCAGCTCGTTGATGAGCGTCCTAAGCTTCATCTGGGTCTCGGACAGGCGCTTGGACGGGGCCTCCTCGAACGGTTCTGGCTCCTGGACCGGCTCGGCCTCGAATGCCGCAGGTGCAGGCTCTCGTTCCCTGACCTCGCGGGGCTCCTTCTCGTACCTGCCGCGGGGCTCCCTCTTCTCGCGGGGCTCACGGTGGGGCTTCTCCGGCCTTTCCGGCCTTTCCACCACTTTCTCTGCCTTCTCGGCCCTCTCGGGCCTTTCAGGCTTCTCCGCATGGCGTTCCGGCCTCTCCGGCTCCGCTTCCGTGCGCTCCTTGCCCTCGGCGGTCAGGCCGTACATCTCCATGTACTGCTCGCCCGGGATCTTGTTGCGCAGGCACTTCATGATCTGCTTCTGGGTGAGCTCCTCGACCTCCATGCCGCGAGGGGCCCGGGCAACGAAGTCCACCTCGGCCAGCTGGAACAGCTCGCGAAGGATGAGCTCGCCGCCGCGGTCGCCGTCGACGAAGGCCGTGATGACCCTCTCCTTGGACAGGTCAGCGATGGTGCGCGGGATGTTGGTGCCCTCGACCGCGATGGCGTTCTTGATGCCCGACTTGAGCAGGTTGAGAACGTCGGAGCGACCCTCCACTATTATGATGGCGTCGCTGTCCTGGACATTGGGGCCGGCGGGCAGGTGGTCCTTGCCGTAGTGCATGATCTCCTCGACCTGCACCGACTGCCTCACGCTTTCAGTAAGGTCGATGCCGGAGGTCTTGGACTGCTTTATCAGCTCGGTAAGAAGGTCCCTGGCCCTGTCGATGATCTTCTGCCTCTTGGAGACGCGGACGTCCTCGATGCTCACGATGCTGATCTTGGCCTTGCACGGACCGACGCGGTCGATGGTCTCCAGCGCGGAGGCAAGGATGACCGTCTCGACCTGGTCGAGGCTTGACGGGATGAGGACCTCGCCATCTGACTTCCCCTGCTTGGAGCTGACCTCGACCTCGATGCGGCCGATGCGGCCGCTCTTCTGAAGGTCCCTGAGGTCCAGTTCGTCGCCGAGGAGGCCCTCGGTCTGACCGAATATCGCACCGACCACATCAGGCTTCTCGACGATACCATCGGCCTGAAGCCTTGCCTTGATCATGTACTTGGTGGTGCTGGGATCGATGTTCATATTGTATACCTCTTCATGTTGTCATGAAACGGCAGTCCCAGAGCCGGGATGGCAGGTGCACTGTCACTATGTTCGGTCGGAGCCCAGCAGCCTGCTGTGCTCGACCCGCGACTGTTGTCGGGTTAAACCTCCCGTTAGTAAACGGGATGTGATGGTGAGAGTGAACATGAAATCAGTCTAGGAATAAACCGTTTCGGCCCAATAGGGTGAAATGATAGTTAAATACCTTTCGTTAAGGGAACACCGATGGCCAAGCCCTGGTGCTTATATCGTAATCGCGGCCGAAAACATCATCCGCCCGACGCCACGCGGACCGCCCTTATGACGTCCCCGTCTCCCAGGGGTTCGTCGATGGGTATAGGGACATTTTTCCGGAGAATGAGGTAGGAATCGGGCCGGAGGCACAGGACCTCCAGCGCCTCCAGGGGGGAAGACGCTTCGACCTCCTTTCTATCCTTGTCGATCATAACGGTGATCATAGCGCTGCCTCTCGCCCCGAACGTCAAGGCGCATCCTCCCGATACGAATGTGATAGATTAACGTTGCCTTGCATCGAGGCAAGTGGACCATGATGGGCATGGCCCGGAAAATCCTTTTATATGGGCGCGCCTCTGCCATCCTCGGGCCGAGGTAGTCTAGTCCGGTAAGGCGGTGGTCTCGAATGGATCGAGATCTCCGAGTTAACCACTGGCGGTTACGCCTCGGGAGTTCAAATCTCTCCCTCGGCGCCATATTTCTCCCATCGCCGCTCATGGCCCCATGGGGCCGTACTTGATCACGCCCTTGCCCATCACCCTGTCCTGCAGCCGGTTGGCGAACTCCTCCATGTCGGCCTGGAAGGACGCTCCGAAACGTTCCTCCATGAACTTCTGTGATTCCTCGTACATGGGCATGTCCTTCTCGGGGTCGAGGACCCGATTGAACTCCGGGAACACGTTGTTCTCTTCCTCCAGGATATGTTTACGCATGTGAGCGACCACGCCGTTGACGTTATCCCGCAAAATGTCCAAGTCCCAATCCTCCAGCCCTTTCCCTATGGCATCGGCGTACGCCTTGGCCTGACGATGCTCCGTCACCAGTTCGTCGACCTGCTCCTTGAGCCGCTTCTCGCTCGCCGGGGCGGCGGGGAAGAGGAACCTCTCCTCCTTGCCGTGGTGGTATTGGTCCATGAACCTCTGCAGGAAGTCGGCCGCATCCGGGAGTGCGTCCCGATTCTGCTCCCAGGTGTCATTCTCGGTGATGTCGCTCATAACGTCCAGCACCTGGCGCAGGATGCCGTGGTCGTATGATAGGAGGGTGGTGAAGATCTGCATGATGCTTAGTCACTCTCCCGCATACTTATCGGTTTCCGGCAGTGGTATGTCAAGCATGAGGGATGGGATGCAGGACGATGTCCCCTTCGACATCCTCCAGCTCCCGCACCGTGCGGCCGTCTGGACCGATCTCCGACACCCTCACCCGCACGCAGGAAGCGGGGCGGTCCTTAAGGAAGCCGCACAGCATCCTTTCCATGAACGCTCGCACCTCTAACACCTGCTCGTCGCTGTCAGCCCGGAAGTTGAGGGAGATGTTGTACAGTGGCACAATATCACCATGACATTCGCTGAGCGCCGGTTATTTAGTACCGCGCACCTGCCGCCGCTCGGTTCAGTGTCCCGCCTTTCGGCCGAGCGCTTCGGACATGCTCCCCGAGCGGAAGCCCTGGAGGTCCACCGCGACGTAGATGAATCCGATGCGCTTCAACCTTTCCACGACGGTCGCTCGCATATCGACGATGGC
>DATD01000008.1:20454-56846 GCA_002504525.1 Methanomassiliicoccus sp. UBA345
GGTGCCGGACCCTGACGCTTCGCACCCCAAGCTCTTTCAGAACCTTCTCCGCCTCTCCGACCATCTGGAGCGCGTCCGGCGTGATCTCCTGGTCGAACGGGATCCTGGTAGCGAGGCATGGACCGGACGGCCGGTCGGCCGACGGCACCGATAGCTGCCTGGCGAAAGCCCGCACCTCTTCCTTTCCCAGGCCCGCCTCCTGCAACGGCGAACGAATCCCGAGCTCGGCCAGTGCCCGACGGCCTGGCCGGTCCTCGCTCATGTCGTCGACGTGCGTTCCGTCGATCACGTTCTCGATGCCTCTCTCACGCGCGGCGGCGGCGATCGCTTCGAAGACCATCCTCTTGCATCGATAACACCGGTCGGTCCGGTTATGCCGGAACGCTGCATCAGCCAGAGGGTCGGCGCGGACGATGAGCGCCTCCACGCCCATGGAGCGTGCGGCAAGCACCGCTTCATCCTCCTCTCCCGGGGCGGTGAGCGGGGACACGTTCATGATGGCTATCACGTTATCGCCCAGCACTTCCTTGGAGATCCGGAGCAGCAGGGCGCTGTCCACCCCGCCGGAGTAGGCGACCGCCACCCTGTCCATCGGCCGGAGCAGCGCCCGCAGGCGGTCCAGCTTGCATTCGCTCACGCATCGCCATGAGCGGTCGCGATAATATCGTTTGCTCATCGGCGACCTGTTGGATGAGGTGAGCAACTCGTCCGAGGTCGTATCAGACTAGGGCGCACCGCCAAGTTGGAAAATGACATGACGCGGCTGTCATCGGACCCGGCAATGAAGAGGGCCGGCCCGACCGAATGAACGGTACGTTAGGCCACAACGAAAAAATAACCCCATCCGCCTACGCCACGGCAATGAGCGTCAGGGACATCCTGGAAAAGCACCGGAAGGGAGAGATCGACGCCTCTGAGGCGGAGAGGCTGCTACGCTTGGACTATGTCCGGAAGATCGGCGAGCACACTCTCTTCGATACCCGCCGGGCCGAGAGGAAGGGCGTTCCTGAGATCATCTATGGGGAGAGCAAGAGCGCCGATACCGTGGTTGACATCATCGAAGGCGCGTTAGCTGACAAGGAGGTATTGCTGGTATCGCGATCATCTCCACAGCAGTTCGAGGCGGTTCGGTCCCGGGTGCCCGAGGCGCGATACGAGGAAAGAGCAAGGATGATCGTCGTGGACCGCCGGAAGGAACACGATGTGATCGGTCTCATCGGAGTCCTGACCGCCGGAAGCTCCGACGTCGCCGCGGCCGAAGAAGCGAGAGTGGTGGCCGAATCCATGGGCTGCCGGGTGCTGACCGCCTACGACGTGGGCATCGCTGCCTTCCACCGCTTCATCGAGCCGCTGCACCGGATGCTGGAAGAAGGCGTCGATGCTCTGATCGTCGTCGCCGGCATGGAGGGCGCCCTCGCCTCGGTGGTGTCATCGCTCGCCGACGTCCCGGTCATCGGCGTCCCCACCTCGGTCGGCTACGGCGTCGGAGAGGGCGGAAGGGCGGCCTTGTCGTCAATGCTGCAGTCCTGCTCCCCTGGCCTCGTGGCGGTCAACATCGACAATGGGGTAGGGGCGGGCATCACAGCTGCGCTCATAAGTTTAAGATGCAGGCGTTCTCAACATTAGGGCGGTCATATGGCGGTGACGATTGGAAGGGCGGACAACAGGAAGGCGGCCGACCTGTTCTACGATCTGGCTCTGGCCATGGAGCTCCAGGGGGAACGCTGGAGGGCCAACAGCTACCTCCGGGCGGCCAAGAGCATCGAGGAGCTGACCGAGAACCTCCGGTCCGTGAGCGAGAGAGGCGAGCTGCGTCGCATCGAAGGCGTTGGGGAAAGCATCGAGGCCAAGGTGGAAGAGTTTCTCCGCACCGGACGGATCGATGCGCTGGACAAGGTCCGCGGCCTGCTGCCGGAGGACCTTGAGCTGCTGAGAAGCATACCCTCCCTGGGGACCAGGCGGCTGGCCGATCTGGACCTGCTGCTTGGAATACGTTCCGTCGACGACCTGCTGAAGGCCATCTACGAAGGTCGCCTGTCCGAGATGCCCGACTTCGGAGATGAGGTGGAAAGCCGTACGCAGGATTATCTGACCTGGCGAAGGGAGGAGGCCGCCGAGGTGCCCTCCCCCTACGCGCTGCGTTCGGCCCAACGGATCATCGATTTCCTTCGTCCCTCCCCCGGCCTGGACCGTCTGGAGCTGACCGGCCCTCTGCGCCGCAGGGTCCCGACGGTGGCCAACATAATGCTGCTGTTCTCCGCTTCCGGTCCCGAGGACGTCATAGCGAGGTTCGGTCTTTGCCCTGAAGTGACGGAGCTGCTCGTGGTCGATAGGGAGCAGGCGCTCGGACGGACGGCATCGGGAGCGGTGTGCATGCTTCGTCATGTCGACCAGAGCACCTTCGGCCTCGAACTGCTGAAGACCACCGGGCCGGAGCCCTATGTGAGGGGGATCGAGCAACGCATCAGGGAGAAGGGCGTTCGATTCGACGCGCACAGGGGGGTTGCGGCCGATACTGAGAAGAAGGTCTTTGAGGCGCTACAGCTCCCCCCGCTGCGTCCGGAGACGAGAGGGGGCCAGGAATGCGATAGGGTCACGGCAGAGCAACTTATCGGAGACCTGCATGTCCGATGCGCCTCCTATGATGGCGGCATGAGAGTGCTGGAGATGGCCGCCGCCGCCAAGGACCTCGGTCACGAGTACGTGTGCTTCTGCGATCGCCTCGGAGGCCGAAGGATGGACCCCGCCGCCCTGGAGCAGCGGAATGCCCTCATCGACGAATCGGCCGACCTTCTGGGCATCAAGATATTGAAGGGAGGGGAGGCGGCCATCACCCCCGACGGCCGGCTGGATTTCCCGCCCGGGCCGCTCGAAGACCTTGACCTGGTCATCGCCTCGGTCAATACCTCGCTCACCATGGACGAGGGGGAGATGACCGCCCGGGTGACGAAGGCCATGGGGGACCCTCTGATGGATGTGTTCGGTCATCCAACCAGCAGAGTGATCGGCCTGCGCGAGCGGGTTCGAGTCGATCTCGAAAAGGTCGCCGCGGCCGCTGCCGAGTCAGGGATCGCGCTGGAGATCAACGCCTATCCGGACCGGATGGACCTTGACGCCGAGACGGTCCGCTCGCTCGATGCCAAACCGCTCTATTCCCTGGGCACCGAAGCCGCATTTCCCAATGAGCTCTCTTACTGGGAGTGGGCGGCCGGCGCTGCGGAGCAGGCATGCCTGCCCCCGTCCCGCGTTCTGAACGCCATGCCGGCGGAGCGCCTACAAGGGCGGCGGTGGAGAAGATGAGGTGCATGCAATGAGCATATTCGCTCGTTTGAGCAGAGGGCGCTCGGTGGCCATACGTCCCATGAGGGCGGATGACCTTGAGAGAGTGAGGGAGGTCGGGCAGATCGCATGGTCGGACCTGGCCATGCAGGACATCGGGCGTCGGTTCCGCTACCCGAAACGTTCGGAGAAGCTGATCAGCTCGTACATGGCCACGGAGCCGGGCGGCTGCCTGGTGGCCGAGCGCGACGGGACGATCGTGGGCTCGGCGTTCTGTCATGTATGGGGAGGTATTGGCTGGATCGGCCCGCTGGAGGTGCTCCCAGACGAACAGAACACCGGCGTCGGCAAGGCGCTCCTCTCGGCCTGCGAACGCCACCTCGAGGAAAGAGGTTGTGAGGTCATCGGCCTGGAGACGATGTCCCATTTGTCCAAGAACCTGCACTTCTACCTATCGTCCGGCTACGCCCCCACCTCGGTGGTGCTCATCATGGAGAGGGTGATGCGCGACGATGCCGTTCATCCTCACTTCGTCGAGGAGGTCACCGCCGCCACCCTGCCATCCGTGCTCGAGGACATCACCCGCCTCGGCCAGGAGCTGGCGCCATCGCTCGATCATGCGGTCGAGGCAAGGATGGCGGTGGAGCGCCGCATGGGCAGCGTTTTCGTCTCCAGGCGGGACGGCGCGGTGGCCGGGTTCGCCATCCTGCACACCTACCAGAAGGATGAGGAGGCGAGATATTCCTCGATCAAGGTGCTGATCGTCGATCCCGACCGGGACGATCAGAAGGAGGTGTTCGACGCTCTCCTGGACCGGTGCGAGCAGGCCTCCGCGTCGGCGGGAAAGGATCACGTCCTGGCCAGGCTGTCAGCGATGTCGCCGGAACTTTACCAGCACATGCTGTCCCGATCATACTTGCTCAAGGGGGCGAACGTTAGGATGGTCAAGAAAGGGAAATACGAGGAGAGAGGCATATACCACATCACATCTTGGGCAGGATAGTCCAGCCCGGACGCGGAGAGTGCCGGAGCGGGAATGTGGATGACAATATCGTCAGAGCGGTGATCAACTGAGAATTGCGATCGCAGGAGCGGGAATGTCGGGTGCATACATGCACCGGCTGTTGAAAGAAGAGGGGATGCAGGCCGATGTGTACGACGTCGACCGCCATACCCGATGCGGGATCCATTCCTGCGCGTGGGGCGCTACTCCCACCTCCGAGGTGAGGCGCCTCATATCCAGATTCCTCGAACCGTCCGACTATGAGATGCAGCGGTTCGACAGTATCAACATCGAAGGCCTCGATATTCCCGCCGACCTCCTGACCATCGACAAGCCCCGCCTCGTCAACGACCTGCTGGACGGGGCGGAGGTCCGCCTGCAGCCGTTCGATCCGAACGAGTATGACCGCGTGATCGACGCCACCGGGGTGGCCCGCGCCTTCCTCGGCCCGGCCTCCGGGCCGCAGTTCATCGCCCCCTGCAGCCAGTTTCGAGTGCGGACGGAGGAAAGGCTCGGAATGTCCATCAAGATCTCCTCGCTGGGCTACGAGTGGTGCTTTCCCCTGGGCAATAACGAATACCACCTGGGCTTCGGGAACCTGAAGGCGGATGCCTCGGATTTCAAACCGTCGGCCACCGCGGCGATGGAGAACGGGACGGTGATGTGTCGCTGCCAATCCAAGGTGCGGTTATCATCCCCGCATGCCACCCAGCCGTTCGTGAACGGAAACGTGGTGGGCGTCGGTGAGAGCATTGGCGTGGTAGCGCCGCTGGCGGCCGACGGCATCGTGTACGCGATGCAGACCGGCGAGATGCTCTTGGACCGGTGGGACGAGCCCCAACGCTATGCCGCCGACATCCTGAAGACGTTCGACTGGATGGGGAAGGAGAGGCAGGGGCTGAACCGCCTGTTTGCCGGCAAGATGCCCGCTATCGGCGAACTTAGGGCGTTCCTGCACCACACCCGCACCGCCGGCCTCACTCTCAACCTCAGACAGGCGATGTTCTTCTTCCGAAGGATGCTTGAGAGCTGAGCCGACCCAGGGGCACGGTTCGAGTGCCATCGTCCACGTCGGCGACCGTGCCAACCGATTTGGGATGTTTCACCGCCCATTCATCATATATCTCCATCATTGATGGCCGAGATGATGGCAAAAGAGACCAACGCCGCCATACTGACCGCGACCATCGACCAACCCAACCACTTGAGCGTTTCATCGATTTTCAGGAGAACGATCATAGAGACTGAAGGAGCATCCCGAGCGATCCGACGGCCTTTGATGTAAGAGGGATTCGTACATCTCCCTCTCTTCCTTGGCCATTATGCTCAGACCTGACGGGGGGTCCCCCGGTTCCTAGCGGCCACTGCCGGGATTTGGATGAACAAGACGATCATGAGGGCGTTAATGATCGATACGAGCATCTGACCCCTACAGCGCCTCCATCAATGATCCACGGCTACATAGCTCATCCATCTCATGGACGGGGCCATTGACTGATGGGTTAACAATAACTTACTTAACCGTTCGACTGGAAATCTTCAGGCGGGACGTCGTGAACATCGCATCGCTCATGGATTTCGCCAGATTCAAGCCCCTGGCGGCATGGAGCCTCAGCTCAGCCGTTCTAGGAGCGTCGATGGCGTTCTTCCTCTCGGACGGGCACATCGCCGCACCATGGCCGATGGCCGCCGCCGTGGCATGCATCGTGCTGATGCAGTACGTCTCCCACCCCCTCAACGACATCACCGATCGGGAGGCTGACTCCTTGGAGGCGATGACCGCCACCGGCCGGAGGAAGCCGCTGGTAGACGGTTCTGCCACCGTGAGCGAGGCCAGGGCGCTGAGCATGGTCATCGTGGCGACGATATTGGTCATCATGGTCGGCCTCATCGTCTTCCGCCCGGTGCTGCTCGCCCCAGCCGCCTACGGCATGTTCGCCGTGATGGGCTACAGTCATCCCGGTCTGCGCCTCTCGTACCGCCCTCTGACCGAACTGTATCTTGGTGTACCTGTCAATATGATCGCAGTGTTGGTGATCGCTTTCATCGGTTCGGGGACCGTCAGCTTTCTGTCGGTGGCAGTGGCCGCGGCGTTCGGCTTCGCCGCGAGCTCACTCTTCGTGAGCATGATGAGCATGGACTATCCCTCCGACAGCCTGAACGGAAAGGAGACCACGGTGGTCCGTTACCCGCGCTCGCACTGGTGCGCCCTGTTCCCCGCCATAGGTCTTGGTGCCTTCATCATCTCACTGCCGTTCGCGGCCGCACTCATGAGCAGTGCGGCGCTGCTAGGATACACAGTGCTGTCGGTCGCTGTCTTCCTCGCGCTGATGGCCTATGGAAGAAAGACCGACCACTTGAGGTTCGCGCATCTCGACGGCCGGGTCGACGGTATGGAATCTCGGTCGAACGACCTGCGGCTGAAACAGCTGTACACTTCGGTCCTTTACGCCGCGGGACTGAGCGTCATATTCCTTAATATGGGGGTCTGAGATGGCCGCGGGGCCTGTACCGTCGGTCCAACTGCTCGTCGAGCACGACGGAGCGTTCAGCAATTATCTCGGATCGGCTCGGGGCGACATCGATGATCGTATCAGACTAGCGCTGCACGGCAGAGCGATGCCCCATGAGGTGGAAGGTCATATCATGCGAGGGAAGCGGCTCCGCGGCACTCTGACGCTCCTGGTGCACGACGCCCTTGACGGGAACGATCGATCTGCGGCGCTCGATCTCGCCGCCGCGGTGGAGGTCGCGCATGCAGTATGTCTCATAATCGATGACATGCTGGACGGCGACGCGGAGCGAAGGGGCAAGGCCGCCGTCCATGTCGACCTGGGTGCCATGATGGCAGTGCTGGAGGCGGTGGACCTGTTGTCCTTGCCATACGCTCTGGCCGCTCGTCATGGGCGGAACGCGGTCGAGTCATTGTCTCAGGTGCACCACGCGGTGGTGAGCGGTGCGAAGAGGGAACTGGCCGAGGCGGAAGAGTCGTGGGAGCGCTATCATGCGCTTATCTCCCAGAAGACGGGTGAGCTGTTCGCACTGTCGGCCACATACGGAGCAATGGCGGCGGACGCCGCACCGGACGCGATCGAGGCGGCAAGAACGTACGGCATGAGGTGCGGCACCGTCCTTCAGGTGTTCGACGACATCCTGGACATGGACAATGCGAACGAACCGCGCAGCAGTTCAGGGCCGATGCTGGGCCGCCTGCTGAGGGCCGGCGACGATCATGATGTGATCTCTCGAACCGAACGGCTGGCCGATGACTGCATTGGTGAGGCGAGGAAGTCCGCGGCAATGCTCGCCTCCTTCGCTCCCGGGGCAGTTCCGGAGCTGCGTTCATGCCTGGCCGGCGCGCCGGCGGAGATGGCCCATATGATGGTCCGGTACGGTTGACGGCACATTCGAAGAGCCGGGAGGAAGGGATATATACGCTTGTTCGACTGAGAAAGCGGATGTACGGAACGGGGCAGGGAACCTTCGATGGCCATATCGGCGCGCTTAGTTCAGAGGGCGAACTGCAAGTGCCGAAGGGTTCGCCATGCATCATATGCAAGGGCGCCAGGAACCTGTGCGGCAAGGAGCGCTGCCCCCTCATGGTCAAGTTCTACTCCCGCTCCAGAACTCGCAGGCTGATCGACACCCTCGACCTCGCAGGCATGTCCCCGCCTGGTATCTTCGTCGGCCGCTACGGATACCCTAAGGTGGAAGTGGGGCCGCTGGTGCCTCCTTTCATGGGCGACACCGCCATGATGGACACCCCGGAGCTGTGGGTGGGCAAAAGCATCGACGAGATCGTGGACTTCCGATTCTCCCTGGTCAGGGGCAAGCACCGCATCGATGCGTGCAATTTCGACAAGGGGGGACGCATCGTCGATCTCACCCGCGACCTTGCCCTGTCCACCGATCCGCTGGAGGTGGAGGTCAAGTTCCAGAAGCGTCCCAGCGGGCGCATGGTACTGGATGATGAGGTCCAGCCGTTCGGGCCGTCGGCCTGGCTGAAGGACCTTTCGGTAGGAAATCCGAAGTACGACCAGCGGGTGGAGAAGGCGTTCTACGACACCGACCTGAAATCGACCCAGGCAGTGAGGCAGCTGTATCGCAGCGGGGTCATGATCTCCAAGATCCAGAAGGCGTTCTCGGTGGGCGCCTTCGGCCTCGGAAAGAACCGCAAATTCGTTCCCACCCGTTGGACCATAACGGCAGTGGACGACATCTTGGGAAAGGGGCTTTTGACCGATACCCGGCACAATCCATTGTTGGAAGAATGGAGGGTATACGACTGGTACCAGCTGGATAACCGCTGGAGCATCCTGTTGATGCCGACCTCTTGGCGCTACGAGCTCATCGAGGCGTGGTACCCCAACACCGCCTGGAACCCTATGGGTCGAGAGGTGGAGATAATCAGCGACCATGAGTTCTTCGAGGGCCGCAAGGAGTATGCGCACATCGGCGGCTGCTATTACGCGGCCCGTCTTGCGATAAACGAACTGCTGACCAAGGAAAAGCGCCAGGCCGGCGCCGTCATCTTCAGGGAGGCGCATCCTGGCTACATCATGCCGGTAGGCGTATGGAACGTCAGGGAGAACGTCAGAGCGGCCCTGACCACTGCTCCATCCCGGTTCGAGACCCTACAGCAGGCGCTTGCGCATATATCCGGCCGGATGGAGATCCCCATGGACACCTGGATCGCCAACAGCGGCATCCTGCGCGATTACCTTACCCAGAGAAGGATCGACGATTATGTCTAGCCTTGACTCCTTCCTCCCCGGAGGGCGTTGCCCCCCTCAGAACGTGCAGGTGACGAAGGCCACGGTGGCCCTGCCGCCGTCCCGCCTGCCGGGGTTGGACTTCGCCCTCAATCCTTATGCAGGGTGCGCGCATGACTGCACTTACTGCTATGCTCCGTACATCATGAGGCGGCCGGTAGCGGATTGGGGCCGCAGCATCTCGGCCAAGATGAACCTGCCGCTGCTGCTGGACAAGGAACTGGTCCGCAAGAAGGGAATGATCGGCCTTGGCACGGTGACCGACCCTTACCAGCCGGCCGAGGGGACGCTGATGCTGACCCGGCGGTGCCTGGAGATGATCGTGAAGCACCATGCCCGAGCAAGCATACTGACCAAGTCCTCATTGGTGGCGAGGGACGTGGACCTCCTGTCCCGGCTGGAATGCTCCGAGGTCGGCATCACCATCACATCGCACGATGACGAACGGGCCGCCATATTCGAGCCGTGCGCCTCGCCCCCGTCCCTGAGGTTGAATGCGATGCGAACACTCCATGATGCAGGCGTCAATGTCTACGCGCTCCTCGGACCCCTGATCCCGACCATCGCCGACCGCGGCATCGAGGCGCTCGTCGACGCGGTCCAACGCGCCGGGGCGTCCATGATAATGATCGACCGCCTCAACCTCCGTCCGGGAATGAAGGACAGGATGCTGGCACGAATGTTGGAGGTCGATCCCTCATCCGTCGAGGAGCTCAGTTCGCGAATTGAGGACGATGCCCGCTATCGCACCATGATCGAGTGCATCCGACGGCTGTGCCGGGAGCGGGGACTGGAATGCAAGGACGCTTTCTAATGGGCCATCCCTGCGGTCGAGAGGATCGAGTACACTCTGCTCACCGCACTCTCCGTTCGAGGCCATCTCGCATCACTTCGTAATGGGTCTATCCATCCACACACTTTCACTAGAGGGGAAACTACAGCAATGGTTATATAGAAGCGATAAAATATCCTGAGCTCGAAAGGAGGCTCATAATGGCATATTCATTAGGACAAGGCCAACCGATCATTGTGCTCAAAGAGGGCACTGAGAGGACCAAGAACCGCGAGGCCCAGGCGAACAACATCGCTGCTGCCCGTGCCATCGCCGACGCCGTACGCTCGACGTTGGGACCGAAGGGCATGGACAAGATGCTGGTCGACAGCCTGGGAGATGTCGTCATCACCAACGACGGCGTGACCATCCTGAAGGAGATCGATGTTCAGCACCCCGCTGCCAAGATGATCGTTGAGGTCGCCAAGACCCAGGATTCCGAGTGCGGCGACGGCACCACCACTTCCGTGGTGCTGTCCGGTGAACTGCTCAAGAAGGCTGAGCAGCTCATCGAGTCCAACGTCCACCCGACCATCATCGCGAACGGGTACAGGCTCGCCGCGGCCGAGGCCGTGAAGATCCTCGACAGGACCGCTGTCGAGATCAAGGGCGACGAGGGATTGTTCAAGGTCGCCATGACCGCCATGACTGGAAAGTCGGTGGGCGGGGACGGCAAGGCCCTTTCCGAGCTGTCCGTCAAGGCTGCCAAGGCCGTTGCCGAGGAGCGCGACGGAAAGCTGTCCGTCGACGTCGACAACATCAAGGTGGAGAAGAAGACCGGCGGTTCGATCTCTGACACCGAACTGATCAACGGCCTGATCATCGACAAGGAAAAGGTTCACCCCAGGATGCCCCGCACCGTCAACAAGGCCAAGATCGCTATCCTGTCCTCCGCCCTCGAAATCAAGAAGACCGAGGTCGAGGCCAAGATCCAGATCCGCGACCCTGCGTCCATGCAGCGCTTCCTCGATGAGGAGGAGAACACCCTGAAGGGAATGGTCGAGAAGATCAAGGCCGTCGGCGCCAACGTCGTGTTCTGCCAGAAGGGCATGGATGACCTCGTGCAGCACTACCTCGCCAAGGCCGGCATCTATGCCTGCCGCCGCCTCAAGGAGTCGGACATGGAGAAGGTCGCCAAGGCCACCGGCGGCAACGTCGTCGGTAACCTAGATTCCATCACCGAGGCCGACCTGGGATGCGCCGATGTGGTCGAGGAGCGCAAGGTCGGAGAGGAGTGGATGACCTTCATCACCGGCTGTGCGAGCCCCAAGGCCATCAGCATCATCGTTCGCGGCGGCACTGAGCACGTCATCGACGAGGTCGAGCGCGCCCTGCACGACGCCCTGAGGGTCGTCGGAGTCGCCATGGAGGACGGCAAGATCGTTGCTGGCGGAGGAGCCCCCGAGATCGAGATGTCCCTAAAGCTCAACGACTATGCATCCGCCGTGGGTGGCCGCGAGCAGCTGGCCATCAGGGCTTTCGCCGAGGCGCTGGAGGTAATCCCCTGGGCCCTGGCAGAGAACGCTGGTCTCGACCCCATCGACGTGGTCATCCAGCTCAAGAACGCCCACAACGGTGAGAAGAACAGCGCCTACATGGGCCTGGACCTCAACACCGGCAACCCCGTCAACATGCTGGAGCAGGACGTCATTGAGCCCCTGAGGGTGAAGATCCAGGCCATCGAGTCCGCGACCGAGGTCGCCGGAATGGTTCTCAGGATCGACGACGTCATCGCCTCCCGCAAGGCGCCCCCAAGCGCAGGCGGAATGCCCCCAGGAATGGGCGGCATGGGCGGAATGGGCGGCATGCCCGGCATGATGTAAGCCCAAAAGAGCTTCCAAACCCGTTCCAATCCCTTCCTTTTCACTTTTTTCTATTGGTCCAGTGTCTATTATTCTTACTTTTATGTAGAAAGATTAAAACGACATTTATTTAATGATAGAACATTGGTCCCTGCATGTATCTCCTTGGAGGGATATGATGAGAAGGATCAATGCACTCTCTGTATTATTGATAGGAGCGATGTTCCTGACTGGTCTCGTCGCGGTGCCGGTGGCCTCCGCTCAGGCGGATGCTCCCGACATCGCTGGTGAGAACGGTTGGGCTGTCGGCCAGACCATCGCTCTGGACTGGACATGGGCTGACATGCCGGCTGATGTCAAGGCGGCAATGCCGACGATCTTGGCAATGCTCCCCGGTTTCTCCGGACTTGAAGTGGACGAGATGGACCTCAGCCTTGATGCGGCCTTCTACGCAGTACTCACTGTCGAGGAGGTCAACGCTGACGAGTATGTCATGAACGCAAAGATGGCGGTCAAGCTGGCTGCTGCCGGTGGACTGGACATGTCTGGTGTCATGCCAAAGGTTGGGAACTACAACATCAGCGATGCGGACGGACTCGACTTCATCGGGGATATCGACTTCGAAGCGTTGGACATCCCCACTGAGGATAAGGAGGTCAACCTCGACCTGGCCATGGACTTCGCGTTCATTCTCAGCGGGACCATGACCCTGGAGAAGGACACCTTTGCGATTAAGAACGTGGATCTGACGCTCAAAACTGCAGCGGTGCTCAGCTTCGACGCTAAGAATCTCCCAACCATCACGTATGATACGTTCTATGACTGGAGCTCCTGGTCGGCCACGTCCTATGTCTTGTACAACGTCAGCTACGGCAATTATGACGTGGACCTGAAGGCCTCGTTCGATGCCAATCTGAACATTGCGTTCGAGCCTGCTTTGAACATCTATGAGTTCCCGATGAACGTCGGCGATGAATGGGATGTCGACTCCAACGTCACCATTACCGGCGGGATGAAAGGATTCTTCGATGCCACTGGCTTGACTCAGGAAATGGAGGATGGGTTGTTCGGTGAGGATGGATTGCTTTCAGAATTGGGATTCACTGAGCTTCCCATAGTCTTCGATGAGCTGGAACTTGGCGAACTCGTGGTCAAGGACGGAAAGCTTGAGCCGATCAACACCAACTTCAACGCCGTGGTGACCGTCACCGGCGAGGAGGGCCTGAACGTCTTCAGGCTCAGCGCCGAGACAGAAGGGGAGACGGTGGAATACACCTACTCCTCCAACCTGATCGATATATTCGATCCTGCGGCCATCCTTGATATGGGCGACATAGGGGTCGACTTGGATGACCTGGCTGCACTCGGCATAACGGTCGACTACCACGAGGACATCACCCCCGATGAGGCGTCCGCCGAGATCAAGTCGATAGAGAACTACCAGAGCAGCGTGGACAAGAAGGCCCGTGGCATATCGGACCTCCCCATGGGAGCCATAATGGCCGTCGTCGTGATTGCCGCGATCCTGGTCATATGTGCCGTTGCCGTTGTCCTTGTCAGGAGGAAGTAAACCTCTTTTCGAAACCCTTTCAACAACGAGGCTCCTGCCTCCCTTTCCCCTTATTATTCATCAATCCCGCTTCAGGCCTGTCAGTTCATCTAACGCTCACCAGGTACACTTTGAAGCATCGACGCATCATCTCAATTGTAGATGCTCAAGCAGAACGGCCAACCTTGAGTTACGGCTATATTATCCATATGATATGATATGATATTTGTGTGCCTAACCATGATGGCCAGCAGGTTATTGTGGCTGCTCAAAATATGATGAAATGGATAGGAAGATAAATAAAAATGGAGTAAAGCGATATGCTTTACTATTCACTCTAGCTCGATTTTACCCTTTCTGCCCTTGGTAATGTCAAGGCCAAAGTCGGTCTGCTTGGTGTAGCAGTCTGTCAACTTCAGCTGCGTGCCGATCTCGATGTTCATGTTCTCCGGCAGGTCGACATCCTCATCCCATAGGGTGAGCCGGCAGGTTCCCGTCTCGTCCTCTACGTTGATGTTCCGGACCTGGCCCTCTCCGCCGGTCCTCTTCTGGAACTTCTTGGTGTCGTTGACGCGGGTGACCTTGACCACGATCGATATTTCTTCCTTGTCCCCGAGATCTGCGATCTTCTTGATAGGTGCCATATTGTTTCCTCCTTGTTCCTCTCTGGCCATTCGGAGTAGGACCTCGTCGTTGAGCAGTCCGCCGAACTCCTGGCGAAGCTCTGCCACCTTGGCGTCGGGATCCTCATCCATGTCTTTCCTGACCATGAGCGTCATCTTCTTAAACGCTACTAGAAGGTATACGGTATATAATTAATGCAATTATAGCATCCTGCATTAACATTAATGCATTACAATTAATCTGAACTTCGACAAGGCTCTTATTCTCCCTCGCCGATTCCCCGCCGGGATGCAACTGAGCACTTACCCCTGGTCATCCAGATGTAACGATTCGGAGGGATTTTCTGCGCGCCGCCATCTATGCGCGTGTGTCCACTGAGGATCAGGCCAGGGAAGGATACAGCATTCCTGCCCAGCTCAAGCGCCTGAACGCATACTGCAAGGCCAAGGGCTGGACAGTCAGCGAGGAGTATGTGGACGACGGCTTCTCCGGAAGGACCATCGACCGTCCAGCATATGCGCGCATGATGGAGCAGAGGGAACAGTGGGATGTCCTACTGGTCCTGAAGATGGACCGTATCCATCGCAACTCACGCAATTTCGCCGCAATGATGGACGACCTGGGCGCGTGGAAGAAGCAGTTCAACTCCATGCAGGAGAAGTTCGACACCACCACCGCCATGGGCCGGTTCGTCATGGATACCATCCAGCGCATAGCGCAGCTGGAGAGCGAGCAGACCGGCGAGCGGGTCAAGGTTGGCATGGTCCAGAAGGCCAAGACCGCTTCCGGCTACCTAGGTTCCGGCGTTCCTTACGGGTACAACATCGTGGAGAGCCAGCTCATCATCCAGGAGAATGAGGCTGAGGTCGTGTGCCAGATATATCGGTCCTATATGTGCGGCCGTTCATTGGACGAGATCGCGAAGACGCTCAACGAGAGAGGAACGCCGACCAAGAAGGGGAAAGTGTGGATGAAGCAGACGGTGAGCAGGATACTGCGCAACCCTCTGTACGCCGGCTATGTAGTATGGGATGACATAGTCTTCAACATGGGCCACACCGCCCTGGTCGCTCCGGAGCGGTTCAACATCGTGCAGGGGCTCATGGAGCGCCGCCGCCGCGATCCTCGATGCGCGCCTCCCCACCGGCGGGTGGAGGTGGTGAATGTTTAGAGTAGCCATCTATACCCGCGTCTCCACCGATGATCAGGCCGAAGAGGGCTATTCACTTGATGCCCAGATGGAGAGGCTGGAGGCGTACTGCGAGGCTCAGGGCTGGGAAGTGGTCGCGAAATACATCGATGACGGCTACACCGGCAGATCGACCCGTCGGCCGGGTTACCAGCGCATGATGGAAGAGAGAGATGAATGGGATGCCATCCTCGTGATAAAGATGGACCGCATCCATCGCAACTCCAAGAACTTCATGATAATGATGGAGAACCTGGAGAAGTGGGGGAAGAAGTTCACTTCCATGCAGGAGGAGCTGGACACCTCCTCGGCGATGGGACGTTTCGTCGTCGACATCGTTCAGCGCATAGCGCAGCTGGAGAGCGAGCAGATCGGCGAGAGGACCTATTCGGGCATGGCCGAGAAGGCAGAGTCTGGCGGGATGCTTGGTTTCTATCCTCCCTTTGGCTACTTGGTCGAGGACAATGACCTGGTCATCGTGGACGGTGAGGCCGTGGTCGTCAAGGAGCTCTTCGAGCGTTACTGTGCCGGGGAGAGCATGGCCGCTCTCGCCGCCTCGCTCAACGATCGGGGGCTGAAGACCCGAAGAGGAGAACGATGGACGTTGTACTCTATCCGTCACATTCTTCATAACCCCGCCTACGCTGGCTACCGCCGTTGGGACGGCATCCTGGTCAAGAGCAAGCACCCCTCCGTCATCGATGTCGATCTATTCAATCAGACCCAGATCGCCGCGGCGGAACGAACTCGGAATCCCCGATTCAGGAACGCGAGGACGCTGTCGGGCTGACCTCTATCTTTTTGAATCCCGCGGAGATATAGTTCAGCATATGCCAGATAGATGGGTACTCCCCGATCGGAGCACTGCTCTGAAATGGTGCCAGAAACGAAACGAACACGGGATCAGCTGCATCATAGACATCCTCGGACGATACAACCGCGAAGAATCCGAGGCCAAGATCGCCTATTCTGATTATCTCTCCCTCCTAGAGGACATATCCCGCCTTCGTCTGAATGCATCCATTTCCGTGAAGCCGTCCACTCTGGGGGGTACCCTGCACCGAGAAACTGCCCTGAGGCTTTCAAAGGACCTGTGCGAAGCGGCGGCCAGTCTTAGGGTCCCTTACGAACTGGACATCGAGGGGCAGCGGATGACCGATCTCACCCTGGCGATGGCCGAAGACGGCGCGCGGTCCGGTCTGCCTGTCACCATCGCTTTGCAGGCCTACCTCCGAAGGACGAGCCAGGATATCGACACCATGCTCGATGCCGGCGTCAAGATACGACTGGTCAAGGGAGCGTATACGGGTGACCTTGCCGACTTCGATATGATCTCGGAAGCGTTCAAGGATGCTACCGAGCAGATAATCGGTTGGGATGTTCCATTCTGCATAGGGACTCATGACCCAGACCTCCTGGAATGGGCAGAGAATCGCATCTCTGACCGAGATTTCCTAGAGTTCGCCTTCCTGAAGGGCTTTGCAGAGGAGACCAAGGAAAGGATGGCCATCGAGGGCTGGAAGGTAGCTGAGTACTTGCCATATGGGAAGAACAAAGAAGGGTATGAGACCAGGCGCAGGACGTATCTGGCAACTCTGGCCGAGCTTGGTCGCTCCCCTGCGCCGTGATACCCTTTCAACTTTTTCCACCCCTTTATTTCCTGTAGAGAATTCCAATTTCGAGAATTGTGAAGTCACCGGGGCCTTTCCGCGAGGATATTGCCTTGGCAGGCAATCTCGACCAAAAAAATGCTTATCAGGTAGAAAGTTTGTAATAATGATAATAATCCGCTACAAAGCTATATCAGGCTAGAATAGCGTTATATTTACTGATTGCTATTGGAATCAAAGCAATCGCCAATTGAGGAGATCCCGTGTCATCGCAGGCTGCCCTACAAGAGGACTGCCGCCGACCGATAGTCGCGATGACCGCGGCATCGAACGTAGAAAATAGGAGGAAAAACACAATGGCGGAAGAATCGAACGTGCACGTAAAAGTCGCAATGGCGGACGTGATGGCGCTATTCGTAATAGCGTTCTTCACGTTCCTGGTGGGGGGTCTCGGCTTGGGAGTATTTGACCAACCGGCGATCCTAGCCAGCATAGCGGTGCCTGTAGGGATATTGGTCCTTGTCGCGACCATCATCACGTACCTGAACGAAAACGTCCTCGGAACAGCGATCTTCGGACCCCTGGCCGTGTTCTTCCTGGTGTTCCCGTTCATCCCTGCCGACTCTGCCGGGATGCTCGCGCTGGTGTACATCGGGTTAGTGATGTTAATCGACACGGTACTATCTCTGGCACAGCCTGTAAGACTGCTCCCGATCGTCCTATTCATCGCTGCGATCGCCTTCATCGTTACCGGATTATGGTACAACGGCGGAGCGACCGATGCGACCCTCAGGACGGCAGCGGGCGTCCTCTGGATGGTCTTCTCCCTGCTGGGCATGTACCTGGCGACCGGCATCGTTCTGCTGGTCATGAAGGGAAAGCAGGTCGTCCCGATCGGCATCCCCTCTGCCCCGGCGGCCTCCAAGGCCTAAGACCACTGAAGCGGATCTAAACCACAACTAGGAGGCTTCCAGCCTCCTTTCAATTTTCTTCTCTCTACGCATTGCTGCAGCGCTCTTTCCTGAGGAGATATCCGGACCGCCCTGCCTTTTCAAACATGCTGTCGTGCCATGTCCATGATGCGCCGGTCCTCGATCAGATGGAATTATAGCATTATTTGATGCTTATCGACTGATGCATATGAAGGACGGCACGTGGACAAGACCATATCCGCGCTGCGCTCGAAGCGCTGTTTAGGTGAGAATACGATGCGCGATAGTGCATTGGAATGACTCAGGAGATCGGAATAACATCGATCGTTGCTTTGTTTCGAGCGGCCGGAAGCTCACGGATAGTGCATCTGGCGGCAATAGCACGACGAGCTGAGCGAGATGAACACGAACAGCGCGGTCGGCCGCATCTATTTCCGCGCTCGTTGGTGCGCTTTGCTTCTCAAAATAGGACGCTAGGCGTTGAAGTCTGGGCGAGTGCATCCCGCCGCAATCGAGGGGACGTTCAGGCGCTCAAGCGCATGATCTCGACGCTGTCGTCTCGACGCGGACGGGACGATGCACCTAGAGGATGAGCGTAACATCATCACATACGACGCTATGCTGTGAACAAGGCAACACGCTTCGAGAGATCTTTCACCTAACGCTGATGTGGCTCTGACTCGGCTAACATTTTTATCAACGACTCTGAGCCTTCTTCTGAAAGTCTATGTCGCTGAAGGTGATCACTGCACCATCGATGACATTATCGATAGTTCGATAGGGGAGGATTTTGAGCTTAAACCAGTGGCCGTCGTTGGTCTGGATCTCTCTCTCGATGGTGTTCAGGGTATCGAGCACCTTTTCAATTTCGGCGACCAAGTTCTCGTACCTGATCTTTGTAGCTATGTCCTGGATCGGGCGGCCCACATCTCCCGGGAGCAAGTTCATGATCGTTTCCATAAGGGGCGTGTATCTTCGTATCCTGAGATCAATGTCGACAAAAATTATGGCTTCGTCTATGCTGTTGAGGATGTTTCTCATGTCGCTGTTGGTCCTCGAGAGCTCTCGGTTCTTCCTTTCAAGCTCCGAGTTGACGGTCAACAACTCCTCGTTCAAAGAACTGAGCTCTTCCTTCCCCGTTTCCGATTCCTCGGCCACGCTGTGCAATTCCTCGTTGTTGGACTGAAGCTCTTCGTTGGTGGATGTCAGCTCCTCATTAGTGTGTTCCAACTGTTCAATGGTCTTTCTCAGGTCATTCTTTGTGTAGCTTAACTCCTTCTTCAGTTCTTCGATCCTCGCATCTGTTTTCGATGTTGCTCTCAGGTCCTGCCTATCCATAATGTTTTGAGGAATGACCTTCTCATCAAAAATGATCAATAAATCTGTGACAGGGTTTTGGACTTCTAGGGGCTTGATGATAATATTGAGGAATGTTGCATCGTTGTTCGAATGGACCTGAGCCTCTTCTTTTTGGACCGGCTTACCGGCGGTTCGAGATTCATCGATGGCCGACATCACAATATATAGGATGTCCTCACGGATCAGGTCCCGGATGTTGAGGCTGGCCTTGCCCTGAGCAGGTTCGAGGTACCTGCTGGTTCGGCCGTGGAAGTAAATGACCTCATTCTTTTCGTTAACGATCAAACATGTTGGCGTGTGCTCGGAGAGCAGTATCCTCTCTACTTTTTCGGATAAGCTCGTTTTTCTTTCCGGCGCGACCTTTGTCGGGGCGACTCCCTGCCTTTGTCGAGGCCGTACAAATGTCTGACCGATTGGAGGGATCTGTGCGTATTCCCTTCTTCGATAGATTTTCCACACAGGGTCGAGAACATTGAATCGGTCATCGAACCCGTTGATGGTTTCCGTTTCTCCCAGAAATAGAATCCCTCCGGGGTTTAGGGCAGCACTGAACGTCTCCAGTACTCGTTTCTGTAATGCGTGTTCAAAATATATCAGGAGGTTGCGACAAGACAGTATGTCGAGATGAAGGAACGGTGGATCACGATTGAGGTCATGGGTCGCGAATACGGCCATATCCCTGACCTCCTTCCTCAGCTTGTACCCGTTCTCGTGTTTGATGAAATACCTTTCAAGGCGCATCGCATCGATGTCGTCGGCGATCGCTAGTGGGAAATCTCCCGTTCGGGCACGGTTGATCGCATCTTCATTTATATCCGAGCCAAATATCTGGACCCTTGGGTTCATGCCGGTCTCTTCCATCAGCTCCCTCAGGATGATGGCAATTGAATAGGCTTCCTCGCCAGAGGAGCAGCCGGCGATCCATGCTCTGATTACTTTCGTTGATGAAGATGCGAAGTGGGTTTTTCTCAGGTTCTCCTTTAGCGATTCAAAAGCATCCGGATTTCTAAAGAAGCTTGTGACATCGATCAACAAATCGTTGAAAAGGAGGTGGATCTCCTGTGGATTGGCCACTAGATAATTGGCGTATCGCTTTTTGCTTTCGAGCTGGTGGACGGTCATCCGTCGCTCGACCCTTCGGTTGATGGTGCTTTTCTTGTACAGGGAAAAATCATGACCCGTCTCGCTCTTGACGATGGAAAGTATCTTTTCAACTCCACTCTTGCTCTCGATCGGTTCGGGCCTGGGCGGCTGTATGTTTGTCCTGAGAGCATCAATGTATTTTAACAACATTCCCGGCATCTCAGAGGGGGGCAGCACATAATCTACAAAGCCTGTCTCAATAGCGCTTTTGGGCATACTATTATAATTCGCAGTATCCGGACTCTGCGCCATGACCATGCCTAGGTTTGCATGGATCTCTTTTATTCCGAAGGACCCATCCGAAGCGTTCCCTGAGAGAATTATTGCGATCGAGTTTTCCTTTCGATCATCAGCAAGAGATCTAAGGAACCGATCAATGGGCAGGAACTGCTCCTGATTACTATCTCGATCGATGAGATGAAGCGTTCCATCAGTGATCATCATATACTTGCCCGGGGGGATCACATATATCTTGTTCTTCTGGACGACCATACCATCCTGGACCTGGAGTGTCTCCATGGTTGTGGCCTTGGAGATGATATCAGCTAGAAGGCTAGGATGATGGGGTTCGAGGTGGGTGATGATGACATAGGCCATGTCTGAATCAGGGGGCATATTCCTGAAAAACGACTCATTGGCTTCCAGACCGCCAGCTGAGGAACCCAATGCAACTATGGGGAACGATTCATTATTTTCCAGGTCGCCCGAATTTTCAACCATTTTCCTACTCTTTTTATCTTTTACCAACCCGTCGCCCCCCGTAACATTATCATCGAACCTAACAGTTCATCTATACCTCTAAGCCGTCCTACATTATTGTATGATTCGAATCATACGACCACGTATCAATCACTGACCTCAGCATAATGCGCTCGATCCTTCTCCAATTGTTCAATTCTATTAAGAACGCGCATCATGAAGGGAAGCAGACATATTATCTTATCACAGACAGATACCTTACAGGGTTAACGATGAACGGGAAATCCGAGAATGTTGACCTGAGGGAGAAGGCTCGGAGGAGACTAAACAGTAAGGGCCCTAGTTCAGAGATATCAACGAAAGATAATATCACGCTGATAGAGGAGCTCACCCTTCATCAAGAGGAGCTGAATATCCAGAACGAAGAGCTTCGTAGGATCCAGATCGAGCTGGAGGCCTCAAGAGCGAAATACTTTGAGCTTTACGATCTCGCCCCCGTTGGTTACATCACCCTTACCTCTGACCTGATAATCAATGAGGCCAACCTGACATCCTCGAAGTTGCTGGGGGTGGGGAGAAAAGAACTCATAAATAGGCCCCTCTCGCAGTTCATATCGTCGCAATCTCAAGAATCATTTTATCTTCACTACCGTCGTTTTGCTCAGAAGCAGGAAGAACGTCTGGACACTTTCACGGTCCAAAGAAAGGACGGAAAGGTGATGCAGGTCCAGTTCAAAAGCAATCTTGTTGAAGGAGGCATCGGTAAAGGATTCCGGTCCATTTTGACCGATGTAACTGAGCTTATGCTAAAGGAGCAAGAGCTCAAGGAAAGTGAAGCAAAGTATCGAAACCTGTTCGATTCGACGACTGAAGCGATCGCGATAGAGGAGCCTATCTACGACCAAGATGGCGTCGCTCTCGATTACTATCTACGAGATGTGAACCCCACATGGGAGAGGATGTTCAGCAAGAATAGGGAAGAGGTTGTTGGTAGAACGGCGAAGGCTGTGTTTGGCGAGATCGAGTGGCAGTGGCTTGATATGTTCGCCAGAGTCGTAGATACTGGAGAACCATCACTGATGGAAACCTATAGCGCTATTATTGGGCGGCATTATAATATTAATTCCTGGAAGATCAGTGACAGGACTGTTGCTAGCGGCATCATCGATATCACCGATATAAAACGGGCACAACGGCAGGCAGATGAGGGGCATGCACGCTTACAAGCCAGTGTTGAAACGGTCCCCATCGGTTTCTTAATATACGACGCTGATGGCAAGCCCCTGCTCTACAACGATGAGCTGAAACGCATCTGGGCGATCGATATGCCGTTGGAGGAGATGGCCGAGTCCTTCGACCGCCATGGCTTCTGGCCAGAGGCTGGGGGGGAGCTGAAAGCAGAAGACTGGCCAGAGCAACAAGCATTACTGTTCGACCGAGAAACGAGGAACGTTGTAGTCGAAATTCAGCGGCTTGATGGCAAGAGGAGGATCGTGGCCTTTTCCGGAAGCCCAATCAAGGACGGCGGAGGGAATAAGATAGGTGCTGTCGTGGCGATGCAAGACATCACCGATCAAAAGGTTCTGGAATTAAATCTTAAACGCTCCAACGCCGAGCTACAGCAGTTTGCTTACGTCGCGTCGCACGACCTGCAGGAGCCGTTGCGGATGATAGGTGGGTACCTTGGCCTATTGAATAAAAAGTACGGTAACGAGCTGGGCCCACAGGCTAGAGCGTACCTGTCTGCGGCAGTCAACGGAGCGGACCGGATGAGGCATCTCATCGACGATCTTCTTCAGTATTCGCGCATAGATGCGCAGTTGGTTAAGCCTACCCTCGTCGACTTGACCGCGGTTGCCGAGAGGGCCAAGGACAATCTGCAGATCGTGATAAACGAAGCCAAGGCCCAGGTGATTATCGAAGCGCTGCCGACCGTTCTAGCGGACGAGGGGCAGGTGTACCTGGCTTTTCAGAACCTGCTGACCAATGCCATAAAGTTTCGCAGCGAGAAGCCGCCGAAGATCAATGTGTTCGCCCAACATAGCAACAATGAATGGGTCATCGCGGTCCGGGATAATGGCATCGGCATAGATCCTGAGAATAACCCTAATATGTTCAAGATGTTCCAACGCTTTCATAGCAGGGAAGAATATCCAGGTACGGGTATCGGACTCGCCATCGTAAAAAAGATAGTGGAACGCCAAGGCGGCCACATATGGTTCGAGTCGGAGCCAATGAAAGGAAGCACCTTTTACTTCTCAATCCCAGAGCGGAACGTATGAGAACATCGACCTCCCGCTAGGGGGGATAAAACCGAGATGTGATGCACAATCGTCTCTATTTCGACGTTTACATTATTTATTCTCCTCATATAGTTTCGTCCATTACTAATTTTGTTTATTGCTTTATGAGCCGATTCTTCGCGACGAGAGGGCTTTCACGGTGAAAGCGAACAAAGCGTTCGATGGGCAACGAACCTACTCATCATTTCTCTTGAAAATGATCTGTTAACTGCTCGCTCTCCTTGCCGCGTTTTTCAATGAAAAGCCGGGACTCTACGATCGTAAAAGCGATTCTCGAGGACGGTCATATTTCGAGTCCGTTCATCGAAGGGCTTTAGAGTTATCAATTACAATAGCAGATGACACTCCGTGCTATATTGTGAAACGCCACTCGCGTGAGGCCGAACGGGCCGTCAAACCTCCGTTTTGGCCAACATCAATTTGATATTCGGGAGACCGTCGTTGACTATATTCGACTATTATGGGGGGCAAACTATCGATTTGCATATAATCATCAGTGATATATGATGCTATAGATTCTATGATTTACATAAGAACAATTAATTACATAGAATCTATACTCTGCTCATAGATTCGAGAGGACGGGATGAAAATGAGCGACGAAGAACGATCCGACAGGACGAGCATACAGATCACCTCGGCAACTCGCGACCGCCTATATCGCCTAAAGTTCCGCCGAACCTATGATCAATTTCTCGACGAGCTCTGCGATCTTTACGAGGAAAGGCACTCCGAGGGAGGCAAAACTTCACCGTAACTCCCCCCCTTAACTCCACCATTTTTCCACTGTATCGCATGAATGTAATTATATTACGGATGTTGCTTTACATGTAATAATTATGTATGAAAATGCATTGTATGATGCATATAGAAAAAACCAATGAAATTATATTAGATAATACTAAGAATGTGGAGGCGGACTCGCATCCGGCCTCAAAAAAGTTGAGAATGCCTGCGAGCCGGCCTCTCCCTTTACTGTGGGCTTTGTTCATGCGAAAAGAAAATCTTTTCGAGGGGTTTTTATGTCCTATCGTTCGAACGAGATGAATCCCGCATTGGATTATGAAAATGATAAAAAAAGAATAAAAATATAAGCATCCTTAGGGCAGCAACATGGTGAACCACCGGCCAGCCAAAGCTCCAAGGACGCAGAGGCCGCCATTCAGCACTATGTTGAAGAACGCGGCCCCGAAGCGCTCCGCGATGATCAGTCCGACGGTATCCAAACTGAACGAGGACATGGTGGTGAAGCCGCCGAAGATCCCGACGAAGAGGAAGACCTTGATGTACGGAGAAAGTTCCGCGACGAAACTGGAGAAGAATATTATCGATATCAGCGTGCTTCCGATGAAGTTCACGACAAACGTCCCCCACGGGAAGTCGTGAGCGCCGATGTAATCCTGGACGAGGTATCGGGCGATGCTGCCGATGGCACCGCCGAGACCGACGAAGGCAATGATCTTGATCTCCTCGGAAATCACGTGTGGTAGAAGCATTTCATGTAAAAAACTCCTGCTCGACCTGTCTACAACTGGTAATCATAATAATTTGTACACGTAATGATACATGCTAAAAAAATTAAAGAATATGACGTTGTGTTCGCTATTGGACCCACATGTCCGTTTTGAACACAATGTTTGAATGATATTAGGTCTTGAAAGGCAGGACGCTCAGTTGCCTAGCACGTGATAGCACTTCATCGGAACAGGAGGTAAGTGACCGGATAATGCTAGATCGCCCCAGCTGCTCACGATGCGGTAAACGAAGAACGACGCGTGTCGATAATTAGTTCCGACCGACCGTAACTTTTACGGTCAGATAGTGAATGAGGGGGCTGGAGGAGCGGATTGATCACCTTTTCGTTCATAGCCAGGATGCCCAATGATCCAGGAGCTCTTCATCGCGCAGCTGCGATCATCAAGAGCCACGGCGGGAACATCCGCCGCGTAGACTACGACCGCCGTATCGACCCTCATACCGTATTCTTCGAGGGCGATGCTCCTGAAGGAGCGCCGGAGGCGATCCGGATCGACCTTCAGCGTGTCGGCTATCTTCAGGAGAATCTCAACACATTGCGCTTCCTCAAGTTCCATGTGTACCTGCCCGATGAACCTGGCGAGCTGTTCTCGTTCCTGGGCCATACCACGGCCGTCGGCGTCAACATCGCGTTCCTCGATTATGACAGCGGTGGAAAGTACCCTGGCCGACTGACCGTGTCGCTCACCCTCGAGAATGACCAGATCGCCGATCGCCTGCTGCAGGACCTCAAGCACCACTACCGCTTGGAGATCCTCGAATATGATTCCACCGGCAAGAGGCTGGATGACACAGTCTTCTACATTCGCTTCGCTCAGGAGATCAGGGAGATAATCGGTGAGGCCGAGGACGAGTTCCTCATGCGGCTGATCCAGGACAGCAACCACATCGCCCAGGAGCTGACATCAAGGGACATGGACCCCCGGGTGGTCTTCGACAGCATCCTTCAGACGGGGCATACGCTGCGGCAGACCACAGAAGGCAACTTCTATGCTGATGTGCAGAAGGTCTCTTTCGACGACGGTGCCGAGCTGTACTGCTTCCAGATGCCCTGCGGCGGCTCCGTTTACGTCCTTCAGAACGGGGACGAAAGGGTGATGTTCGATACAGGCTTTGGCATCTATCATTGGGAGGTCGTCGACATGCTCACCCGCTACGGCGTGGACTGTGCCCGGCTATCTCGCATCTACATCACCCACGCCGACGCCGATCATTGCGGAGGGGCAGCAATGTTCGATGCGCCATCGGTCCTGCATCCTGGCAGCATGGAGATAATCAGGAGCTCCAACCGCGCCTACAACTCCATAATGCAGTCGTCCGTCCTCGGCGAGGTCTACACCAAGCTCATCAACCTGTTCTCGCACTTCCAGCCTCCGACGAGGGTCGAGGTCCTGCCCAACGTCCTGATGAGGATGCGCGGCGAGCTACCGGTGATCGCGGAGTTCGAGGCAGCGGGGCGGCGCTTCGAGGTCCTGGAATCCTTAGGCGGACATCTGCATGGCCAGGTCTTCCTTTTGGCGCCGGACGAAGGGCTGCTCTTCACCGGCGACAGCATGATAAATTTCGAATCCTTCACCCCGGAGCGGCAGGAGTTCTCTTCCCTGGCCAACACCCTCATGACCTCGGTGAACGTGGACAGCGATCTCGCCAGGAGGGAGAGGAAGGCACTGTTCAATATCGCCATCGGCCTTGACGATCAACTGAAGGCGAAAGGTCGTCGCTTGCTTATCTGCGGCGGGCACGGGGCCATCTCCACACTGGAAGGCAATAAGCTGGTCTCTTATGGTGAGACGGAGAGGTATCACAGCGACCCGATGCATTATCCGACGAAGTGACCTGAATGGATCATTCATTCCCGGGCATCGTGCAGTATGCCGCCGGAAGCAAAGCCACGAATCGAGAGCCCTTGGAATGATTACCGGGGATCCTATCATCGGCCCATATCCGGCCCCCGAACATCTCCAGAACGGTCTTTGCGAGGTAAAGTCCCAGCCCATGGCCGTGGGTGGTCGTCCGCCCGCGCTGCATCCTGTTAAAGAGCGCCTCCTTCATGCCGTCGGGGATACCTGGCCCCGTATCGGTGACGTCCACCCGGAGGAACTCCCTCCCCTCCACCATGAGGCGGCCGATGGAAATGCATATGTCCACATCTCCTTCGGAGTGCTTGATCGCGTTCCCGATCAGATTGTCGAACACATCCCTCAGCAGGTCGTTCCCGAACACCATGGCCCGTTCGCCTGTCTTGAACGAGATGAACACATGGCGGGACGGAGTGTTCCGGTACGTTGCGGCGACATCATCGATAAGATGATTCAGATCGATGGTCGAGCGTTGAAGCACGTCCTTCTCCACCATCTGGAGCTTCCTGACGTTCTCCACCAGCCTGGCGATGTCATCCATCATGTCGCAGGCCGACCTCGCGTAATGCAGCGACTTCTTGGATAGTTCGTCCTTCTTCAACAACAGCTCCATGTAACCTTTGGCGCCAGCGTTCATGTTGTTGACGTCGTGAGAGAGCAGATCGAGATACAATTCCATCTGCCTCTTGGCCTGAAGAGCTTCCTGCTCCGCCCTCCGCTGGTCGGTGATGTCATAGAACGCAATCACCGCCCCGTTGGCATCATTCATCATGATGGGGGTGGCTGAACCGATCACCGTCCTGATCTCTCCGCTCTCTGTCTTCACATCGGTCATCGACCCCTGTATGTGCTCTCCGCGAAGGGCCCGGATGATCGGCCATTCCTCCTTCCCGATCTTCATGCCGGTATCCGACCAGCGCCCCTCCAGCCGTGGCAAGTCCACCGATATGTTCAAAGACGACGGATCGATGAACGTCCTCAGCGCCTCATTGGCCACAATGATATGTCCGCCTCGGTCGACCACCATGACCGGGATGGGCATGGTCTCGAGCACCGTTTTGAGGCGGATCCTCTCCAGGTCGGCATATTTGACCAGATCCTCAATCCTCTTGCGGCCTTCCACTTGATTGGTGATATTCACAGTTATGACCAAAAGGCTGTCTTCGAAAGGGGGCCCCTGCGGCATGACATATAGGCTCCAGTAGCTGGTCTCGCCCTTTGGCGTTTCTACCTGCATCTCCCTTTCCACATGCGGCTCCCCAGTATGATGAGCATGCTCCAGACCCGCTTGTATCCTCTCGCCGACCTCCGCAGGCATCCCTGCAAGAATGTCGTCCAGGTCCCTCGCGTCCCCGATGCATTGCCGGAACCCTGCGTTCACGAGGGTGATGGTCTTGTCCGAATAGCGAAGGAGAGCGATGTTGACCGGTGAGTGATCGATGATATGTTGCAGGAACATCTTCTCCCGCTTCTCGTTCGCCAGTATCTTACTGGTCTCCAAGGCGTACGATGCCGCTGCCCCCGCCTTCCTCACATAATCTATCTGATATGGTGTGAATCGCGTAGGGCTGCGGAACGTAAAGATGATCATGCCATCGACCTCGTCCCTGGACTTCAGCAGGTAAGCGATCGCTGCTCCCGCTTTCTTGACCCCCAGCTCGCCGAGGGGCACATCGTCGACCTTTGCCAGGTCCTCCTCCGCCATCATCCCCTCGTCGGCGAGGCGGCGGAACAGCCTCTCGGCGTTCTCCTCGCTCAACAGATGGCCTCGTTCCATAGAACCTGATGCATACTCCAGCGACCAGCCGCCATCGTTCTTGACGAGTATGCCGACGCTCTCGGCGTTGAGGTCGGCACAGGCCCAGTCCACCGCCTGGTCCAGTATGGCCCCCATGTCGGGGGCGGAACCGACGACCTCATGGGGCTTGTCGATGGCCGCAAAGAGCTTACACCTCTCTTCCCTCTCGGTGACGTCGTCGAACCTAACCGTCACTGCATGGACCTCATCAGCATCCCCGTGAAGCGCCATGGTCTCGTATTCGAGATGGGAACGCCCGTCGGATGTACGAACCACTCCTGATGCGATCCGCCCTCCCCTTAGTGCGTTCTCGAACGACGATCGGATGGTGTTGACGTCCGAATGGTGGAATGCATCTGACCACCACGAGCTGTCCAAGGAGTCACTCTCCGGAAGGCCCAGCATATCGATCGCGGCCGGATTCGCCATCATCAGGTCGCCTTCGCGGTCCAGGACGATGATGGGGTGCGCGGTCTGAGCGAAGAACTTGTCCAATAATCGAACATCATGCCCGGGGCGCCTTACCTTTCTGGGCTGTCGGCCCCTCATGCTCCTGGTCGTCTCCATTCTGTTCCCCCTTGCGACCAATGTCGACTATATGTCGTTAATGATATATTATTGAAATCGGTTTATCGTTCAACGCATGGCTGAAAGCGCCTCTTGTTCAATCTTTCAGTCTTCCTATCGCCAAAACCCGCTCCAGCACTTCTTCCGCGTGCGGAGCAAGGTCCATCTCCTCCGTGAGGTCATCTCCCGCGGAATGGGCGAACTGATGCTCGCCGTCGCTCCAGAGGTCGCTCGCGGAGACATCATAGACGATGCCCCTGAAAGCGATGTACATGGGTTGACCATCCCGCCCGTTGAACTTCGCTAGCTCGGCGCGTGTGAACGTTCTCTCCGGGACAGAGCTGGACAGGTCCATATGGTCAAAAGGGAAGCTGCGTCTTACTAAGCCTTGCGGTGTGAGTTCGGTCGCATCAGAACGGGTGACGTCGAGGGGGTCCCGCACGATGTGTTCCGGACACCGTCCTGATGCTCTCCACCATGCGATCTCAGGCCTGTGGATGGAATGAAAACGAAGGCTCAGGCGTCCTCGTTGGTCAGAAGATCATCATCCACTCCTGCTGTCGAAACTATGCCCAGCTGATGGAACAGGCCTGCAAGGTCTACCATGTCCCAGTGCTCGACGATCTTTCCGTTCCGAAACCGGTAGGCATCCAACTGCCATATCTCGAACCTCTTGCCGGTGGGAGGCCGGCCCTGGAACAGTCCGTCGTGGGTGCCGGAAACGATCGAGCGGACCCATACCATGTCATTCTCGGCAATGGCGTCCTGAACATCGAAGTTCAGGTCCGGAAAGGCCGAGTACCACGGCGCCATGGATGTCTGGAACGCCGGCCAACCGTCCGGCAGATCGAGCATGCTGTGCTGTTTCACGTCGAATGCCATGAGCTCGTCGGCATGATCGAGATCACCGGTGTTGAGGAACTCATCGTAGAAGCGCAGCACCAACAGTCTGTTCTCTTCCGGATGATCTGTTATCGTATCGGCCATGATGACTTGTCGGAGCGGCCGATAGATAAACGTCATGCCCGTTCTACAAGGCCCCCGTCGTCCCGCCGGGACGCGGGACGAACAAAGTCCTTTATTGCTGACCGTGTTATCCTCTAGCACTCCAGGTGAATATATGACATGCTGGGACCCCAGAATTGAAGAGATGTCAAAGGCCGACCTCCAGGCCCTTCAATACAAATACCTCAAGACATCGATATACAGGCTATACTCCTTCTCACCGTTCTATCATGATCGCATGAAGGCCGCCGGGGTCCATCCCGACGACATCCGCTCGCTGCAGGACATCGTCAAGCTGCCCTTCATGTATAAGAAGGACCTCCGGGACAACTACCCGGACAAGATGTTCGTGGGCGGGCAAGACGAACTGGTCCGCTATCACGTATCGTCCGGCACCACCGGCAAGCCGACGGTGGTAGGGTACACGCAGAACGACCTCAACAACTGGGCGTTGTCGGTGGCGAGAGCATTGAGCTCTGTCGGTCTGGGCCGCAAGGACATTATCCAGGTCAGCTACGGATACGGGCTGTTCACCGGTGGGCTCGGGCTGCACTACGGCGCGGAGCGCGTCGGCGCTACTGTGGTCCCGGCATCGGTCGGCAACACCGAGCGGCAGATAGAGCTAATCCAGGACCTCAAGGTCACGGCGATCTGCTGCACTCCCTCCTACATGCTGCATCTTGCTGAGACCTCGCAGAAGATGGGGGTCGACATCAACAAGGACACCAGGCTCCGGACGGCCGTCCTGGGGGCGGAGCCCTGGTCGGAGAAGATGCGCAACCGCATCCAGGAGATCACCGGCGTCAAGGCGTACGATATCTACGGAACGTCAGAGCTCTCCGGACCGTTGTTCACCGAGTGCACCGAGCAGAACGGCATCCACATCTGGGGAGATCTCGCGTACGTCGAGGTCCTGGACCCCGAGACGGGAGAGCAGCTCGGTCCCGGGGAGAAGGGAGAACTGGTCGTCACCATGCTCCAGAAGGAGGCGCTGCCCATGGTCCGGTACCGCGTCGGCGACATCACATCCTACGATGATTCGACCTGCGCCTGCGGCCGCTCCCACGTTCGCATCTCCCGCATCTCCGGACGGGTGGACGACATGCTTATCATCCGCGGCATCAATGTCTTCCCGTCCCAGGTGGAGCACGCTCTGCTGGGGGTACCGGAGCTGGGAGAGCACTTCCAGATCGAGGTGGACCGCAAGGGCGCGCTGGACTCCATGCTCGTTCGCGTGGAGCTGAAACCGACGGCCTTCTCGGACAAGATCGATGACCTGATATCTCTGAAGTACAAGGTGGCCCACGTTCTGCACAACTCGCTGAACGTGGCCGCCGATGTCGAACTCGTCGGTCCGGGAACGCTCACCCGATTCGAGGGCAAGGCAAAGAGAGTGGTGGATAGGAGGAACATCTTATGAGCTACACGATCAAGCAGATATCGATCTTCGCGGAGAACAAGCCGGGGCGGCTGGCCGCCATCGCCGATGCGTTGGAGGAAGAGAAGATCAACATCTATGCGTTCTCCATCGCCGAGGCCAGCGGGTTCGGCGTCATCCGCGCGCTGGTGAGCGATCCGGCCAAGGCGCATCGCAAGCTGACCGATCTCGGATATGCTGTTTCGTTCACGGACGTCATCGGCGTCAAGATGAGGGACGAGCCAGGCGGGCTCAAGGACATCTCGCGCATCATGGGAGAGGCTAACATCAACATAGAGTACGCTTACGCATATTCCGGCAAGAAGGAGGCGGTGATGGTGGTCCGGGTCGATCAGGTCGACGATGCCATACGCGCCCTCCAGGCCCACGGCGGCCGCCTGCTGGAAGAGAAGGAGCTGTCCTGAGCTTGTTCACTGGGCCGCTTCGCCTCAAGAAGGGCGACGCCGTCGCCATCGTCTCGCCGTCGTGGGGCGGCCCCCACGAGTATCCGGCGGTGTACGAGCACGGCCTCTCGGTGCTGAGGGAGGACCTTGGATTGCGGCCGGTAGAGATGCCGGCCGCCAGGGAGGGGCAGTCATACCTGCACCAACATCCGGAGGCGAGAGCGAAGGACGTCAATGATGCGTTCGCCGACCATGATGCCAATGCCATCCTGGCGACCATCGGAGGGGACGACTCGGTGCGCATACTCCCGCACCTGGACCTCGACCTCATACTCGATCATCCGAAGGTGCTGATGGGCTTCTCCGATACCACCACCCTTCTGACATACCTGTGCTGGAACGGCATGATCACGTTCTACGGCCCGTCGGTCATGGCCGGGATATCGCAGATGCGCAACTATCCGGCGCAGAGAGAACAGGTGAAGGACATCCTGTTCCGGGGAAAGGCGAACTATCGTTATCGGCCGGCGGCGGCATACAGCGAGGGTTATCCAGATTGGTCCAATGAGGAGCTGGTCGGCCACGTAGGCCGGAAGCGACGCAGCGGCGGATGGAAGACGCTGCAAGGTGAGTCGAAGGCCTCAGGTGAGCTGTTCGGCGGCTGCGTGGAGGTGCTGGAGATGATGAAAGGAACTCCGTACTGGCCGCCCCGCTCTTTCTGGGACGGCAAGGTGCTCTTCCTCGAAACGTCGGAGTGCATGCCTACGCCGGATGCCGTGAAGTACATGTTACGCAACTACGGCATGCAAGGCATCCTGAATGACATCTCGGCGCTACTCATGGGCCGGCCCCGTGGCTACGACCGAGTGGGAAAGAGAAAGCTCGGCGCGGCCCTGAGGCAGGTTGTAGCGGACGAGTTCTCGAGGCCGGATATGCCGATCATCATGGACATGGACTTCGGGCACACCGACCCGCAGATGATCCTCCCGCTGGGGGTCAGGACGGAGGTCGATCCCGCCGGCCCCAGCCTGCGGCTTCTGGAGCCAGCAGTGGAGAGGCGCTGAGGTCGCCAGTGATGGGGCCTCAGGGTCGGGGCGATGCTGCCCCGCGGCGGGCATCATAAATCAATTATACCTGCGGCTGGAAGGAGCAATCACCAGGAGGATATGGTTTGCATAAGATACAGGAGCAGGTCGAGCACATGCCGCGCCAGAAGGGGCTTGATGTGGAGGTGGAGTCAGGGAACCTGGATGTCGAAGAGACTTGCGAAGGGATGCAGTACTCGCCGCGCATCTCGGTCAGCAACCTTCGCGCTCCGTTCCTGGCCGTGGTGATGGAGGATGCCGATCATCCCACTGGCAACTTTCCCCATTGGCTCCTCTGGAACGTCGAGAAGATGGACATCATACCGCGGAACCTTCCGAAGAGGGAGGAGTTCGCAGAGCCCGTTCGAGGCTTTCAAGGCCGCAACGGCTTCGGGCGCGTCGGATACGACGCCCCATGCCCCCCGCAGGGTGCGAAAAGGCGATACCGGTTCCGCGTGTTCGGCGTCAACGGCGAGCTCGATCTGCGGCCCGGCGCGACCGGCAGGGACCTGGAAAAGGCGCTGGAGGGGCACATACTCCAGTATGGGGAGGCTGTCGTGACCTACGAGCGCCCAACGGGGAAGAATATTGGGCAGGCACCATGAGGTGAGAATATGGCCATATTGACGAAGCATGGGGATTTGAAAATCAGCCTCGATTTCGACCGGTTTCCTGACCGGCATACCTGCAAAGGCGATGACATCTCGCCGCGCATACGCATCAAGGGCGCGGAGCAGCCGTATCTCGCCCTTCTTCTGGAGGACCACGATGCGAAGGAAAAACCGTACGTGCACTGGGTGATGTGGAACATGCCGTTTCGGTCGGAGATACCGGAAAACGTCAGCAAGTTACAGCGGCCGCCCGAGATAGAGGGGGCGGTGCAGGGATCTACGACAGGCAACAGCATCGGCTACGAGGGGCCGTGCCCCCCGAGGGGCAGCACTCACAAGTACGAGTTCAAGGTCTATGGTTATGACACCCCCCTTGACCTGGGGCCGGGAGCGACCAGAATAGAGCTCCTAAAGGCACTGGACGGAAAGGACTTGCAGTACGGGGAGGCCGCGGCCGACTACAGCCGGTGACGCTCCACGCTCAACTTTATCACCGCCAGGGTGCATCTGTTTTACCATGTTGCCCGCTGGCCCGCTAATGATAGAGCACCGGCTGATCGAACAGGCCGTCTCGATGATCAAGAAGGAGGGCGAACTGATCAGTTCAACTGGTAGAGTGGACATTCCGCTGCTCACCACCATGGTCGACTTCATGAGGACATACGGCGACCGATGCCACCATGGGAAGGAAGAAGAGATACTGTTCAGCGCTCTTGAGAAGAAGGACATGGATGAGGAGCACCGTGCCATGATGGCCCGCCTGGTGAACGATCATAAGCGCTCAAGGGCGCTGACCTCCAACCTGAACACCCTCCTGGCCGCGTTCCAGCGGGGGGAGCGGGGAGCGGTCGAAGAGGTGATCGAGATCCTTCAGACGCTGGCGTCGGTGTATCCGGAGCACATCGAGTTGGAGGATAAGTTCTTCTTCCCGGCAGCGATGAAGTATCTATCCAAGGAGGAGAGCGACAGCATGCTGAAGCAGTTCCAAGAGTTCGATCGCGGCCTGATACACGAGCATTACAAGGGAGAGGTCAAAAGAATGAAGGAGCAGATGGGGATGAGCCAGTGAAGAAGTGGCGCTGCCTGGTGTGCGGCTACGAGTATGACCCGGCGGTCGGCGATGATCTCTCCGGCATACCGCCGGGGACCGCGTTCGAGGACCTCCCGGACGATTGGGTCTGCCCCATGTGCGGTGCTCCTAAATCGGACTTCGAGCCGATGGAGTGAGCTCCGCAGGGGCCGGACCGTTTTCTTTCAAGGCGCTGGGCGCCTTATTTCTTCTCTTCACCCTCGTCATCGGTCATGCCGGTCACCATGGCGCAGAACCTGTTGTACACGCGGGATATGGCGTCCCATGCCAGCACCATGATGATGAGCCCGGCGAACAGCGACACCATCAGGCCCAGCGGGCCGACCATCACCAGGTTCGGCATCAGCGGGATGATCAGGACCAGTATCACCATGATCATGGCGATGTACGACAGGTTGACGAATATCTTGAAGACGACCTTGGGGCTGCTCCCCGAGGTGCGCGGAGATTCCATGGCCAGGGTGGTGAGGTGGGTTGCTATCTTCCTCACGTTGAGGAACATATTGTAGACCACCGGCGCCAGGATGGTGATCAGCAGGATCAGCAGCAGTTCATCCCCGAGGATGTTCAGGCTGGAGGCGGTGCTCTCGAACGCGTTGGTGTATCCCTCGGCATAATTGAAGACCAGCATCACCGTTATTAGGACGATGAAGTCGACGAAGATGAGAGTGATGGCGCTCCTTATGCCGGTCCGGGCCGGCGATTCCTCGACCAGGCCATTGGACGCGGATGCGTGAATGTCGTCAATGGTCCGGAGCGAGCACACTATCCTGTTCGGAAGCAGCCACACCATCCAATCGAACATCTTCGGTTGGAACCTGGTGATGATCGGCATGATGAACATGGTTATGAGCGCCGCTCCGATGACCGCCGCGTAGAATCCGTCGGTGACGACTCCCGCATCGAGCGCCGCCTTGGCGATGATGAACGCGAACTCACCCATGGCCAGAAGGCTGGTGGCGATCATGAGGCTGTCCCGGGCGGTCATGTTGACCAGGTAGGCGCCGATGAAGATGGTCACCGTCTTGCTGACGATGAAGACCACCGCCATGATGACTGCCAGGCTGATATTGTCGATGATCAGGGCAGGGCTGACCTGCATGCCGATGCTGATGAAGAACACCGCCATGAACAGCTCCTTGACCGGCTCCACCTTCTGCATGAGCTTGTGGCCGAACTTGGAGATGGCGATCATCATGCCCATGAGGAAGGCGCCGATGGCGACGTCCAGGCCGATCATGGCTGAGATGCCTGCCATGGCGAAACACAGGCCCACCGAGACGATGAGCAGGATCTCGGGAGAATACCTCTTTCCGATCCAGTTGATCAGGCGCGGGATCAGCGTCATGCCGAACACCACGCTCATGCCTATGAACAGGATCAGGCCGAGGACCATGTTCACCGTGGAGCCGAGCGCCGGGGCGTCACCGGCCAGCAGCGGCGCGGCCATGGTGAGGATGAGCACCTGACCGACGTCCTCGAAGATGGTGATGGTGATGATCAGCTTGGCCATGTCGGCATCGATGTGCTTTGCCGTCTTCAGCACGCCCACCACCACCGCGGTGCTGGTGCCGGAGATGATCGCGCCGAGGAAGATGGACTGGACGAAGTCCATCCCCATCATGATGCCCAGGAGGTAGCCGATGGCCACCATCAGCGGCATCTGGATCAGGACGATGATAAGGATCTTGGAACCCGTGGCCTTCAGTTTGTTGATGTCCGTCTCAAGGCCGATGTAGAAGAGCAGGAGGACGATACCCAGAGTGGATAGCAGGGATACGGTGCTGCCCTCCACCCAGACCTCGGGGAACATGGACGGGCCGAGGATGATGCCCGCCACGATGTATCCCAGGATGGGTGGCATCTTGATCTTGGCGAACACCACCGCGAACACCCCTGAGATGAGCAGCAGGAGGGCCATATC
>DATD01000021.1:0-12888 GCA_002504525.1 Methanomassiliicoccus sp. UBA345
CCATGATGAATTCTACAAAGCCGCCGGCAGCTCATTGCTAGCTCCTATCAAATGCTATCTATGGATTATCGTCAGCAAGTATTATTATCCAATCTGGTATGTCAGTCGTCAGATTATTGACTTTACTAGATTGAACAAACCAGAACAACTCTGATGATGGAATATAATTATATACTAATAATCTGCATTGAGAATTGATGCAATGATAGATAGGAAGGAACCGTACCTAGTGTTTTATAGGATTGACGGGGAAGAAAGGATTTCCTCATTCAATTATTTCCTTGTGCAAATCATCACGGGTTTTTCTGTACTATCAATAATAGCGACAGCATGGATTTTGTATGATGCTCGAAGCTGGCCACTCATCGCCTTCACCTACATCCTCGTCATTATCGTCATTGGAATCTGGTGGGCCATAGGAAGGGCAAACGCAAAAAAAAGGATGCATAATACTTGAAAATGACAGTATTAGTTATCAGATTTCCTGGTTATTAATATAATGATTATTATGACATAACTAACTTTTCATCCAGCTCATATTCGTTTCTTTCAATTCCATCACGATGAAGATGCTTGGTTGGTCAAGCATCATTTTGTACATAATATCAGTATCTTCAACATAGAAAGCATCTATCCGTGTTGTCAGATTACTGATATATGCATGTTCTGCCATCTTCCAACCAAATGGAGTAATGATATATTCCTTCCCGACTATCATATTATTCCTTAAAATGTTTGAGGTTGCTGGGATGGAGTAATTCATGGTCGTCAAATATTGACTCTGGCCTGGCACTCCGCTTGTAGTTGTCAATACGTCATAATCGTGGTCAGTGACATTAGAAAAGTCCATTTGTATTGTGCCTTGAAAACTTCTATCCTGATGTGTTCCATAGACATTGTATATCAAGTATGCGCCCTCGAAGTAGAGGGGGTGTGCCTCCACAGTTATGGTCTTGTCACCAACCATCAGAGCATGGTTCCCTTCGCTCGATACTCTTACACAAAATATTAGTTCTCTACTTTCCCCTGGTTTCAGAGTTAGATTTTTACTAAATATGGATATTCCATCCAAATAACAGTGAAGTTGTGATTCTCCAATGGCTCTACCGATATTCTTTGCATTGGCTACGATTGTTATATTCTCACCTATGAATACTGATCGCGAGGTCGCCTCTAAATCCTCCACAATAATAAATGGCTGTGGAGTCAATGCCTCAGCGATAAAAACACATAGGAGCATAAGCCCTACTGTCAAAATGATTAATCGGATACGGTTCATTCTTCCCCTTCTTCGAAATAGAAAGGGGAATACCTAGATTTATCTTCTTCGCATTATCAAGAGGTATTTTATATCAAATAAGAATATTCCAAGACCAGGGATAAGGAGGGTTAAGCATTCTGGTGATGAAGATTTAGTTTGCGTTTAAAACAGATCTCCTCATCAGATAGCGAACGACATCCTACCTCAGGAGATTGAGATGAGGATAGCAACCAAAATCGTATCGATAATGTTAGTTGGATTGATGTTGTTGACGCCAGTGACGGCAACAGCGAGTATGAATGCACAGGCTGGATCAATTGGTCCGTTATATGAGGTATATGACGACGCCTCATTTTCTGGAGATCCTTTCCCATTGGGTGGACAGATTTCAATCTATTACTATCACCGACAGCCTGGAACTATGACGTTGAAACTGTATAATCCCAGCAACACACTTGTTCAGACATGGAGCCTTTCTGGCGGTTCGGGCTATAAATATTTTACTGCCAACGCAGTAGGTCAATGGAAGCTTGTCGTCACCTCGCAGGTGGAGGGGACATGGAATGATTATGCTCAGGTTCTTACAGAATATGCAGAATTCAGCGGAGCACCATATATTGTGGCACAGCAGAGTATCACAATAGCTGAAAAGCATCACGCAACAGGCACGATGACTATAGCTCTATACCGTCCCGGTGCTAGCACGCCGGTACGAACGTGGACGATAACCTCCAACAACTACCCAAATACTGTTACTCACACATACCCCGCGGACACAGTAGGCACCTGGCGGATGCACGTCGCAACAACATATGCGGGTTCTTGGGATCGGTATTGTGATGTTTATCCTCAATCCTCAGCCATTCTTGCCGGTGGAGAGTACGGGTCACTCTCAAAAGGTTGCATCGAGGTAAGCTACTGGTGCACTGCACAATCAATGACAATAAACTTCTATGATCCCTCCAGTGAAACTCCTACCAAAACGACTACGGTATATCGGAACTACCCTGGAACATCACCAAGCACTGTTACATGTGATTTGAGGGGGGCGACAGCTGGAATGTGGCTTGTCAGGGCATCTCCATCCATTGGTCCAGAGATACAAGCAACCTCCAGGGTAGGTTTTGTTGTTATCTCTCAGACGGAGGACTATAACGCCGCCATATCACAAAATGAGGCGGGAACAGGGATGGCCAAGTTTTTTCCTCAAATGTTTCTGAGATCGACATCTTCTATTGCATTAAACGTTAGCAAATATGGGCCAGGCCCAACAGAGTGGGATCAAGGTATACCGACAATACAGCTTCAACTAGCATACCAATACGCTACTGAAAATAGAGAATTATCTGGCACTCTGCATGAGGTTTCTATATATGTTGAACGGATTGAAAGCTGGTCATCTTCCACAGCTGGGTGGGGGGGAGGCATAGTATATGGTAGCGAAGCTGGGAGAACAAATTCCGAAATAATTGTCGAAAGATCTGCTGCTAACACGTTCGTGTATAACGTATCTCTCTATCAATCCCCACCAGGATGGCAGACGGATTTACCGTTAGGAGTGACCGAGGTTGCACTTGGTATTGTAATAGCTGTTGCGTTTCCGGAATCAATTGCGGCTGGTGTCATCTATAGCATGGCAGCGTTTCTTGCAAACGAGCTACTAGCAACTACCTCGGCAATAACATCAAACCCATTTGATGCGCAGGGGACTAACTATATGTCAGGAATAAAATACACCGGGGATGCGACGAAATACCAAGATACGACGTATAATCTCGAGTGGATTCGTCTCTTCGATAGCTACAAGGCTGGTGGGACTACGAAAAACTACTGCTTTAAGGTTTGGGCAGAGTTCAAGGCGCATGGAGTCCTTGGAGACTTAGATGTCGTGGGTCCGTATTCGACACCATTTATCTACCTCTGCGTAGTCCAATAATGGTAAACTCCTTTACTCTTTTTTATTAAGTTATAATGCCCATATAATGTATTATATATTTACATTATATATACATATCAAGATAAAATATTGTCGGTGTAAGCAAGATGGTTACTAGATTATTATTTATTTTATAATATCCACAAGGCAATCATTACCTGTGCCTTTCTCTGGATTTGTAGAATCCATCACAATCGACGTTGAAAGAGTGATGAATCGTGCCATGAGATGACCTCATCAGAGGTCAACCGACGCTCTAGCATGAGAACGACTATCTCTGGGGCGAAATGGTCTCATCCCGAACAATATTGAATTGAGTAGCAACAAGGTAATGCGGGCGGTCGACAGATGGCGAAGGGTGCCGGACATCTAGACGTGCCATTGTACTCGTGTAACGGATTAAAGCATACGTACACTTGGCATCAACACTGACGCTGCTCATCGTCAGGAAGTGCTGGCGAAGTCACATCGAGACTTCGCAGACATCGTCTCGCTCATGAAGCCCCTGCTGCGACGCCTTCGCCTTCGGATAATGCTTCACTACACGACGCTGCGCGAATTCTCGATGCGTCTCGAAACGTACACGTTCGACGGTCTTCTTTATGAGCTGGCATCGAGCGTTTCGCGACAGAATTGTCGTAATCGTCGACTCGACCAGTATTCAGCTCGGCTCCAATTCATACCACTTATCCAGACGATGTCACGTCGTAAAGGATTTGGGGGGACGGGGCTCAGAGCGGTTAGCCATTACATCAAGCTCGCGCTCGGCTCTATGATTGTACGATTACGATACTCGCGATGCGAGCAACGCTGGGACCTAATCTAGACAATCAGCATTTGCGGCAGGCGGTGTCGAAGTTGTCGAGCAGGGAGCGAGCATCGTCACGGTCATCGACGATTTGATTCTGAATCGTACCCAGCACGCCGATTCGTCGTTCGCGAACTCGGAGCGGAAGCACAGATACTGGTGCCCAATATCGAGTGGACCGGGAGAACAGCCAGGCTCCTACCGACGCTGCCTGCTCAAGGTATTTGACAAGTCGCCTATCGTCGCAGAGCGCTAACGGAGACGGTGAACTCAATGATCAGGGCGTCTTTCTTCGACCGCTTGCTCTCGCAGCGAGCGCGGCCAGGTGAGCGAGCGACTCGCCCATTCGGGGTGATTTCTTCAGGGCCGTTCCAATCTATGGTTCTCTGGATAAGGAATTGTCCAAACGCCGTCACTAAGAGTAGAATCTCAATGACTACCCCATGACACTCCTGATTTTGACAGCTTGGTGCTCTCACAAGAGCGACCTGACTAGGACCGCCAGTGCGCCGGTGACCGAAACTCGGCGAAAGCGGTGGGGAGATGGAAGGACGGCATGGTACCACGATTGGCGCGCCGCCCGTTCCTCCGTTCCCCTCATGCTTCCTCGGTGGCAGGCACCGTTTGCCGGCCCTCTATCTCTAAGGTCCGCACCTTGCGGAACTCTGCCATTAGATGCCAGCTGCGTTCTCCGTAGTCACGCTGGTAGTCACGTTCCTCTATCCTGCGAAGGGCGCGGGACATCGCCGGGACGTTCATGTTGTCGGTAAACATCAGAACGTAGCCGCATAGCGGAAAGAGAAGGAAGCCGCCCCTGTGCATCCTTCCGATCTCGTAGCCTGGCCCCACCATCTCTTTCACTTCGTCAAGCATGAAGTGGCGGTGTTCCGGCGCCGGTTCCCTCTTTCCACGAACGATCCTTCTGCCCGCCGCGAACAGCAGGGACCTCTGGGCGTCCACGAATTCGAACGTACCGCGGTGCGGCACGGACAGGATCAGGCGGCCACCCGGGAGGAGCACTCGGTCCACCTCTTTCAACGAGGCCTCGGGGTCCGGAACGTGCTCCAGAACGTCCATCATGGAGACCACTGAGAACATGCCGTCGTCGAACGGAAGATCGTCCGCCGAGCCGTGATAGAACTCGGCCTCTGGATAGAGCGACCGTGCCCTACGCAATGTCGACTCGTCAACGTCCAGGCCCACGGCCCGCTTGCACTTTCTCAATGCTCCAGATACCAGCACCCCGTCGCTGCATCCGATGTCCAGAAGGACATCGTCCTTCCTGATCCAATCCATTGCCAGCTTTGTCCGTCCAAGCGTCGCTTCCCTGAACTCGTTGTCTGAAAAAGCAGGACTGGCCGGCTCGAACACGGTACGTTCCACTATCCCCTCTCTGTTCCCCAACATATGTTACAGTTTATTAGAACAGTAAATAATTAAATCTATGGCATTCGACCATCATCGCCTGGGTATGGCATCGAACGTCGCTCCGACGTTCTCTAAGCTCCGGATGAATGCGAAAGGGGATGGGCGGGGTTAAAAGGCCCCGCCGTTGGAAGGAGGATTCTGCACCGTTATGGGCTTTTTGCAGTCGAAGGGGTCGCACTTGTCCTTCAGCTTGGACGGATACAGATAGCCGAACACCACCGCTGCCGTTATTCCCCCCAGCACCTCGGTGATGATGAAGAACACCGCACTCTCCGGGGCGATGCCGCAGATCGCGTAGGTGAACATTCGGGCGATCGTGACGGCGGGATTGGCGAACATTGTGCTCGACGTGGTGACGAGCATGCCGCCGACCACCATCGCTACGCTGAGCCCGGTGTGCTTTGAGCCGCCTCTCACGCATCCCATTATGACGCCCACCAGAAGGAAGGTTCCGACGAACTCGGCGAAGTACAGCGCCGGCTCCTTCACGCTTTCCGAGATAGTGAACAGCATGTTGGTGTCCGCGTAAAATGTCGAAGTGGTACCGATGAACATGAGGTGTGCGACCAGCATTCCAATGAGGCCCCCAGCGATCTGTACTACGATGTACTTCGCCGCCTTGCTGCGATCGATGTCCCCGGCCGTCAGCAATGCAAGCGTCACTGCGGGATTGAAGTGCGCCCCCGAGATCGAACCGAACGTCTCGATCAGCGCGAAGAGGACGAATGCCACAGCGATGGCGTTGATGAACACCGCCAGGACCACGGTCGAACCGTCCAGGTTGAACGGCAATATCGTAGAGGCAATGGCAGCGGTCACCAGGAACATGGTTCCCATGAACTCGGCGAGCAGGTTCTGCTTGAGCGTAGGCATCTGTTGTACCCCGGCATCTTCGGCAGTCAATTGCATTTTGATTATAAATGATTAAGTTTGTACTCTAATGATTGAGAACAAACTAAAATATATTAACATCAAATGAACTACAGCGATGAGGATGTCAATTTGACCACTAGGATCGTACTCATAGGCGGATTCCTTGGGGCGGGAAAGACCACGCTCATCAACAAGGTCGCCGGAAAGCTGACCGCCGCGGGAAAGAAGGCTGCCATCATAAACAATGATCAGGGCGTGGCGTTGGTCGACACCCAGTACAGCCGCGGAAAAGGCTTCGCCACCGCCGAGGTCCTGGGAGGATGCTTCTGCTGCCGCTTTCCTGACCTGCTCAAGAGCGCCCGCGAGCTTGTAGCGGATGAACATCCCGAAATGATACTGGCGGAGCCGGTGGGCAGCTGCACCGACCTGCAAGCTACCGTCGTAGCGCCGTTCCGTGTGATATTTCAGGATGAGTTCACCGTCGCGCCCCTCATGGTGCTGGTTGACAGCTCTCGCCTCTCATCTGATGAGATCGATGCCCGCTCCATAGGCGGTTATCTCCGCAAGCATCAGATCGAGGAGGCCGAGTACATCGTGCTTTCCAAGGTCGACATGATATCCGCTGCCAGGTTGCAGGAGATCATCGATGCGGTGAAGAGCATCAATTCCACTGCCCCCGTGATCGCCTACTCTGCGCTGACCGGCAAAGGTCTCGATGAGATTGTGGAGCTGGTCGCCTCGGACCGCAGGAGCGCCGGCGCCCCGGTGGACGTCGACTACGACACCTACGCCAACGCCGAGGCGGAGCTCGGCTGGTACAACGGGCAGATCAGCTTTACCGCCGAGAGGGTGGACACCTATCATCTGGGTACGAAGGTGCTGAGATACCTGGCCGAGGGATATGAGCCTCAGGACATCGCTCATGCCAAGGTGATGATACGCTCACCGGTCAGCGCGATGAAGATGAGCCTGATATTCAGCAACCTCACCACCGACGGAGTGACCGGTTCTCGGTACGCCCAGGGCGACGTCGAGATGCTTGTCAACGGCCGAGTGGTGTCATCGCCCGAACGGCTGCAGGAGAGCATCCGGTCAGCGGTCAGGAAGGCGATGGAAGAGACGAGCATCGACAACTATGATTTCGTCGACGACTGCTTCTCTCCCGGCCGTCCGAACCCCACTTACAGAATGATCGATCAGTGATAAGGTCGAACTGTATCGAGTATGTAGCCCATGCCTAACCGGTGGGGGGGCGCGTGGAAACGCTCCCTCGCCCAAACCTTTTCATGCCCTTCCAAGCCGCTTAACGTACTGCCATCATTCAACGAGGGGCAGGCAAGGCTCTCATTTGCATCTTATCACGGAACTCATCATGCCCATTGCAATGCTCCCGAAGTGCCTCGGAGAGCTGGCCGTCGTCATCGCCCCCGACCTTATGGCCGCAAGCGGGGCAAGTGATGCAGTTCGCGTAGTCCTCAAGCTGCTCTTTGCTCATGGAGAACTCCGAGACGCATGTCATGCCGCACCCCTGCTCCGAGTCCTTGAGTATCTCCTCCCGGCTATTCGTTGATGGATGCAGATGAGCGCGCATCTCCATCTCCATGGCCAGCAGGCCTTTCGTGACCTCCTCTCCCAACTGTTCCCTCAGCTCGAGCATCCGAAGCGAGTCCTCGTCCTGCTCATGTTCCTTGACGAGGTGCTCCTTGAAGCTCCTCGAACGCTCGCCGTCGCCATTGCCGGCGATCTCGCATCCACACGGGCATCTGAGCGTCATGTTCATCCCGATGCTACTGGCATCGGCCGATATATCAATCCTATCCGGGTTGCTGTCCTTTAGACATTCCTATTCTTTTACAGTGCTGCAATCGTCACCTAGTTACCATCATGATCCTCGACATCAGTGGCCGAGTCTGGTCGGAGTAAGCCTAGGGGCAGGAGTTTTATTATCTTGATTGGTAAATTTACATTTGTAGTATTTTATTATATATGTGGTCTCAGATGAAGGGACGGATTGTGATCACATGACTGATGTTAATCAGCCATTGGGCCCGAAAAAGGCTTGCCAAAGATGTTGATCGTAGGTATTGTTGCAGTTGTCGTTGTCGTAGCGGCTGCCGCGGGAGCCATCATGCTTCTGGGAGGCGGCGACGCCGATGACAATGGTGACAACGACAACAAGAACGGTTCTACATACAAGATGAAGAACGGCGACTTCATCGAATACCGGATAACGAACGAGGATGAATATGGGACAGAGGTAATGAACTATAGATGGGACGTATCGAATGTCACCTCGGCCGGGTATGATGTCCTTCTCACATTTACGATGTCTGGCACGACAATGACCTTCGATGATCATTACAACAGCACTGACAATCCGATGTTCGGTGCATACAACATGTATGTCACCGATGATTGGCTCGGCACCTATCATCCTGGCATCACCGTTAAGGATACGACCATCAACACGCCCCTCGGCAGCAAGGCGGTCAAGCACTACCAGGTAACAATCGAGGATGAGGATGATGCCAGCCTCGTAGATCATGTCGACTTCTACGTCGGCAAGAGCAATGGCGTACTGTATAAGTGGGTGACGGTCGAGAAGGAGAATGGCGTCACTCTCGCGACGACCACCTTCGAGATCTTTGACTCGAACATCGCCATGATCGGCAGCAACGTCGACAACGATGATGACGACGGCAAGAACTATCTCGACTACAATCTGGCGGTCGGCGATTACCTTACCTATGCGGGGACCATCGTGACTAGCTCCGATTATGACGACGATTACACCATCGAGGGGCCCAGCCTCAGATGGGAAGTCACCGCCGTTTCCTCATCGGAGATTAAAGTGTCCGCTACCGAGGAGGGCGACTTCGGCCCCAACTCGATCAACTACTACCCTAAGCATCCAGTTATCGCCGGGGCCTATTGGAGCAGCCTCCACACCCTGGCCCAGGATTATCTGAAGGATGCAGTGGACGAGGGCTCGGATGAGGTAATGATCGGAGAGACTGTATACGATGTGACGCACTGGCAGAAGTCGTTCACGAGAAGTTCTGAGGACTTTTTAGAGACCACGACCTACGACTTCTACGTCGGCCAGGTGAACGGCGTCTCTGTGCTTTACCAGGTGGCCGTCGATATAACCACTGTTGATAGCGGATACACTACCTCCGAAACCACAACGTTCACTCTCTCTGAGACGAATGTTGACGGAGTGCTGTAAGAGCAGCTGCGATCGCCAAAGGCTTCCAAACCTCTTCCATCTTCTTTTTACTTTGACCAAAGGCACAGCTTTTTCCGCATCGCGACACACGCTCTTTCGATGCGAACGCTCGATGCCTACCCCTCGCATCATCACCGCTCGCGACATGAGCAATCGACCCGCATGATTATCACCCCCGCGGTCGATGACCAAATCTGAAAGGGTGTTCAGGCACCCCGGGAGGAGAGCATTTGGAAGAGCTTACGTTCGAAGGGCAGATGAAGAGCAACGGGCTGTTCGCCAGGACGATATCGGTCGATCATCTCAATGGACTGAGAGATGACATCGACGCCCTGCGCAAGGACGGCCTGTTCGATCCGGAGTTCTATGATGACAACCTGCCATGGTTCGACTTCCGCGTTCCGGACGATCTTCCGAACGCCAGCACAATCGTGATCGTGGCCAAGCCCAAGCCGATGCTGTCCGTCACGTTCCGCTGGAACGGAAGGGCGATACCGTTGTTCGTCCCCCCGGCGTATGCCGATGGCAAGGACGTTGAAAAGGAAGTGCTGTCCGCTCTGGACCGCATATCGCAGCCGAACAAGTACCGCTTCGTTCCGGTGAAGCTGCCCCTGAAGGCCTTGGCCGCCCGCAGCGGCCTGGCCCAGTACGGGAGGAACAACATCGCCTACATCCCCACTTTCGGTTCGTTCCACCGGCTCACCGCCTTCTTCAGCGACATGCCGTGCAAGGAGGACCAGTGGCAGGACATGGGGATGCTGCCCGGCTGCGACAGCTGCAACGCCTGTCAGATCTCCTGCCCGACCGGCGCCATCCCTGCCGACAGAATGCTGCTGCGCGGAGATCGCTGCCTGACCTGGCATAACGAGAAGGGCTCGTCCGTTCCGTTCCCTCAATGGGTCGGCGCCGAAGCGCACAACGCCCTGGTCGGCTGCATGCGCTGCCAGCGCGTGTGCCCATACAACAAGAACGTCATGAGCTGGATGGAAGCACGAGAGGAGTTCTCCGAGGAGGAGGCCGCACGTCTGCTGGACGCATCCGCTGCGGGCGCGATGTCCGAGGATATGGCCGTTAAACTGCGACGGGTCGGCCTGAGCGCCGAACTGTTCCCGAGGAACCTGGAAGTGTTGCTCCGGGTCAGAGAGTGACGTCACCTCGCCTGGACCAGCGTATTTAAGCAGAGCCGTTATACAGGAGGCGGCGATGTCCGCCGCTGGGCCTCCCCGGGTCCGAAAGCGGCAATGGGACGATGAGCATGATCCCCTCTCCTTCAGAACCAGTTTACGGCCTCGGCATCGATACGGGCGGCACGTACACCGACGCGGTGATCATGGACCTGCGCACCGACAAGGTGCTGGCGAAGTCCAAAGCGAGGACCACCCACGATGATCTCAGCATCGGCCTGAAAGAGGTCATCGACGCCGTCCTGGCCGACCTCGGAATAGGATCCTTCGATCCCTCCTTGATCGGGGTCTCCACCACCCTGGCCACCAATTCCGTTCTTGAAGGCAGGGGAGGCCAGGTAGGCCTCATAGGACTGGGTTGGAAGCCCGAGCCGGGGTGGGAGCTTGGGGCCAAGATGCAGCGCTTCCTCCCTGGCGGCCATGACTCCCGGGGCAACGCCCTGGCCATGCTGGACATGGATGAGCTGGAGAAGGCCGTCCAGGAAATGCTTCCACAGGTGGACTCCCTAGTCGTCTCCGGGCTGTTCGGCACTCAGAACCCCTACCAGGAGAATAGCGTCAAGGAGCTGGTGCAGAGGAAGTACGGCCTGCCGGTGGTGGCCGGGCACGAGCTCACAGCCGTGCTTGGCATCTACGAAAGGACAGTGACGGCCGTACTGAACGCCCGTCTGATGCCGGTGCTGAGCGACTTCCTCGATAAGGTGCTGGGCATCCTGAAGGCGAGAGGCATGACCGCCCCGGTGCTGGTACTGAAGGGCGACGGAACGCTCATGAACCTGCGCACGGCGAGGGAACGGCCGGTGGACACCATCCTCTCTGGTCCGGCGGCCAGCGCCATGGGGGGCCATGTGCTCAGTGGCATCGACGACTGCGTGGTGGTGGACATGGGAGGAACGTCCACCGACATCGCGGTGCTCAGGTGCGGCATACCCAAGGTCAGCAAGGACGGTTCAACGGTCGGCAAGTGGCGCACCAGGGTGGAGGCGGTGGACATGCGGACCTCCGCGCTGGGCGGCGATTCGGAGGTGAGGGCGTCTCCCGAGGGCGGAGTGCTCATAGGCCCCCGGCGGGTCGTGCCGCTGTGCTTCGCCGCCCGGCAGTTCCCCGATCTCACGTCGAGGATGAGGGAGACCGGCCAGGCCAGGTTCATCTACCTGACGGGCCGCGGACAGGGGCTGTCGGGCTCGCCGGCCAAGCTGGCGAGATATCTGACAGAGAAAGGGCCCAGCACGCTGGGTCAGCTGAAGAGGGACCTCGACATCGTCCTACTCCTGCCCCTGCTCGACGAGATGCGCAGCCTCGGCGCCATCGCCAGTATCGGGTTCACTCCGACCGATGCCCTTCATGCGGTCGGTTCATACTCTGAAGGAGACGTCGACGCCGCCATACTGGGAGCTGAGCTCTTCGGCGGAGTGATGCGCACGGACGGGAGAAAGTTCGCCGAGATGGTGCTGGATGCCGTCACCTCGCAGATCGCCGAGGAGGTGGTCAGGAAGGTCCTGTCCGATGAGCTGGGCGCTCTCCCCGAAGCACCTGTCTTCCAACAGGTGATGGATATGGTGAGCGGGAAGCGGACATGCGGGCCGTTGCGTCTGAACGCCGCCCTCGACGCCACGGTGGTGGGCATCGGCGCGCCGGCGAGAGCGTACCTGACCGCGCTGGAGAGAAAGATCGGAGCGAAGGTGGTGATCCCTGAGGACCACGAGGTGGGCAACGCGGTGGGCGCGGTATGCGGGCACATCTCCGAGTACGTGGACGTTTTCGTGTACCCCCGCGACAAGGGCTACGCGGTCCACTCGGTGTTCTCCACGCCCATTTCGTTCCTGAAGGAGCATGACGCGGTGCAGCGCGCCAAGGACCTGGCGAGCGAGCACGCGTTGGACCGCGCGGCGCGCGCCGGGGCATTGCATCCGGCGGTCAGCATCACCGTCGAAGAGGAGAGGGTCGTCACGCCCGACGCCCCCGGCGTCACCCAACTGGCGGAGATGCGGGTCCGGGCCAGGGCGGTGGGCAGGCCGATCGACATCTGACGCCGCTCAACGCGGCAGATCGAGGCCGTCGTCCCGCCGTTCCTGATGCATCACCCTTATCTATCGTCGGCTCTCAAACGGCACCGGGGATCGTCTGAGAAGAACTGGCCTCATCTTCCGCTCCAGCCTATTGGTACTG
>DATD01000021.1:13274-16136 GCA_002504525.1 Methanomassiliicoccus sp. UBA345
CGACTGTTCCCTCTGGACGCTCCGTCGGAGCGGCTGGACATGAATGAGGACAAGGGCTCGCTGACCGGCCTGTTGCATGAAGTCAGCAGTGGCTTGCTGATGGTGACGTTCACCGCGGCGGGCATCTACGAGGTCGTAGCGGAGGCTCTCGACGCTGAGGGGCGCCAGACCGAACAGACGGCCGTTACCATCACGATAAACGAGAGCGTTCCGCGCCTCTTCGGAGAGCCGTCGCTAGGCCCGTGGGGAGAAGGCTGGAGCAACGAGGCGGAGGCGGGCAGCGAGCTCGGCTTCGCGCTCTCCGCTCCGATCGAGCAGTGGGAGGGAGCGGACTGGGGCACCTATTACAATTGGACGATCAGCGTGATCTGCCCCACCGGCATGAACGTCGGCGGAGACCTCTCGGCCTACAACAGCGGCGATCTCCGGATCGATCGCTCCGCCCTGAACTCCACGTCGGCGGTCTCGGCGTGGGAGAACGGCTTCAATACGGTGTTCTACACCGTGTGGGAAGGGGAGGGCGGTAACTTGCTGTCGGGAACGGCGGCCATGACGCCCAATGCGAAGGAGCTGACCATGGGCGCCGGCACCTACGATGAGTGGGCGAAGGGATCGTGGTCCCCGTCCGGCGCCGGCACCCTGAAGTTCAACCACCCAGGGCACTATGTGGCAGTGATCTCGGTGTCCGACCCCGACGGTCCGGTGTCCAGGCCGCTGGTGCTCGAGACGACGGTCGCCTGATCTCAGGGTCGCATCGCGATGGAGCCGGAGACCGCCCTCTCCTCGTGTCTCCGCACCTGTTCCGGAAGCTCCTCCAGCGGACGGACATCGGACACGATGTCGCTGAACGGTATCCCTCTCCGCTTGGCCACGCCCATCACCGAGATGGCCGTCCGGTATTCGAGCGAAGGGTATCCGAAGACGCCGAACACGCTGACCTCCTTCTCGCAGAAGTCGGAGAACGGGTTCACCTCGATGTTGCCCTTGTCCCCTGCCACTCCGAGCTCCACCACAGTTCCGCCTCTGCGCACCAGCTTGAACGCCTCGGCGAACGCCTGGTTCGTACCGGCGCACTCGAAGACGATGTCGGCGCCGCGGCCGCCGGTCATGCGGCGGACCTCCTTCGCCCTCTCCTCCACGGTTGTCAGTGTGCCTCTGTCCACGACATCGGTGACGCCCAGCCTCCTGCCCACCTCGATCCGGTCAGGATGGCGGTCGACAGCGATGATGTTCTCCATTCCCTGGACGTTGCACACCATCGCCATGCACTGTCCGATGGAGCCGAGGCCCTGCACCACCACCGTCTGCGACGGGTCCACGCCATCGCCGGCGGCCGCTCCGCTCGAGCCGCTGCCATGGGCGCGCTTGAACGAGCGGGTGGCCACGGCGATCGGCTCCAAGCAGACCGCTTCCTTGTCGTCCAGTCCGGAGGGGAGCTTGAAGATCGGGATGTGGTCCTCGATGTACACGTGCTCGGCGAACGCCCCCCAGAAGTGGGGCGGCTGGTCAGCGCTGCGGCGGTACACGCCGATCACCTCCTGCTGCGGGCATAGGTTGTTGCGCCCAGGGACGTTGTTGAGGTACCAGCAGTCACCCTTGGTACCGTTGGAGGTGGCGATGAGGTCGCCTTTCCTCAGCTCATTGCCCACGTAGTCCGCGTGAACCCCGTCGCCCAGCTCCCTGATCGTGCCGAACCATTCATGGCCCAGGAGGTTGGGCATCGGAAGCGCCTGACCTCCGTGGATGATGTCCATATCGGTGCCGCAGATGGTGCATAATCTAACGTCGGCGACCACGTCCCCTGCCGCCGCGGCCGGCATCTCATAGTCCCTCATTTCAAGGTCGTCGACCGAACCCTGTTTCGTCAATACCATCGCTCTAGCCATGCTACCACGTCGTTTCCATGACAGCGCCGGAATGATAAGGGGGAGCACATGCAAGATGGATACAAGGGGACCATGGCCGAGAAAAGTTCGGCGCAGGGGCGGCCATGGAGGCGCTCGCAACCGCGTTCTGTAAAAGAAATCGACCCCATATGAAAAATACTAGATACCGAATGACGTCATGATGGTCGGTACTGAGGACACCGGGCTGAGAGGTATCAAGGCCGCGACGTCCCGCATCAGTTTGGTGGACGGACAAGCAGGAAGATTGCTTTACCGTGGTTATTCGATCGAGGACCTTGCCAAATGGTCCAACTTCGAAGAAGTGTGTCATCTGCTTATAGATCGCAGGTTGCCTAAGGCCGACCAGCTCGAGGCGTTCTCGCAGGAGCTCGCATCACAACGTGAATTGCCGCCAGGCATCATAGAGGCGATGCGTGCACTGCCGCTCGAGACCCCGCCCATGGCGGTCCTGTCGGCGATGGTGTCGTTGCTGTCGGGCACCTGCCCCGACCTGGAAGACGAGTCGCCGGAGGCCAACCGGCGGAAGGCCGTCCGTATAATCGCCATGATGCCCACCGTGGTGGCGACATGGAAGCGCCTTCGCGGTGGCCAGGAGCCCATCCGGCCGGACGAGAACCTATCTCACGCCGCCAACTTCCTGTACATGATCTGGGGGGAGAAGCAGAGCGAGACGATGAACCGGTTCCTGGACGTCGCCCTGATCCTGCAGGCCGATCACGGGTTCAACGCCTCGACGTTCACTTCGAGAGTGGTCGCTTCCACCCGGGCCAACATGTACGCGGCGGTGTCGGCCGGCGTCGGGGCCCTATCCGGCCCGTTGCACGGAGGGGCCAACGCCCAGGTCATGAAGAACCTCATCGACGTGAACGACCCGGAGAGCGTGGAGGCGTGGGTGCGCGAGCAGTTCATGCACGGGAAACGAGTATCCGGGATGGGCCACGCGGTCTATCGGACG
>DATD01000021.1:16407-17838 GCA_002504525.1 Methanomassiliicoccus sp. UBA345
CAGGAGCAGTTCCGCTCCTCCAAGGGGAAGGAGATCTATCCAAACATCGACATGTACACCGCCTCGATGTACCACGCCATGGGCATCGATCCGGACTTCTACCCGGCGGTGTTCGCCATGGCCCGTTCGTCCGGATGGACCGCTCACGTCCTGGAGGAGAAGTTCCCCCGCCGTCCGGTGAAGGCGGTGCTGTACCGCCCGGTCTGCACTTACGTTGGCGAGCTCGATCGAAGGTATATCCCGATCGGGAAGCGCCGGTGATCAGCGCAGCGGCTTGGACCGGACGAAGGTGCCTTCACGGATCTCGTTGAACGCATCCCTCAGCTCGGCCTCGCTGTTCATGACGATGGGGCCGCGCCATGCCACCGATTCGCCGATGGGGCGGCCGGCGGCGAGGATGAACCTAGCACCCTTCTCTCCGGAGCGGGCAGAGATCTCGTCGCCGTCGCCGAACACCACCAGCTCCTGCCTTCTAGCCTTGTTCCCTCCAAAGTTCGCCTCCCCCTGTATCATGTAGGCGAAGGCGTTGAGGCCGTGCGGTATCGCGTGACGGAACCTGGCGCCGGCGTTCATGCTGACGTCGAGATACTCCACCTCGACCATCAGGTCCTTCACCGGTCCGACGGCCTCATCGGACCGGCCGGCGATGACCTTGACCTTGACGCCTTCCGATGGCTCGGTCGTGGGGATGTCCTCCGCCCTGATGTCCCTGTAGCGTGGCGTCATCATCTTGTTCTCCTTCGGAAGGTTGACCCATAGCTGTATCCCGCACAACCGCTCCCAGGTGTCCCGCGGCATCTCGCCGTGGATGATGCCGCTTCCGGCGGTCATCCACTGCACATCGCCCGACTGGATGCTCCCGCTGTTGCCCAGACTGTCCTTGTGATCGACCTGGCCGCTGATGATGTAGGTGACGGTCTCCATGCCCCGGTGCGGATGGTCCGGGAATCCCGCCTCGTAGTCGACCGGGTCCCGGGAGGAGAAGTCGTCCAACATCAGGAACGGGTCCAGCTTGGGGTCGGCCGCGCCGAACGCTCTCTTCAGTCGTACGCCCGCACCTTCTATGGTGGGCCGGGCGGGACTGACCGTAACGACCTTTCTCACCTCACTGGTCTGGCTCTTCATGAGGATGGCCTGGCATCGCAGGATATTTAATCGTGAGCGTTGGGAGCGGGGATGATTATCGAGGTCAATAGAATCAAAAGAAACTTTATTAGTCGTTGGATGCATAACCAATGTATTGGATAATACATCCAACTTACACTGAAGGGCGGTGGAACCGATGAGAATCGTTGCATGTCTGGTCATGGGGATGATGGTGCTGGCGGCCATTGCTGGCACCGTGAGCGGCGCTGAAGAGGAAGACACCTGTGCGGTCCTGTTCGACTTCGGGAACGGGCAGGTAATGTGGGCCGACGTTCCCGTGACCGA
>DATD01000025.1 GCA_002504525.1 Methanomassiliicoccus sp. UBA345
TCGTGTGAGTGAACGCCAACGGCATCGTGGCCGTGGCGATGATGGATGTCGTGCTCGTGAGCCTGGTTATGCACCAGCGGCTCGTGCCGATGCCGGTGGCGGTGCCTTTCCGAAGCGAGCGCGTACACGCCGATCGCCATGAGCAGGGCCGCCAGCACGAACGGCGGGGTGAGGGAATCGTCCAGGAACAGCACCGCGACGGCCGCGCCTACGAAGGGGCCCATGCTGAAGAACGCGCCCGCCCGCGAGGAGCCGAGGCCCTCCAGCGCCTTGATGAACAGCACCAGGCTGATCCCGTAGCTGAGCGCTCCGAGCAGCAACGCCAGGAATAGCGACGGTGTGAGCGATAGACGGGTCCCGAGGACCGCCGCCACGCCGAGGGAGGCGCAGCCGGCGATCAGGCCCTTAAGCTGGGCGATGCGCACCGGGTCCTTGCCGGAGATCTGCCTCGTGAGGTTGTTGTCGATACCCCAGCAGATCACGGCGAGGACGATCAGTATCGGTCCGGCGGGATCGATGAAACCGCCCGAGGGGTCCCAGGACAGCAGCACGCCGGCCGCCGTCATCACCGACAGCGCGAGCCACAGCCGCCGGCCGGCGTGCTCGCGGAACACGGCAACGGCGATGAGCGCGGTGGCCGCCCCTTCGAGGTTGGTAAGGAGGGAGCCGGCCAGGCCGGACACGGTGGTCAGCCCGCTCATCATGAGGATCGGCGCCAGGACCCCGCCGGCCAGGATGGCCCCGGCCAACCACGGAGCGTCCTTCCTCTCCAGCGGCGCCGTCTTCGTTCTCGAGGTTCGAAGGATGCTCACCACCGACAATCCGATGAACGCTCCCAGGTACAGCAGCCCGGCCAGCGCCACGGGGTCGAGCTCGACCAGCAGCACTTTGGCCACCGGCGTGCTGATTCCGAACAGCGCGGCCGAGATGATGGCATACAGCAGCGGTCTTGCGTTCATGGTTCGCTCCGGAACGTAGCAGGCTTACGTACTATATGTCGTCGCGTCAGAACGATTCGGCGGCGCTGTGGACCTCGATGCCATGGTCGGTGATGGAATACGGCTTGACGCGCCTCGAATGGTGAATGCGGCGCATCTTCATCACCCGGACGGTGAGCTTGACCTCCCCCAGCTCCGGATGCTCCTCGTAGCGAAGGCCGATGACCCCGTCCACCGCGTACTCGATGAGGCCGTCCCTCGACGCGTTGGGGTTCTGGTCCTGCACCTCCGCGGTCATGAGGCATGTGGCGCCGGTCCCCTTGATCATCTGGATGAGGTTGAACAGGCTGACCCTCTTGTCATGGTCGGACTCGTACAGCATGTTCAGCAGCGACACCGAATCGACCACGATGCGCGAGGCCCCGAATGAGCTGATCAGTTGAGGCAGCTCGGAGCGAACGCGGTTGATGGAGTTCTTGGCATCGGTCGGCTCCAGCTTGATCACCGCCAGCTGCCTTCCGTCCACGTACCGCCGGAGGTCCCATCCGTACGACATGGCGTTGGCCAGGATGCTCTCCTGGTCCTCCTCCAGACTGATGAATATCCCCTTCTCGCCGTCCCGCAGCCCCTGCTGCAGGAACTGCAGTCCGAAGGTCGTCTTGCCCGTTCCGAAGGAGCCCATCACCGCAACGGCATGGCCCTTGGGGAGGCCTCCCTCCAGCATGTCGTCGAGCCCCTCTATCCCTGTCCTGACCCTGTCCATGATATCACACGATCCTTTCCGCGTCGATGACCACCAATCCGCTCTTCGCCGAGACCGTGGTGGCGAACCGGGCGATGCGCTCCTTGTCCAGGTGCGGCAGGAGGGAGATGAACTTCTCCACGTACATGTACCGCTGCCGCCGCGATGAGTTCAAGTACCGGCTCCACTCGAACACCAGGGCGCCGTCCACGGAGTCCATTATCATGTGCTGCGTACGCTCCTCCAGCACGTCGTCCGTCAGGACGAGGTATATGATCCCGCCCCACTTCTTGGAGACGCGCTGCAGGCCGCGCAGCACCGCCACCAGATCATTGATGTCGATGCTGGCGCTCACCACCAGGTCGGTGAGGGAGTCGATCACCACCATCGAGCGCGGAGCGTTCTCATCGAGATAGTCGACGAGGGACTCCAGAACGCTCTTCGACGATGGCGAGGAGAACAGCGAGTTGGTCTCCCCTCCGGTCCAGGATCGGGGCACCAGCGTCTTGCGGAAGTATGCCTCGGAGAAGTCCTTGAACTTCACGACCCTCTCGAAGGCGTCATGGAACTCCGAATTGAAGGAATTCTCCAGCTCCAGCAGGATCTCTTCCCGCGAGCGGGAGAACGTGATGTAGCATATCTGCTCCGGCATCGTGGATTCCTTTCCCCGGCCGAGCATGAAGCCCGCCGCCGACGGGTCCTCGATGACCATCGAGAGCTTTGCCGCCGAGGTGAGAGCGAACTCCACCTGCCCGGCCCCGACCCCTCCGATCAGAAGAACGACCGATCCGGCGGGAAACCCTCCCTTGATGATCGAATCAAAATCGGCCACCCCAGAGGGGATACTGTTCGCTGATCTGCCCATCCCATCACCTGACTGCGATGATATCGGGCGGCAGCATAAAGAGCTTTTCACATGAGGTCGGGAATAAAAAACATGGCCGTTGAACGGCCCCGGCGTCGTCGTATCAAGCCAGCATCAAGGGCGGGGACAGCGTGTCGTGCGCAGCCACACCAATGCTTTGCTGAGAACGATCATGACGTCGTCCGCAGGCGTTCGATGAGCAGCCGGAGCGCATTCTCCGCCGCGGCCGCGCGGACCTCTTCCCTGCCCCCGGGGAACACGAAACGCTCCACGCGACTTTCGATCGCGTCGTCCACGGCGATGTACACCAGACCGACCGACTTGATGTCGCTCCCCCCGCCCGGCCCGGCGATCCCGGTGATCGATACGCCCATGTCAGCATTGCCGGCGCGCCTTGCTCCCGAAGCCATCTCCATCGCGCACTCGGCGCTGACCGCCCCGTGCTCGGCCAGGGTGCGATGGTGAACGCCCAGCGCGCTCACCTTGGACGAGTCGGAGTATGTCACGAAGGAAGCGAGGAAGTAAGCGGAGGAGCCGGGCACGGACGTAAGCATCGCGCCCACCAGTCCGCCGGTGCACGATTCGGCCAGGGCGACCGTCCTGCCCTGCGAGTTCAGCAGCGCTCCCGCTTCTTCCTCGAGCTTCAGATGGTCACCTCGCGCGAGTACTCCTTGGTGATGTCCTTCAGGCGCTGGTCGCCATGGACCTCATGTATCGTCTCCGCCACCCCCTTGGGCACGAGGTGCTCCCATTCCTTCCCGCTGATGATGCGCTTGCGGATCTCGGTGCCCGAATACACGGCCCGGTCGAACAACGGCGCCGAGCGGACCTCATAGCCGGCCTCCTCGAACAGGCGGCGCGTGAGCGGATTGTTGGAATACACGTCCTGGAACGGCGGGACCAGGGAAGCGACGTGCGCGACCCATATCGCGTAGCGGTTGATATCCACCATAGGCACGAGGAAGAAGTTGTCCATGCCCTCGTCGTGCAGCGCCCTCGATATCATGAGGTGCCTCTCCCCCGCCGTGAAGGGGTTCTCGAAGGTGTGGGAGAGCTGCGCGCTGCCGATGCCCACGATGAGACGGTCGCATTGCTTGGATATTGTCCTTATGACCTCCAGATGGCCATTGTGGAACGGTTGGAAACGTCCGATGAGAAGAGCGCTGACCTCTTGCTTGCGCATGTGAACCGATTCCGGAGAGAGTATGCGGACCTATAATGATTTGTCCTCCTCATGCCAGACCCGATGATGAACGGATGGACCGACGAACGCTGTGAAAAATAAGGAAGGATGAAAGGGGTTTTACTGGGCCGCGGGGCGGCCGGGGGCGGTGACGCCGATGGCGACCTTTCGCTCCACCAGGTCGGACAGCTTCCTCAGCAGGGTGTCCTTCTTCGGACCTCCGATGAGGGCCTTCTCCAGCACCTCGCCCAGGGTGTCCACCGGGATGATCTCGATCTTCCCGATGTACTGCTTGTCCAGCACCACGTCCCGCATGTTGGACCGGGGTATGAGGACGCGCTTGATGCCCGCCTCGGAGGCCGCCTCGATCTTGGCGGTGACGCCTCCCACCGGCAGCACCTGACCGCGGACCGACAGTGAGCCGGTCATGGCCAGGTTCTGATCGACGGGGACGTCCTCGAACGCCGATATGACCGCCGTGGCGACCGATATCGAAGCGGAGTCTCCCTCCACGCCCTCATAGGTCCCGACGAACTGGATGTGCACGTCGTGGTTGGCGATGTCCTCGCCAGTGTACTTCTTCACCAGGGCGGAGACGTTCTGGACGGCCTCCTTGGCGATCTCGCCCAGCTTGCCGGTCGCTATGATGCGGCCGCCGGAGCGGGTCTGGGCCGGGGTGACCTCGGCCACTATGGGGAGCACGATGCCCGAGTACTCGGCCATGGAGCTGCCGCCGTTGAGCGCGGCCAGCCCGTTGACGGTGCCGACCGACTCGCCGACAGTGGTGAAGGTCTGGTAGTCCTTGCTGGACTCCAGGTACCGGTCGGCGATCTGCTGCTCCAGGGAGCGGGCGATGCGCTTGGCCTCCAGCACCATGTCCGAGGTGACGAGGGGCTGCTGCTTCTCACGGGCGACGTCGCCGGCCACGCGGACCAGGCCGCCCAGCTCACGCAGCCGCAGGGTCAGCAGACCGTGGCGGCCGGCGCGGCGCTGCGCCTCCTTGATGATCTCGCCCACCGCGTGCTTGTCGAAGTGGGGGATCTTCTTGTCCCTCGCGACTTCCTGGGCGACGAAGCGAACCAGCTTGTCGCGGTTCGCCTCGGTGTCGTCCATGGTGGAGCGCATGAACACCTCGTAGCCGTAGCCGCGTATCCTGGAACGGAGCGCGGGGTGCATGCCCTGGATGGCGTCGAGGTTGCCGGCGCACACCAGGACGAAGTCACAGGGGACCGGTTCCGACTTGACCATGGCGCCCGAGGAGCGCTCCGACTGTCCGGTGATGGAGAACTTGCCCTCCTGGAGGGCGGTCAGCAGGCTCTGCTGGCTCTCCATGCGAAGCATGTTGATCTCATCGATGAAGAGGACGCCCTTGGACGCCTTGTGAATGGCTCCGACCTCCAGACGATCGTGGGCCGGGGTCTCCAGCCCTCCGCTCTGGAAGGGGTCGTGCTTGACATCGCCCAGCAGGGCCCCGGCGTGCGCGCCGGTGGCGTCGACGAAGGGGGGCGTGTCCTCGTCATCATGACCGACCAGCAGCTTGGGCACGATATAGCTCTCCTGCTTGCCAGTGGTGGAATACCTGGTGGCGAAGAACAGTATCGCCACCGCGATGATCCCCACCAGGATGATGGAGATGTCCTGGGTCACGATGAACATGGCCACCGTCATCATCAGGAGGACCACGATCACAGTGGTGATTATGGACGCCTTCTGCTGCTTCTTGGCCATCGCCTCCTTCTTCTGGGCGGCCACGATCTCCTTGCCCTTTCCGGCGGGCACGATGCGCACCTTCGGCTCGTTGGGATCGTCGGGATTGTGATATGCTATGACGTCCTGGAGCTCGCCCTTGGGCAGGAACTCGGTCATCGACTTGGATAGCATGGACTTTCCCGTGCCGGGCTCCCCTATCAGCATGACGTGACGTTTCTGCTCGGCAGCCTTCTTGATGACCTCGACGGCAGCGTCCTGACCGATCACCTGATCGGCGAGCTTTTCCGGGATCTTGATGTCCGCGGTGGTCTCGAAGCCCCTGGACTCGATCCATTCATCGATGTCAGGGGTCGCGATCTCAAGCGGCTTATTGTCGCTGCTCATAATACACCTACACTAATATCCGTCTCATAAGGGTACCACTAGTTAAGGGTTTCCCCGCCCATATAAAACATTCATATGAGCCAGCATTCCAGCGGCGAGAAGCGCGGCGGCGGGAGGAGAACGAGCGAAGGGGATGACCTCCTTCGCTCAGCGTACGGGCCGCCGTTACCCCGGCTAGGATCGGCGTACGTAGGCGGTCGCGGCGAGCAATGGTCAAATACCCGCCGCTCCCCCGAACGGCCGGTGACACCACTTGAAGGCGTTCAACCCCTTCGAACACAGAACGGTTCCGATGAGCGGGCAGTTCAGGAGCTGGAAGGAGCTTGCCCCTCCACCGTACGATAAACGGACCGTCGATCCGTACACCAGGGGGAGGGTGCTGCTCATGGACGGCATCGAGGGCAATTCGATGCTGACGAAGCATTACATGACGAGGAGCATCGACGATGATGCGGTCAAGAAGCACCTAGCCATCGTCCGCCGCGCGGAATCACTGCAGCAGCAGACCATCCGTTCGCTCGTCCCCTCCGACGAGACGCCCATCGAGACGGCCATCGGCCTCGAGCAGATGGCGGTGGACCTCACGGCCAACCTGGCGCAGAACGAGGCGGACGGCTACTCCAAGCAGGTCCTGGACTTCGCCCTGGTGGAAGACTACGACCACCTATACCGCTTCGCGCTGCTCTACGAAAGAACGGAAGGTGGGGACGCTGAACAACTGACCCGGGGAAGGACCGGCATCGGCCCGGGGCGGCCGACCGCGGAGCAGCATCGCCATCCGGTGGACGAGATGCGGCCGCACTTCGACCGCCGGGACGTTTCTCTGCGCACGATGATGAACCACTTCACCATCGTCTCGGCGGAGCAGGAGAAGATGCTGTTCTACAAGAGCTCCATCTCGGCGTACGAGGATCAACTGGCGAGACAGCTGTTCGGGGAGATCGCCGACGTGGAGGAGCAGCACCTGTCGCAGTACGAGGCGGTGGGCGATCCCGACATCGCCCCGCTGGAGCGGCTGATGCTGATGGAGCTCAACGAGGCGTACAACTATTACTCGGCATTCCTCGGCGAGAGCGATCCGGCCATCCGGCGGCTGTGGAAGGAGTTCATGGGCCAGGAGCTCGAGCACTTCCGGCTGGCCGCCGCGCTGTTCGAGAAGGAGGAGGGCAGGAGCGTCGCGGATGCGATAGGGGACGGCATAATCCCCTCTCTGGTAGAGCTGCAACCCAACATCGACTACGTCAACGCGGTACTGGCTACCCAGGAAGGCCTTCGGCCGTATGACGGGGAGTTCATTCCGCGCGAGCGGCTTCCGCCCGACTGGCCGTCCTTCACGTTCCGGGACGCGCAGAACGAGGGCGGCTCTCCGGCCGACGAGGTGGAGAAGCGCCGCCCGCGCGAACGGGTCCGGCGGCCGGCGTGAGCCGCCACATTCGCTGATGTCAGAGGAAAGCTCTTAATTCACCCGCCCCTTAGCGGCGGCGAGGGACGAAAAGATGCGAGTGGACGAGCTGGAGCTGCCCGACGGCGTGGCCGAGCTGCTTCAAGAGGAGGGCATCGTGGAGCTGCACCCGCCCCAGGCCAAGGCGGTGCCGTACGCTCTGGACGGAAAGAACCTCATGCTCGCGATACCCACCGCCTCGGGCAAGAGCCTGGTGGCCTACCTCGCCGCGGCGAAGCAGGTGCTGGAGCGTGGCGGGAAAGTGCTGTACATCGTTCCCCTGAGAGCGCTGGCGTCAGAGAAGTTCGACGACCTCAAGAAGTTCGAGCGGCTGGGCGTCAAGGTGGCGATGTCGGCCGGGGACCTCGATTCGCCGGACCCGCAGCTGGACAACTTCGACATCATCGTGGCGACATCGGAGAAGGCCGATTCGCTGCTCCGCCACCAGAGCTCCTGGCTGGAGCGCATCTCCCTGGTGGTGGCGGACGAGGTGCACCTGATCCACGACCCGGGACGAGGGCCCACCCTCGAAGTGACGCTGACCAAGTTCCGCAAGCTGAACCCCTCGCTCCAGGTCATCGCGCTGTCAGCGACGATCAAGAACGCCCGGGAGGTCGCGGACTGGCTGGACGCCGAGCTGGTCACATCGGAATGGAGGCCGACGCCGCTCAAGGAGGGAGTCTTCATCGACGGGGAGATCGTGTTCACCGACAACACCCGTCGGAAGGTGCCGGTCCGAAAGGACGTGCTGTGGAGCCTGGTGGCCGATTCCATCGCAGAGGGAGGCCAGTGCCTGGTGTTCGTCAACACCCGGCGGTCCACCGAAACTATGGCCGCCAAGTTCGCGAAGCTGACCGGCGAGGTCATGGGCGAACCGACGCTGGAAGGCGTCGACGATCTGGCGGACGATCAGGGAGAGCAGACCACCATCGGCAAGACGCTGAAGGCGTGCGTGAAGAAGGGCGTGGCGTTCCACAACGCCGGCCTGACGAACGAACAGCGCCGGTTCGTCGAATCGAACTTCAAGCAGGGCAAGATCAAGTGCATCGTCGCCACCCCGACGTTGGCAGCCGGCATCAATCTCCCTGCCCGCAGGGTCATCATCCGCGACGTGACGAGGTTCGAGGCTGGAGGGCAAGCGGCCATCCCGGTGATGGAGATCAAGCAGATGTGCGGCCGCGCCGGCCGTCCACGGTTCGATCCATACGGCGAGGCCGTCCTGCTGGCCAAGAACGAGGACGAGTACCGCTTCCTGCTGGACAACTACCTCCTGGGCGAACCGGAGGAGATCTACTCCAAGCTGGGCAGCGAGCCGGTGCTGCGCGCTCACGTGCTGGCGACGCTGGCCACAGGAACGGCATCCTCTCGGGACGGGCTCATGGACTTCCTGAACTCCACGTTCTTCGCTCATCAGACCACCATGCTGGGCTTGGAGGAAGCGGCGGAGAACGTGCTCGATTTCCTCATGAAGGAAGGGATGATACGATCAGAGGACGGGCGGCTGGTGCCGACGTTCTTCGGCCGCAGGGTGTCGGACCTGTACATCGACCCTTTGACCGCGACGAAGCTGCGTGACGCGCTCAAGAGCTTCAGGCCGGGCGGCTCGCCATTCGGCCTTCTGCATGCAGTCTGCTCCTCCCCGGACATGCTGACCATGTACCTCAAGCGCTCCGACTACGAGTGGGTGGAGGAAGTCTACGTTACTAGGGAGAGCGAGCTGCTGCTTCCACCGCCGGACGACATGGACGAGTTCGACTTCTACCTCTCGGAGATCAAGACCGCCTGCTCCATCGACGACTGGGTTATGGAGATGGAGGAGGACGATCTGCTGAAGAAGTACGGCATGGGCCCCGGCGACCTGCGCAACAAGGTGGACGTCGGGGAATGGCTCATCTACTCGATGCGGGAGCTTTCCAACATCTTCAACAAGGACGCGTACCCGGTGCTGACGGAGCTGATGGTCCGCATACGGTACGGCGTGAGGCCGGAACTGCTAGACCTGGTGCGGCTGCGCGGGGTCGGGAGAGCGAGGGCGCGCTCACTGTACAACCACGGCATCAGAAGCGCCGAGGGCATCAGGGAGATCGACCCCGTCCGGCTGGCCCGTCTGCCGAAGATCGGCGACGCGGTGGCGAAAAGCCTTCTGACGCAGGTCGGCGGGACGCTGTTCCGCAGAGATTCTGACGCGGTCGAAGCGGCGGTCGAGGAAGTCAAGGCCGAAGAGACGCGGCCGACCGACAGCAAGCAACGCAGCCTGTTCGACTTCTGAAGACGCATGGGAGCTGCGTCTCGAGATCGGTGGGCGACCTGCTCGTCGGCCGATGATGGCGGTAAGACCGATTCAGGCCCCGATCGCTTTTCGGACCGCCTCGGCGCTGGCCTTGGCCTCGAATATGGGCTCGCAACTCCTTATGACCGTGTCGGGGTCCTTGAGCAGGTTGCCGGTGCAGATGCACACCACACGTTCGTCCGAATCGATGACGCCTTCCTCGACCAACTTGAACAGTCCAGCAATCGACGCCGCCGATGCCGGCTCCACGCCTACGCCCTCGGTCCGGCCGAGCAGGCGCTGTGCGGACAGAATCGCATCATCGGTGACGTCGGTGGCGTAACCCTTCGTATCGTACAGAGCGCGGAGCGCCTTCTTGCCCGAGACCGGGTTGCCGATGCGTATGGCCGTGGCCACGGTCTCCGGATGCTCCTCGGGCATGAAATCGTCGCGGCCAGCGCGGAACGCGCGGACCAGCGGGGCGGCGCCGGCAGCCTGGATACCGGTGATCTTCGGAACGCGGTCGATCCAGCCGAGCGACTTCCATTCCACCATGGCCTTGTGCACCGCGCTGATGTTGCCGGCGTTCCCGACCGGCAGGATGATGCGGTCCGGGACCTCGAAGTCAAGCTGATCGACGATCTCGAAAGCGACGGTCTTCTGCCCCTCCGGGCGGAAGGGGTTGATCGAGTTCAACAGGTACAGCGTGCCGTCGCGGGCCAGCTGCCTGACGACGTTCAGCGCGTCATCGAAGTTGCCGTCGATCGACACCACCTTGGCGCCGTAGAACATGGCCTGGGCGAGCTTGCCTGCCGCCACCTTGCCGGACGGCAGCAGCACGACGCAGCCGAGGTTCGCCTTGGCGGCGTAGGCGGCCAGCGATGCCGACGTATTGCCGGTGGACGCGCAACCGACCGTCTTGCATCCTAGCTCCACCGCTCGCGACACACCGACGGTCATGCCGCGGTCCTTGAACGAGCCGGTGGGGTTCGCTCCTTCGTACTTCACATGCAGCGACCTAACGCCTGCTTTCTTCGCGAGCGCGCAGCAGTCGTACAGCGGCGTGCCGCCCTCCAGAAGCGAGACCGCGTGCGACTCATCTACGGGCAGGAACGGAGCGTACCGCCACACTCCCATGGGGCGGCGTCGAAGATCATGAGGGCGCAGCGAAGCAGCGTTGTCCAGATCCGTCTCGATGGCCAGCACTCCGCCGCATTTGGGGCAGGAATCAACGAAAGGATCGTCGACGATGCTGCCGCACTCGAAGCACTTGATAGAGTATGTCATTTCACAGCCTCCTGCATCCCTGGCCGGCATGAGTGATCCAGGTATCGGAACCGATGCCGTTTGACGCGTAGACGTCGCGGACGGCCGATGCGATCGCCTTGCCGTCGCCAACCGAGCGGTCGTAGATGGCAATCATGCACGGGCCAGAGCCTCCGAGGAACGCGCCGGCCGCTCCGGCGTTCCGGGCCGCATGCTCCGCCTCCAGCAGGTGCGGGTTCAGTGGCGCACGCGCGGGCTCCACGACGATGTCCCGCATGCTGTCGCCTATGAGTGCGATATCACCGCGGCACATGCCGAGCACGAGCGAGGCGGCGTTGCCAACCTCGAACACCATGCTCTTCAGCGGTACGTTGGAAGGGAGCGCCTTCCTCGCTTCCTTGGTATCGACAAGAACGTCGGGCATGGTGACGACCACGCCAAAGTTCTCAGGAACGTCCATGCGCAGGATACGGAACGGTTCGTAGGACTTGACGATGGTGAGGCCACCCAGCACCGCCGGGCCGACGTTGTCGGCGTGGAAGCTGCCCGACGTCACCTGCTCGGCCTGCGCGGCGCAGAACACCACGTCCTCCAACGGCAGCGGTTCATCCAACAGAAGGTTGGCGGCGAAAGCGCCCCCGGCTGCTGACGCTCCTGACGACCCTATGCCAGAGCAGGGGCGGATGCCTTTCTTGATGCGAAGCGCGATGCCAAAGTCGGCGTTCCCTCTCTCCAGCACGGCGAGCGCGGCCGCTCCGGCCGAGTTGCGCGATGGGTCGAGAGTGATGCTGTCTGCCCCGCGTCCCTCGATGCGCTCGATGACGACACCGCGTTCGGCGGTCCTTCGCGCGTCGACCTCGTCGAACGGTTCGCTGAGAGCGAGGCCGAACACGTCGAAGCCTGAGCCAAGATTGGAGAGCGTGGCCGGAGCCGCCACCGTGACCCTGTCCGTTGTCATGTCTGCACCCTTGACCGCCTGGACGGCCGTGCCTGCGCCATCTTCCCACCCTCCTATTAATGTTTTGTCAGTACCTCCTTCTAAAGGCCCGGGTTCCGCAGCCCCGTCATCGTCGAACCGCGCCCGGCCAGCGAAATCATCATAAGTGCGTCCTCCGATTCCGTCACAGCATGGTCAAGACGACTGTTCTGGGTGCCCGCGGACAAATCGGCGACTTGGAGGCGTTCATCGCCGCCCTTCGCGATCTGAACGGGGGTGAGGGCCTGGCCCTCGACGCCGATATGATATGCGGCAAGGACCACCTCGTCTCCGCCGCGTTCCACGCCACCAGGGCGTTCGAGCGCGGCGATAACGTATGTTCATCAGTGGTGGTCGAGACGCAGCTGTACGCCTCCGGGGAGCGGCAGATATCCAAGGCGATGAAAAAGATGGGGGTCAGAGTGGGAATGGAGCGCATCGCCCTGGTGCTGTTCGACGTCGAAGATCCCGACGCGGCGCTGAACCGCCTCGGACTGGTGCGGGATGATGATGTGCTCGACGCGTCGGTGGAGAAGGCGGTGCGATTCGGGATAACGCCTGAGGAGCTGAAAGCGGTCCCGGAGGACATGACGGAGGACCTGGTGCTGGAGAGGGTGGCTTTCGTCAGGATGAGCAAGTAGTCGGCCGGACGAACCAAGAGCAAAACATTAAGGCCGGCCATGAAGATTGCCAGCGCCGTTCCGGTGCGAGTCATGGCCAGAGCGGGAGGGCAGCTTGTCGAGTGATTATCTAAAGCAGCTTCAGCTGACCAAGCAGCTCGAACAGAAGGCCAAGGAGCTTACGAGGGAGCGCCGCCAGGCCGAGGCCAGGCTGAGCGATGTGCGGAAAGCGTTGGACGCGGCCAAGGGCGCAGGCATCGACGTGACCGAGCCGGAAGCGACGCTGACCCAGGCATCGGAGGCCTTCACCCAGCGAGACAACGCCAAGGTGCTGGCGCTCGCCGACAATTGCGTCGGCCAGCTCCAGGAGTTGAAGCGGGAGAGGCTGTCGTCCATCGTCGACGGGTCCCAAAAAATGGTCAACTCGTTCGGCGGCAGCATCGAGCTAAAGGAGCGGTTCGAAAAGATCCTCTCCATCGACGACACGGACGAGGCGCTGTCGATGCTGGCGGCCGCCGAAGGGGATGCCCACAGGTTCGCTGCAGAGCGGTTCGAACAGCGCGCCGTCCGGGCGGACTCCCTGCTGCGCTACGCCACCGCCCTGGAGATGCCAATGAACGTCGCATCGGAGGACATCGACGCGGCCAGGCGGCGCTTGTCCGAGGGCGAGCGGGAGGCCGCCTGGGCTGACATCTCGGCATGCATGGAGCGCCTGATGGCCCCGTTCGAGCTCCGATTCAACGAGAGGAGGCGCGACATCGACGACCTCGTGGCCAGAGCAGCCTCCGCCGGAGTGGAAGTTTCCGCTCTGACCGAGCTGCTGAACGAGGGCGAGGAGGCGCTGCGGCATGAGTATGCCGGACAGGCCCTGGAGCTGCTTCGTCGGGCTGAGAAGGAGCGTTCGGTCGCGCTGTCCTCAGCGATTGCGGTGCGCATCGAAGAACTGAGAGGCGAGGCAATAAAGATCAAAGGTCACGGCGCGCCGCTGGCCATCTTTGAAGGGGAACTCCGCAACAGCGAGCGGGCCGATGGAGAGGAAGCGTTGGCATCCCTCCGCCTTGCCGCCGAAGCGCTGCAGGAGGCGCGGGCCTCGGCCCTGATGAACGCCATCGAGACGCTCCGACCCCGTCTCACCCTCGCGCGGCGGCTGGACATCGACCCCACTCCGGCGATGATGATCTTGGACGACGCGAGGAGGATGCTCGCCGACCGCGATCTTGAGAGTGCGCTTCGAAAGGTCGCCGAGGCCGGTGAGGCCATCGACGCGGGTCTGAGCGGCCATTTAGCTCTCGCCGATGAGCTGAGACGGACCAGGGAGCTATTCCTCACGATGAGGGAGCTTCGTCTGCCCCCGGGGGAGGCCTCGTCGATGGTCTCCGAATCAAGGCAGCGCGCCCTGGCCGGGGAGGTCGAGGAGGCTCGCGCGCTTCTCGCCGAGACGAGCGAGAGGCTTCGGGAAGCGCTGCTCGACGCGGGAAGCCGCCGGGCGCTCTCCGGACTTGCCAACCTGTCCGAGGCGATCGCCATCGGAGCCGAGGTGGATGAAGAGAAGGAAAGGCTCCTCCAGGCTCTGGAAGGATTTCGGCAGGGCGACCTCAACGGGGCGGTGTCCGAACTGGGGGACATCGCCGCCCTGTTGCGCAACGCCTCGGCCGACGCGGCCGCGGAACGGGTCGATGGAACATCGAAGCGGGTGTCCTCCTCGATCGCAGCGGACCTCTCCGACCTGGCGCCCGGGGTCGAGGACGCGAGGCGCCTGCTCGGCAACGGAGATATTCTGGGAGCGGCAGGTCTGGCGATTCGGATCGAGGCCGAGGCCATCGCCAGGCAGCGCGACGCGTCCGTCACCCTGTCCATCAGGGCGGCCGAGCTATTGACGCTGAGCCGAATGCTGAACTGCGCCTCGGCGACCATCGAGCAGAAGATGGAACGTGCGGAACGCAGCCCGGACCCTGCCGAATCGGCAACGATGTTCATCGACATCATTCATTATGCGACGCAGTTCATCAAGGACGAGCTGACCGCCTCACTCGCCAGATTGACAAGGGACATCGCCACGGCTCGCCGTAACGGCGTCCATGTCGACAAGGTGGGCAAGCTGTCCGAGGACGTGGCGCGAAAGCTCCTGTCCGGGGACGTGGATGGCTGCCATGAGGCAATAGAGGAGGCGAGGGAAATGCTGGAAAGAAGCGCCTCCCTCCATACGGACCTGTACGATCGCATCGCTTCCCTTTCGAGAGCGATCAGTGAGGCGGGGCTTCCTTCGAAGAATGCCGCACAAACGCGGCTGGAGGTGACCAAGCAGCTGTTCGAAGCGGGCAAGTATGACGGCGCGCGGGTATCGGCCAATGCATGCCTCGACGAGCTGGAGCGCCTTGCCGCGGCCAGCTTGATACCGGCCCGCATGGAGGAAGGGCAAGAGATCGTCGCGTTGCTCGGAAGCCTATCGTTGGACATGACGGCCCTCGATGCTTTGATGCAGAAGGCAGAGGAGGATACGAAGCGCGGACGGCATGATAGGGCGCTCTCCTCCCTGAAGGAGGTGGAGCGGGCCGCGTCGGAGGCGGTCAGGAAAGGACTGAAGGACAGCATCGCTCAAACCTCGGCGATGTTGAGGAACTGCTCCGACCTGGGCTGCGACGCGCATTCCGCCATGGATGTGCTGGATAGGGCCAGCTCGCTGCTGAACGAATCACGGTATCAGGATGCTCTGCGGGCGGTGCGCTTCGCCGACAGCGAGGGGCAGCGGTTGCTGGCCCTGTACCACTCTGTTCAGACCGGCATCGAGGAAGCGTACATGTGGCTCGAGGAAGCGGACGAACACGACGTGGACGTGCCCGAGGCGTCGGTGCTGCTGGAGCGTGCGCGCGATGAACTGCGCACTGGGAAACAATCGCTGGCGCTGGAGCGCGGGCGGATGGTCCAAACGATGGTCCGTCGGGCCGTGGCCTCTCATCTCGAACAACGATTGGACGACATGGAGCGCGGATCGGCCGACCTGGCGGGGGACGATCTCCGCGAATATGCCATCGACCGCGATACGGTCATGAAAGCGCTGGAGCGCGGGCCCCGCTGGGCCTACCGGGAAGCCGCTCGTTACGAAAGAGCCTTGGCAGAGGTCGAAGCGCTTCGAGGACGAGCATTGGCGGCATTGGACTCCATTGCGTCGGACCGCTCGGCGCGGTCGATCAAGCGGGCCAGGGGGGCATTCGAACGCGGAGAGTTCTCCAAGTGCATCTCCTTACTGGCCATCGCCGGAGCGATGGAACCGCTGGTACGTTCGCAGGATGAGCGCCGGAAGGCGGCGCTGGCCGAACTGCGAAAGGATGTATCCGAAGTTCCGGACGTCAAATCCGCCTCGCTGCTCGACGAGATGGAGAATGCTACGACACCCCAACGGTTCTGGGAGCTGTACAACGAGGTGCTCGACGCTCTTGACATCAGGCGGCAGGAACAGCGCCAGGAACAGGTCGGCCGGCTCATCGATGCTCTCCGAGCCATGAACATCCTCCGGCCGGACGGCATGCCTGAACACGCCACGCGCCTGCTCTCCAGACCGTTGTCCCTCCTGAGCGTCGAAGACCTCGACAGCGTTCCGGAGATGGAAAGAGAGGCCGAAAAGATCGTCACCAGTGCAGTAGAGCAGGCGAGGAGCGATGGACCGTCCGACGCAGCGTTGACCGCCGCTAAAGAGGCCGAGGTACTGCTCGCCAACGGCTCCCTGGCGTTGGCGGCGCGAGCGGCTCTGGAAGCCAACCTCGCCCGCGGCTGGACCTCAAAAGAGCGCACGGCGATGTGGGGAGAGCATGACGAACTGATACGCAGGGTCCTTGTCCTTGAGAAAAGGGGAGGGGAGCTGGGAGCGGTCAGGGACCTGCTCAGGACAGCGACCGCTTCGCCGCCTGATCGATCGAGGGAAGCGATGGCAGAGGCATGGTCTCGATTGGTCGATGAAGAGAGAGCGCTGTTCCCCTCTATCCGCATGGATGTCCTCGATCGAATCGAGGACAGTAACGGATGGAAACGTTTGTCGATCGCCCTGTCCAACGATGGTGGCACCGCGGCCGGTCTTCGCGCCGAGGCGGAAGGAGGAGAGCTAAGGGCCGTTCTTCCTTCCGCGCTTCCGCCCGGCCGAATACGGAGCGAAATGGAAGTGAAGGGCGACCCGACCGTCACGCTGCTCTACCGGCCGCTGTTCTCCAAAGAGGAAGAGTCGTCCCCGAACATGCTGAACTGAATGTTCTTGATGGACCAATCAGCCCTATGGATCATCGTCTCGACCAACTGATCTCTACCGCCACATTAGGTTATGAAAAGACGGTGGCTGGGATAATAGAGAATAAAATGGAGGGAGGGGGAGACCCCTCCCTGTTGTGGTTTACTTGCGTCTCGCCAGCATGACCGCGCCGACGATGACCGCGACGATGACTAGAGCGACGATGCCGAGCACGAGCGGGCTCATGCCGAACAGCGAGTTCTTCTTCATCGTCATCTTCAGCGTCACCGCCTCGTCGCCGTCGACGTCGACCTCGGCCTCGGTCGACGCCTGATCGCCGAACGACGCCGCTACGACGCAGCGGCCGAGCGTATCGTTGACGCCGCTGCGCGTCTCCAGCGCGTACGGCGCGTGCGCGACGAGGACGCCGCTCTTGGCGGTAACGCCGTCGGACCATATACGGCCGTTCGAGTCCTTGACGACGAC
>DATD01000013.1:0-12689 GCA_002504525.1 Methanomassiliicoccus sp. UBA345
CCCTCGCGGTCCATCTCCCCCGCCAGTATTCGGGTCGAGCTTATCGGCATGCCGTCCTCGGCCAACACATGTGCGACGGGGACCAGCAGCAGAGGGGCGAGGCCTTGGGAGGCGCGTTCCCGGTTTATAGCCTCCGCCCGCCCTCTCGTTTCAGGCGATACGACCAGCGCTGTGATGTCCGTCGGCCCGGCGGTCCCGCCGGCGGCGTCGTCGATGACCGACACCTTCCAGTTGCCGCCCCTGCTGCGCAGGTATGCTTCCAGTTCCGCCCGCCTCTGTTCGAACGGCAGAAGGCGCTCCCTGCCGCTCGAGGCGAAGCGGTCCGATGTCAATCCCACGACGACCTCGTCGCCTATCTCGAGCGCCTTGTCGAGCAAGGCCCGGTGGCCCTTGTGCAGGACGTTGAACGTGCCGCCGATACCGACCTTCATGAGTTCACGATCACCAGCGCTATGATCAGCATGACCACGCTTATGGCATAGAGGAAGAGCAGCTGTCTCTTTCGCTTCTTCAGGTTGGCAGCGGAGGTGGTCCCGCATTCAGGGGAGCAGTGGCGCCCCTCGCCAACGAACGCCCTGTTGCAGGTGGCGCAGTGGCGGTGCTGGGGGATCTTCTCGGACATGCCGACTCCATCGGTAGCTTAGCTTAAAAGCATTGCCCGGGACGTTCGTCCAGTGTCACACGGAACGCCGATCGAGCTCCACGTTCATCAGCACGATGCAGTGGTCCGCGTGGTATGACAGCGGCCCCAGTCGGATGACCGACGGGGAATGGGAGAGGAGTATCGCTTCCTCCTCGGCAGTGAGGTCGTGATGATCGGAAAGCACGAAAGTCACGTCCTCGGCGAACTGCTTGGTCCGCACGTCCTCGCCGTCCTCCTTCAGGTATATCAGCTCGCCCTGCGGCGCCAGATCGGCGACGACCTCGGCGAACGAGCGTCTCGACACGTAGATGCCCGGCGAACTCCTCACCTCTCCCTCGCCGACCTTGAGGACCGCGTTCCTGACCAGCGCCCCGGTCGACCTCTCATCGGGGTTCAGGTACCTTATCTCGGCCCCGCTGATGCGAACCGTGACCGGCGGACGGGGCTCGCCCTGCAGCACCAGGTAGATCTCGGCGTCCCTGCGTATGCCGTGGGAGAGGAAGAAAGCGGAGTTGACGCACCGCAGAAGGATGTCCAGGCGGCCCGCCGAACCGGCCAGGTCGTCGAGCTTGAAGTCGCCGGAGGTGACGGCCTTGTGGCCGACCACGATGAAGCGCCTCACTGGTTCACCTGGTCCTTGAATGCTTCCATGTCCTCCGACGACATCTGCTTCATCAACTGCTTTCGCAGCTTGCGGTTGCCCATGAATCCCTTGACGGCCTTCTTGGACATGTTGAACTGCCGCAGCAGGTCGCGGACGTCCTTCGATTCGACGCCGGCGCCCCTTGCGATGCGGTTGATGCGCGATGACTTGATGAGCTTGGGGTCCTCCATCTCGTCATCGGTCATGGAGTCCATGACGATCCTGAACTTGCGAAGCTTTTCCTGCGAGGCCTCCACGTCGACCTTGTCCTGCATGTTGCCGAAGCCGGGGAGCATGTTCATGATCTTCTGCAGCGGGCCCATGGAGGTGAGCATCTCCATCTGGGAGTACATCTCCTTGAGGGTGAACCTCCCGGACATCATCTTCCTGACGGTCTCCTCGGCCTGCTCCTCGGATATGTTGTCCCTCGCCGCCTCCAGCAGCGTCTGCAGGTCGCCCATGCCCAGCAGCCGGGATATGAACCGGGTGGGGTCGAACGGTTCCAGGTCGACAAGATGCTCCCCGGTGCCGATGAACACGATGGACGCGCTGGTCTGGGCCACTGCGCTCAACGCCCCGCCGCCCTTGGCGGTGCCGTCCATCTTGGTGATGATGACCGACGTGACGCCCACGGCATCGTGGAAGGCCTTGGCCTGCGGGCCGGCCTGCTGTCCCACCGAAGCGTCCAGGACCAGAACGCGCTCGTCCGGCTTGGCCACATCGGCGATGCGCTTCAGCTCGTCGATGAGGTCCCCTTCCAGCGAATGCCGCCCGGAGGTATCGATGATGATGACCTCCATCGATTGGAACTCCTTCATGCCGTTCGCGACGATCCGAGCGGCGTCCTTGACGCCCGGCTCACCGTATATCGAGATGCCGACCTTGTCGGCGATCTGCTTCAGCTGATCGTAAGCGGCCGGACGGTACACGTCGGCGGCGATGACGCCGACCTTCAGACCCTTCTTGTTGAAGTAGCGGCCCAGCTTGCCGGTCGTCGTCGTCTTTCCCTGGCCATACAGGCCGACCATCATGATGGTCTGTTTGCCGATCGGCAGGGGCCTGGGGGCGCCCAGGATGCCGGCCAGCTCGCTGTAGATGATCCTGATGACGTGCTCCTTGGGACTGGTCCCGGCAGGAGGCTGCTCATTGAGCGCCCTTCTCTCGACGTTCTTGGTAAGCTCCAGTACCAGCTTGACGTTGACGTCGGACTGCAGCAGCGCTCGCTGTATGTCCCTGGTGATCTCCTTCACCAGCGCCTCGTCGATGTGACTGGCCCCCGCTATCTTCTTCAAAACGCCACGTAGCGATTGGCCAAGGCCTTCCAGAACCATCTGAGCACCCAGAGAGCGGAGGGCAACCGAGCGTTTTAAATCTTGTCATGTCTCCCGACCCCTGTCAGCTGGGTTACGATGCTCTCGGCAGGGGGCCAGGGGACGAGGCGCTGAGGAGCATCCCTCGCTCATGCTACGGAACGATGGCGCTACCACATCATTGGCGGTGCTCTTTCAGGCGTGTGGTTTCATGCCGTGACGTCAACGATCTTCGGTCGGATCGAGGCGTTGATCCGTCCCCTCAGCTGCGATACGCCTTCCGTCCCCTCTTCCCCGATGTCGACCCTCAACACCCTCCTGCCGCGGTCCCTCAGGACGGCGAAGTCGCTCAGGGCCTGAGCGTGGATCAGCTCGCCGAAGGTGTGATCGGTACCGGGCACCGGAACATCGTTGCCGGCCCGGTTGACCAGCTGCAGGAAGAGGCCCGTGTTCGGACCTCCCTTGTGAAGCTGCCCTGTGGAATGGAGGAACCGGGGGCCATACCCCATGGAGGTGGCGATGCCCATGCCGGAAAGCAGGTCCTCCTGCAGCCCCCTCAGCATCGCGTGCGTTTCGGGGTCGATTCCCAGGTAGGCCTGGATGGAGATGTAATCGCCCTGCCTGGCTTGTGATGACCAGTCACCTATCGCTGCCGCCAGTGGCTCTGGCTCGTCGAGATGGAACGTCTCCACCTGCCGGAACGATCTCATGTCCGTCCGATCGCCGGACATTACCCTTCTGGTGATGTCCTTTGTCGCCTGCACGTCCGGCTGATCGAACGGGTCGATGCCCATCACAATGGCGGCCGTAGCGATTGCCAGCTCCCACTCGAACATCGCGCGGCCCAGCTCGATCACGTTATCGATGATCATGCGGATCGTCGGGTGGCCCGCCTCGCCCAGCTCGTCCATGCGGTCGTCCATGCCTCTCCCGTCCCCGTTGAGCGACAGGCCGACGAAGGTCCGGTCCGATGGATAAGCTCCAGGCCCGATCGGAGGCTCGCCCACGATCGGCACCATGCCCTTTCCGTCCTTGCCGGTGCTCTCGGCGACAAGCTGCTCGACCCACATGGGAAAACTTCGGACGGAAGGCGACGCCAGGATGGTGATCTTGTCCTTTCCTGATGCCGTCAGCTCGCCGAGGGCGGCGCCCAGCGCCATTCCGTCCCGGCGTTCATTGGCGGCCGCATCGTTATCCCTAGTGCCATATGCGTTCTTGAGCAGGGCGCGCACATCCGCGCCGATCAGCGCCGCTGGCACGAGGCCGAAAGTGGACAACGCAGAATACCGGCCGCCCACGTCGGGTGGCGCTTCGAATACGCGACGGAAGCCTCTTTCCGACCCTAACCGCGACAGCGGAGAACCGGGATCGGTGATGGCTATGAAATGTGGGCCTGCATTCTCAGCGACGGCCTCGGTCTCCTTCCAGAAGTACCTGAACAGAGAAAGGGTCTCCATAGTGGTCCCCGACTTGCTGGAGACGATGAACAGAGTGGTGGCGGGATTCACTTTCTCTCTGACATCCCTTACCACATCGGGGTGGGTGCTGTCGAGGACCGTAAGGTTCGGATGTCCCTTGGCGACGCCGAATGTCCTCCTGAACACGCAGGGAGCCAGGCTGGAGCCTCCCATTCCCAGCAGGATCGCGTCGGTGATGCCCTCCGACCGCACCTGGCGGGCGAGATCGACGATATCGTCGATACGGGGGCGCATGGTCTCTCCCAGACTGAGCCATCCGAGGCGATCTGTTACTTCCTGAGGCGGCGCCGCGGGCCACAGGGTGGCATCCTTCCGTCTTAGCCGGTTCGAGAGCCCCATGCCTTCCCACAGTTCAAGTCTGGCATCGACCCTGTCCTGATATGAGCCAAGTTCCATCCTCATCGTGCATCCCCTTCGGCGATCTAGTTCCGCCGCCCTTATCCTGGCCGCCGGCGCCTAATAATATGTTCGGCGGCGCCGGATGCCGGCACCGATCTATCCTAGGAGCGGCCGCCGAGAACGATATTGTGTTGGACGCCCACTCGCCGGCAGTTCATTCTTCTCGGCCGATGGCGAGTGATAAATAGAGGCAGCTGGAGGAAAGGTCAATGGATGTTCATGGCAAAGGAAAAGCGGGCGCAGGGAAGCGCACTGCAGTCACCGCCCTCGTCCCAGGTCCTTGAAAAAGAGGCCGTATCCGATACCTTTGCCAGGTTGTCCAGCAGCGAGAAGGGGCTGACCGCGCAGGATGCCAAGGAGCGCCTCGAACGCTACGGCAGGAACGAGCTGGCAGAGGGGAAGAGGCATCCGGCGGTGGAGTTCCTCCGCCACTTCTGGGGCCCCATCCCCTTCATGATCATGGTCGCCCTCGTTCTTTCGGCCGCGGTCGGCCACTGGGAGGAGTTCATCATCATCCTGGCCCTTCTGATCACGAACGCCCTGGTGGGCTTCTATCAGGAAAGGAAGGCCGGCAATGCCATCGAGATGCTGAAGAAGAAGCTCGCGCCGGAGGCCCGGGTGCTTCGTGACGGCGCATGGAAGACCGTGCCGGCGGCGGAGCTCGTGCCGGGCGACGTCGTCCGGGTACGCCTCGGGGACATCGTACCGGCGGACATCAAGCTGTTCAAGGGACAGTACCTTGAGGTCGACCAGTCCGCGCTGACCGGCGAATCGCTGCCGGTCGAGAAAAAGGTCAATGACATAAGCTACTCCAGCTCCCTGGTGCGAAAGGGCGAGATGGACGCATTGGTGGTCGCCACCGGCCATGACACCTTTTTTGGGAAGACCACGAAACTGGTCGGAGAGGCGCGCAGCGTAGGACATTTTCAGCGCAATGTCATGAAGATAGGGAACTATCTCATCGTGATCGCCGTCATGCTGGTCACGCTGGTCTTCATTGCCGCGGTCATTCGGCACGAGAGCTTGCTGGAAACATTGCAGTTCGCTCTCGTCCTTACGATCGCCTCGATCCCCGTGGCTCTTCCCGCGGTGCTGTCCGTAACCATGGCAGTAGGGGCGATCGCTCTGGCGAAAAAGGAGGCGATCGTCAGCAAGCTGGTGGCGATCGAGGAGATGGCCGGGGTCGACGTCCTGTGCAGCGACAAGACCGGGACCATCACCCAGAACAAGTTGACGGTGGACAAGGTCATCGCCTATGGCGATCTGGACGAGGAACAGGTCCTGCTGGACGCCGCCCTGGCCTCGCGGGCCGAGGACAACGACCCGATCGATGACGCCATCCTCAAGAAGGCGGATGCCACTGAAGCGGTCAAGAGCGAGAAGGGCGGTTATGCCGTGCGCGATTTCGTCCCTTTCGACCCGGTGATAAAGCGCACCGAGGCCCAGATATCGAAGGACGACCGGGAGTTCCGGGTGGCGAAGGGCGCCCCCCAGGTGATCCTGGGCCTGGCCGATGAGAAGGACCAGATCGGTGACCGGGTGCGTCAGGACGTCAAGGACATGGCCGCCCGGGGCTCGAGGACGCTGGGCGTGGCGCGACAGGAGGGCGGGAGCTGGAAAATGATCGGCCTGATAGGCATGGCCGACCCGCCCCGCGACGATTCCGCCGAGACGATCGAAAAGGGAAAGAGGATGGGGCTGGATATCAAGATGGTCACGGGCGACCACACGGCCATCGCCCAGGAGATCGCCCAGCAGGTCGGCCTGAGCACCAATATAGTCTCATCGGACAGCTTCACGGAGCTGCCGGACGATAAGGCCGCCGAGGTGGTGGAGAAGGCCGGCGGCTTCGCCGAAGTGTTCCCGGAGCACAAGTTCCGCATCGTCAAACTGCTCCAAGGAAAAGGCCATATCGTGGCCATGACAGGCGACGGCGTGAACGACGCGCCCGCGCTGAAGCAGGCTGACGCCGGCATAGCGGTGGAAGGCGCCACCGATGCCGCCAAATCGGCGGCCGACATAGTGCTGACGGTCCCTGGGCTGGACGTCGTGATCGACGTCGTGGTGGAGAGCAGGAAGATCTTCCAGAGGATGATCAACTACTCGATCTACCGCATCTCGGAAACGGTCCGGGTGCTGGCGTTCATCACGCTGTCGATCCTCATCTTCCAGCTATATCCGATAACGGCGCTGATGATCATCCTGCTGGCTCTGCTGAACGACCTGCCGGTGCTGACCATCGCGTACGACAATGTCCGTTACTCCAAGGAGCCGGAGAAATGGGACATGCGGTCCCTGCTGACGGTGGCCACGTTCATGGGCGCGATCGGCCTGGTGATATCGTTCATCGTCCTGTACCTGGCGCTGGAGGTGTTCCATCTGGATCCCCCGGCCCTGCAGTCTCTGATCTATCTCAAGCTGTCGATAGGCGGGCACATGGTGCTGCTGGCGGCCCGCACCAAGGGCCCCTTCTGGTCGGTACGGCCGGCCCCTCAGCTGCTGTGGGCCATCATCCTGACGCAACTGACGGCGACGGCCCTGGTGACCTTCGGCATACTGCTGCCGCAGCTTCCGCTGGTATATGTCGGCTTCATCTGGGTGGAGAGCGTGATCGCATTGTTCGTGACCGACTTCCTCAAGGTGCGGCTGTACAACGTGCTGATCCGGAGGGGGATAGTCTCTAAAGCCGTTTCGCTGGAACCGGAGCCGTAAGGGAGCTTGGCAAGGCCAGGCCCTCAGCCCTGGCTGACGGGCTTCCGGGCATGATGCGCGCTCGTACGGGATCTTAGATGATGCCTTGAACAAGGCGGCAGGAGCGTCACGATCTTTCTCCATCGAGGGAAAATTAGATTATGCTGATGCCCCGGATAGTAAACGGGCGAAGGGAACATGAGCACATCGGTTACAGTCGTGAGGGACATCGTCCCGGCAAGGTCCCGCTTGGACCTGGAGGGCATCGAGGCGTTCATATTGGACATGGACGGAGTGGTGACCAATACTGCGAGGGTACACGCGGCAGCATGGAAACGCGCTTTCGACGAACTGCTCCGCGAGCGCTCCCGCTCGGGCGAGAGCTTCGCGCCGTTCGATGAGCGCTCCGATTATTTGCGCTTCGTGGACGGAAAGCCCAGATACGAGGGCGCCGCCTCATTCCTGGCCTCGCGCGGCATATCGCTGCCGCTCGGGGAGCCGAACGATGGGCCGGACAAACAAACGGTCCATGGCATTGGGAACAGGAAGAACGACTACTTCGTCGAGTATCTCGAGCAGCACGGCGCGGAGGCTTATCCTACTACGGTCAGCTTCATCCAGGACATGCGGTCGCGGGGCTACCGCTTCGCACTTTTCACGGCCAGCCGGAACGCGGATAAGGTCCTCAAGAGCTCTGGACTAAGGGACCTGTTCGAAGTGGTGGTGGACGGGAACGACGCCAAGGAGATGGGCCTCAGGGGAAAACCATCGCCCGACATAATACTGGAAGCGGCGAAGCGGCTGGGCGTTTCGGCCGACCGAGCGGTGGTGATAGAGGACGCCCTGGCCGGTGTGGAGGCGGGCAGCGCGGGCGGCTTCGCCACGGTGGTGGGCATCGACCGTGGCGGCCAGGGCAGCGAGCTCAGGGCGCACGGCGCCGACCTGGTGGTCCGAGACCTGTCCGAACTGGTAGTGGAGGGCGAGCGTACGGCGGAGGTATGGTTGCCCTCGGCCATGGCCAACTCGGACCGGATCTTCCGTTCCCTGATAGCAGGCAAACCGGCCATATTCCTCGACTACGACGGTACGCTGACGCCTATCGTGGCCGAGCCGACGATGGCTATCATGTCGGATAGAATGCGCCATATCGTAAGCGAGCTGAGCAAGCAATGCACGGTATCCATAGTGAGCGGCCGTGACCTCGACGACGTCCGGAAGATGGTCGGGCTGGAGCAGCTGACGTATGTCGGAAGCCATGGCTTCGAGGTCCTGGGGCCGGACGGCTCGTACCATAGGGAGGGAAAGGGCGAACCGTTCCTTCCGTCATTGGCCGAGGCCGAAAAGGGCCTGCTGGCAGCGGCCGAGCAGGTCCGCGGCGCGTGGGTAGAGCGGAAGAAGTTCGCCGTCACCATGCATTACCGGAAGGTCGAGGATGAGGACGTTCCTCGGCTGGAAGGGCTGTTCGACGCAGTGGCGTCGGAGCATCCGGACCTGAGGAAGGCCGGCGGAAAGAAGGTGTTCGAGCTGCTTCCGAACATCGACTGGAACAAGGGCCGGATGGTCGAATCGCTGCTGGAGGCGATGGAGGACGACGGCGCCCGGACCGTTCCGTTATTCATCGGCGATGATGTCACGGACGAGGACGCCTTCCGCGTGCTGGCCGATACCGGCGTTACCGTAGTGGTCTCGGACCGTCCGCGCGAGTCGGCCGCCAGCTACTCGCTCAAGGACGTGAACGAGGTGGCCCTGTTCCTCGAACGTCTCACCGGCCTGTTCGAGAGGAGCTCGGCCCGGGGCGATTGGGTGCTCACCTACGAAGGATACGATCCGGACGACGAGCCGCTGCGCGAGGCGCTGTGCACCATAAGCAACGGCTATTTCGCCAGCCGGGCGTCGGCGCCCGAGGAAAGCGAAGGAGAGCATCACTATCCCGGGAACTACATTGCCGGGATATACAATAGGCTGGAGAGCGAGATCGCTGGCCGGACCATCGTGAACGAGAGCATCGTGAACGTTCCGAACTGGCTGTGCCTGACGTTCCGCATCGACGGCGGGAAATGGTTCGATATCGATGCGGCCGATATCGACGGCTACAGTCAGGAGCTGGACATGCGGAACGCCGTGCTAACTCGCAGCGTGAGGTTCGCCGACGACCGCGGCCGGAGGACGTGCGTGCGGCAGAAGCGCTTCGCCAGCATGGAGCACATGCACTTCGCGGCGTTCGTCACCACCATCACGCCGGAGAACTGGTCGGGCGACATCGAGGTCATGACGGCCGTCGACGGCCGGGTGGAGAACTCCCTGGTGAAACGATATCAGCAGCTGAACAACCGCCACCTCGTCAACGTGGAGTGCGGCGCCTCTGGCCGGGACGTCATATGGGTGCGGTCGGAAACGAGCCAGTCGAGGATCCGCCTGGCCCAGGCGGCCCGTACGCGGGTCATCGAGAACGGCGAAACGGTCGACGTCGAACGCCGCCAGTTCGGCGGCAACGAGCACGTGGGGCAGGTGCTCACCGTGCCAGTGAGGGAAGGCCTGCCGACGCGCATCGAGAAGATATGCACCATCTACACCTCGAAGGACCGCGCGATATCGGAGCCGCTGCTCGAAGCGGTCAAGAACGTGGAGCGCGTTCCAGACGTGAACTACCTGCTGAAGGAGCACCGGGACATCTGGGAAGCGCTATGGGAGCGGTGCCGCATTCATGTGGAAACTGACCAGCGGATGATGGCTAAGATCCTCAACCTGCACCTGTACCACCTGCTGCAGACGGTCTCCATGAACACCATCGACCTGGATACAGGAGTTCCGCCGCGCGGGCTGCATGGGGAAGCGTATCGCGGCCTGATCATGTGGGACGACATCTTCATCTTTCCATTCCTCAATCTGCGCATACCGGACGTCACTCGGTCATTGCTGCTGTACCGCTTCCGCCGCCTGCCCGAGGCGCGCTGGGAAGCGTACCAGGCAGGCTACCAGGGAGCGATGTATCCCTGGCAGAGCGGCAGCAACGGACGGGAAGAAGCGCAGAAGCTGCACCTGAACCCTGTTTCCGGCAACTGGATCCCGGACCATTCGGACCTCGAGCGGCACATCGGCCTGGCCATCGCCTACAACGTGTGGAGCTATTACCAGGTCTCGGGCGACAAGGACTTCATGGCCATCTACGGGGCGGAGATCCTGGTGCAGATCGCGCGGTTCTGGGCCAGCATGGTCAAGTACAATCCCTCGCTAGAGCGCTACGAGATACTGGGCGTCATGGGACCGGACGAGTTCCACGAGCGCTATCCCGATTCCGATACGCCCGGCATCAACAACAACGCCTACACGAACGTCATGGCCTCATGGGCCCTGGCGCGGACGCTCGACACCGTGAGGATGCTGCCCATCGCCCACCGCCGGGACATATGGGCCGACCTGCAGCTGAGCGACGAGGAGCTGGCCCGGTGGGACGAGATAAGCCGCCGCATGTACATACCATTCCATGGCGACGGCATCATCAGCCAGTTCGACGGCTTCGACGAGCTGAAGGAGCTGGACTGGGAGGCGTATAAGAAGAAGTACGGCGACATCCACCGCTTGGACCGCATACTAAAGGCGGAGGGGGACAGCCCGGACAATTACAAGGTGTCGAAGCAGGCCGACGCCCTGATGCTCTTCTACCTGTTCTCGGCCGACGAGCTGGGGGAGGTCTTCGAGCGGTGCGGCTACCGCCTGGACGAGGACACCATCCGGAAGACGGTGGACTACTACATGAGGCGGACGTCGCACGGATCGACGCTGAGCCGCATGGTCCATGCCTGGGTCATGTCGCGCATCAACCGGGAGGCGTCGTGGGACCTGTTCCGCGAGGCGCTGAGGAGCGACATATCCGACATACAGGGCGGAACGACGCACGAGGGCATTCACCTGGGAGCGATGGCCGGCACGGTGGACATGGTGCAGAGATGCTACTCCGGGCTGGAGACCAGGGACGACGTCATCCGATTCGATCCCCGGCTGCCGGCCGAGCTGAAGCGGCTGCGCTTCGACATCGACTACCGTCACCACTGGATCAACGTGGACATCGATCACAAGCGGTTGCGGCTGACAAGCCAGCCGCAGGAGATCGAGCCCATCCGGGTCGGCTACCTGGACGATATCCGGACGTTCGAACCGGGCACCACGCTGGAGTTCGAACTGCGGCCATGAGGCCGGGCGGCAATATGTCGATAATGTGAAATTCAGAACCACTGGGCTACAAGGAAGAAAAGACTGCTCGGGAATATTGGGGCCGATCCGGACCTCAAGTCAGGTACAATGAACCAGGTAGTCCAGTGGGGGATCAATAAAGGGCGCGAATGGGCCTGCACCAAGATGGGGCATTTTCAGATGAAGCCAGAATAATAAGTGGACGGAGCAGGGGATCCATTCAAGGAACATACTGGCTAGGGTCCGTTTTGAACCATGCTTGTTCACCGCTTCCGTTTGAAAGTTGTTAAAGAAATGAATCGAACCCTGCCAACTGTATTTTTTTAAGGCCACTTTTTCTGGAAATGCGTACACGAACGGCCGTTTACACAGATCATAATATATGCCATCCATCAAAATCATTTTTTCCACAATATCTCAGTTGATATTCAATACGATGTTCAATAATTTTGAGCAGTATTGCGAGATTAAGCATCGCAATACTATTGTCTCTTAAAAAAGCATAAACATAGACACTAGATAAAAACCTTCCATGGCGTAGGTAAGTGGAAATTAATCGGAAGATTTTATGGGAAAAACAGAAGATTATCTGAAGATTGATTCCTTAGCTAGAGAGTCCAGGCATGACGATCTCCGACGGCGTGAGGCGCAGCAGAACGCGGTCGTCTACAGTAGGTTGTTAATGGCTTAGTTAGGTGACATAGTAGTTCGGCGACAACCATTATTAACGTCGGGTTCGAACGAACCCTCGGCCCCGGCCGGGGCCGCGGAGGGATGGGACGATGAAGATACTGTTCACTGAGGTCATGGGCGCCAAGGACAAGCTCAGGGATGCGTTTCCAGACGACGAACTGGTAATGTTCGACGAGCCCCTGGAGAAGGACGAGCTGATACACGAGGCGGCGGGCGCGTCGGTCCTGTCGGTGTTCATACGGACCCCGATGGACAGGGATGTCATAGACTCGCTTCCCGACCTGAGGATGATAAACACGCGGAGCGTCGGCTTCGACCACATCGACGTCGAGCATGCCCTGGGGAAGGGGATAGCGGTGACGCACGTGGCCGAGTACGGCCCTCACGTGGTGGCCGAGCATGCGTTCTGCCTGATGCTGGCGTGCGCCAGGGACCTGGTGGAGGCCGACCGCTCGGTCAAGGAGGACAAGCGGTTCGATTTCCATCCGTTCCGCGGCGTCGAGCTCAGGGGCAAGGTGCTGGGTGTGCTCGGAACAGGCAAGATCGGCTCGGAGGTCGTGCGCATCGGCCGGGGGTTCGGGATGAAGGTGGTGGCCTTCGACATGTATCCGAACGAGGCGCTGGCCCGGGAGCATGCCTTC
>DATD01000013.1:12844-40672 GCA_002504525.1 Methanomassiliicoccus sp. UBA345
GGCACTGGCCCGGGAGCATGCCTTCTCGTACCGCCCGCTCGACGAGGTGCTGCGAGCGAGCGACTTCGTGTCGGTCCATTTGCCGTTAACGGACGACACGAGGGGCCTGATCGGCAGAGAGGCGCTGCAGAAGATGAAGAAGGACAGCATATTGATCAACGCCGCCCGCGGCCCCATCGTCGACGAGGATGCGCTGCGCGAGGCGCTAAACAGCGGCCATCTGAGAGCCGCTGGCGTTGACGTCATCGCCGATGAGTCCGATCCTGGGAGCAGCCCGCTGATCGATTCCGAACGCGCGATCATCACGCCGCACATAGGGTTCTTCACGGCGGAGGCGGTCGATCGCATGCTCGGCCACTCCATTGACATCATCCAATCGTTCCGCTCCGGGACCGTCACAGGCCGGGTGCCGGTCGAATACGTCACCGCGTCCGCGGCCCGCTCGGGCTGAGGCCTTGGGGCCATGATGGTCCCACTTAAGTGAGGGGTCATACCTAATAGGCTCTTCATTCTCACAACGAGGGGTTGAATACCGCAATCTGCGGGGTGTTCTCCCGCCCGGCCGACCAAGAGGGATTGTTGGCCATCAATCTGGAGACTGCGCTGCGCGGCGGTAAGACGCGCTCGCTCATCGCTCTGCATCATATCGCGCAGAGCGGCTCGGTCATGCCCTGCGCGTCCGGGTACACAGCAGACATGAGATTCCCCTCGGTCAGAACGGCTATCATCGTCGGTTCCAGGAGCATGTCCGAGCGAGTCAAAACCTCTTCCTTTAACGATCTTGGTGAGAAGTGGACAGAGCAGGATGATTGCTCCCGAAAACATCTGGATAAAGCGAAAAATGCCCCGAACAGGGCAACAATAATCATTTACCTAACAGCGGCACGAGGCTCAATTTCAAGGCGAAGTTAACAGATTAGCGAAAGCTTCCTAAGTACTCAGCTAGGGTTCTGTCTAGAGGTCTCATCAGCATAGTAACCAGGTCCATAGTCTAGAATACCAATCAACAGATCTCTACCAGCATCGAAGATTCTCATCGTCCCTATCTTGCTCCTGAAGTCATCGTGCAGACGTATGCCGTTGCTCTCGATGGCCGATCTCCTCTTGGCGGCCACCCCACGGTAAACCACAAGATGGGGGTTCACCTTGAGCCCAGGCCTTAACCGCTGGGCCGTATCCCGTTTCCTTAGTACCTGGCGAATAACCTCATTGTAGTCCATGTGGATATCGAGTTTGCACTCGTACACATCTATCGAAGTCTCGGACTCTCCGATGCAATCGATTTGCTCCGAGTCCATGGATACATCGACAATGCACTTCTGGTACCCATTATCAAGCAAGGATTCGTAGACCAATCGCTCGAACAGCTTCCCTTGGGCGTCGGAAATGACTCTCCTTTGCCGGTTGATCAGCATCTCGGAGTTACCGCCCTCAAACCCTATGTGGTGGTTCTTGAGATACCTTTCGAACTTATCCAAGCTGATGGTGACCTCATCATGTTCTAAGGCACCCATTTCCTTTAGGTGATCGATGTTCTCTTTGGCCATTTGGTACAGACCGCCAGCGAAGCCGGAGTAGTCACCAGCGCTATCGAGAAAGACCAGCCACCCTGAGTAGTCTGAGATTATACCGTATGCCTCGACATAAATGGCGAAGCTGTATTCGTTGTGATTCTTCTCTACATCGACGGGATGTTTGAAGGTCCTAGCCAGTATCGGTTCTTCGTTTTCCGCGCTCCGTCTGAGGTCGACAGAGCCGAGCAACAGGGTGACGAAGGCGGGCACTCCGCTGAACACCAGGGCCATGTGGGAACCCAGTACGCTGACGCTCCCCCATAGGAAATGAAGGTCAAGCTGTTTCTGTACCGATTGGGGGTCCGTTCTAGTGAGATACTCGGGCTCGGGCAAATCGGACGGGATCATGGACCTAAGCACCTTGGTACATGTGCGGCGGGCCTTTAGGCCCCCTTCATCGAACGGATCCCCTCTCTCCCTTCCCAATCCCAGTTGTTTCAGCTCCGCCCAGGACGATGTGTAGAAGTTGTCTAGAGCGAGCCAAGAGACCAACTTCTCCCTGTCCTCCTCAGAAAGGTGAACTCCCGGGCGGTGAGGTTTTTTTGGATTTAGGCCGAGTTCTATCATTTTGGCCTCTACCATTTGGTCAAGGTCATCATCTGGCTGGATAGCTTTAAAATCGGCGCCGAAGAGGTCGATGCGGTCTTCCTCAGTCTCATTGCCGAACAGCTCGTATGCCAGGTGAAGATCTTTCAGGGACGTGTTGAGGAACGCCTCTGGGCCGATGAGGGAGCGCCACACGAACTCCAGGGTCAATACATATCCTTGGTATGCTCTGGCTAGGAAAATGTCCATCTTGGGGAGGCCGATGTAGTAGGTGACAAAGCTACCAAGCGGCCTACCCCTCCCGGTGTCGTTGAAGTAGTTGTGCAAGGTGAACACGGTGTGATCATGGAGCAAATCGTAGCGTTCCTTGGCTGTGCCAACACAATAATATTGAAAGATGCGGGCGATCGGGCCGGAAATCTCCTCTACGCCCACCAGGCTCCTCTTAAATTGGTTCCAGTCCCTAGCCTTACGGAGTGCTTTCGTTTTGAGCCAAATTTGCTTTATCAACCTTGTTTGTTCACATGTGTTCGGTATCTCTTCGATACCCAATCTATTGAATCCCGCTCGGTAGAAGGTCGCATCCTCAATAATGCCTAAAGACGGGTTGTGGGTAATAGAGAAGACTAGGCCATTGATCGCTACCCTAAGGAAGTAGTTGTATCCTTCGAAGTACTCGTCGACATCCTCAACCCCTCTCTCCGTCCTGATCCAGTCGAGGAAATCGTCGGTCCTTGATGCAAGCCTAATGATGTTGTTGAACGCGAGGACATCCCCCACTTTTGCGAGATCTGGAACATGACTAACTTCCTCGGCCATGGGGGTGGATGGACATGGCCAATAATAAGTTGATTTGATAGGGGCCGGGGCGAGGGATTCCAGGCTCGTCGATTCGGGAGTGAACGTCAAGCCCTAACGGACCGTATTGACGGGCATCTGGCCCTGTCTAGTATAACCTATAATACGCCGCAAGTAATGGATAGTTAGAGAAGAATAAAAATGGCCTTAGCTCAGTACTTGGGAAGGCGGTTCATCAAATCGGAGAGGTACGAGTGCCTGAATCGGACTCCCACCGGGTACCCTTGGAGGCCATCCGGGACCTCCTCGTTCACGAGGGCACCAAGACGACGACAGAATACCTCAGTCTCAACCTGGACGATCAGGACAATGCAATGAGAAAATTGGCCAAAAACCAGTCCGCTGTAAAATACAGGGTCGGCCAAAATGCTGGATGTGAGAAGTAGACAGAGCGGGGTTTCTGCTCCTACCAGTAACTGTCCAAACCCCTGAAATTCCATAGAGTGGAAATCTCCTACCGAGATAAAAATCAGAAATTAACCTGTTTTGTAAATATTTAATCGCGGGGCAAGGCCCTGTGAAAGCCAGTCGAAATTCGGACGATTAGCTACGAATAATCTCAAACCCCTTCCTGGCTCTTTTTTATAGTGCCTGGGCGGAGCGCAGGTCCCTGTCCTACGCCGTTTTCTTGCACCCTAGACCTCGTGGTGTTTGATGGCACAATAGGATATTTATTATCACAAATCTATTAGCATCGCATGGATTCACTGCAGCGGGGTTCGTCGAGATGCTATATCTGCGATAGAACACTTGAGGAATGTCATGAATATATTATATCAATAATCGATGGTAATTTTGATCATCATTTTATAGAATTTAAGAATGGGAGTAGGGTCAGTAAGGCACTGGAGGAAGTCAGGTCGAGATCGTTGGAAAACGAGAAATTGAACGAGTTTATGCCAATTTTCAAAACTCTAAAATCTAAATATGGGGGCAAGTCCCCGATGATCTATTTCAACAGGATCATGGAAATGAAAGAAGAATATGAAGTGTCCCGTAAGAATAAAAAAACGGATAAAAGATCTCAGGAAGAGTTTCGGTTCGAGTATCGCTATTTAGATTATCTCTTTATGGATAGCTGCAATTATCTTAAAGAGAAATTCGGCGGTTGGAACCACGAAAAATTTAAAGTTGCATTAGAGTTAAATTATAATTTCGAAGGAGATGAGGCTGAAGATCTTCGCATCCTTTTTGAACACTTCCGCGAAGGAGACAAGAGTGTTAATGATATTACATCTATTGCACAAAGAATCCGTTCAGAGCTTCAGACTTTTGAGCGGAACGATGAGGGATGGGACCCATGGTCAGATGCCCGTAAGGCGCTCAAAGAGGAATTATACGGATTATACCTTAGAGATGTTGGGATGGATGCGGTGGAATGTGGGGAGCTATCGGTACCCATTTGTGGCGTGTGTAAGAATATATGCAAGAATATAACGGAAAGTCTCACTCGATACTTGTGAACGATCCACTGCCCTCTCGGCGAGATTGACGGCCCAGTGATGTCAACGATCGGCACATCATCGTTCGCACTCTACGGGCAAGGCCTTGAGAAAGCCTCTCGAATTCGGCCGATTAAACCAAAAATAATTTTCAAACCTTTCCTTCCTTTTTCTTGACCCCGGTTCACTCTAAACTAAACTCATCTTTTATCCTGACTTTGACACTTGACGCTCTGGTTTTCACTGCTTTTTGAAAGTTGACACCTCGCTTCGAGCGTTTCGACCGCTCGGTACAGCGTCTTGACGTTGAACGACCGAAGTTCGTAATGGTCCAGCACTTCCGGCCGATTGAGCCACTCGCCCGCCTGGAGCACGCTGAAGTTATCTCCTAACTTGTACGCGAGCATTCCTCGCACCAGCGCGTCCAAGGAAATGCCCTTGTCCTTATGGCGGCCGATGACGGCCGCCAGATCGAAGCGTTCGTAGAGATCGTCGACCATCAGCATGGTGCCGATGGAAAACGATTTATTCTCGTTAGGCGTAAGCTGAGATGTCCTCTGCTTTGTTTGTTCATTCACAATTCAGACACAGGTTGAGGACACGTTTAATTCTTCTCGTGCCTCCGCCCGATGGCGGAGGCCAGTGTTCTGAAGAACAGTGATCCGATCAAGAAACGGCCGGGTCAACTGTCAAAGTCAGGGTATAATGCGGCCTTTCGGTCCGTTTGACTTTGGCGACGATAACGAACGGAAGGCCACTTTTATTCTTTACCCAGAGAGCATGATGCCCGGAGCTTTAGCTCACGAGGTCTGAACATCTGACGCCCTTAAGTGGCGAACTCGGGCTGAAGCAATAGTTGTGGGGATGTCTTTGCATCTAGATCGAACTAGTCCATTCCTCGACCGCGTCGATCCCTCCACCGCGTTGATCAAGGGAGGTTATGAGCAAAACCATACCCAGTTCTTCAGAAGAGGAATCTCACCTTTTTAGCCTTCTCCTCCTCGTCATCGACGGCCCTTAGAATCCTCTTGGCCTTCCTTTCCTTGTCTGGCATCCGCTTGATGGCACGCTCTAGGACCTCCCTTGCGTCTTGGTACCTGCCGCGATAGAATGCCAGGAAAAGGATGTCCATGTCGTGGTCGAGAATGGCCGCTAGGGCCTCTTGCCCCATCCCGTCATCTTTCCCTAGATGCTCCAACAACCAGTAGCAGACCCACTCACCGTCGTCAAACCTTCTTATTGCTTGAACGGTCTGCGGACCTAACAACTTACCAGAGTTCGAGAGGACGAACTCGGGCAGGACGTCGTACAGCCGTTTAAGTAAAGAGAGCCAGCTCGGGTCATCCCTGTTCATGATCTCCTCGAAGGCCACCAGGGCCGCTTTCTCCGTGTCGAAGGCTAGCTCATTATTGCAGTATATGGCCTCTCGCATTACTGGGAATGTGGCCTGGAACATCTGCTCGGAGTCCAGAGCGATGGTTATGTCACTTGCCCTTAGTCTCTCATGGAAGACTCCCCGTAATTTTTCGAGCACCGCCCCCCTCCTATCCTCAAAATCGTTCAAGAGGGCGCGCCTCTGCTCCTCAAGGCTAATGCCATCGGATGGCCACTCTGCATACATGACCCCACTAGCCACCAAGGCCCTTGTCACGAGCAGGCTGAAGGCCCTGTCCAGATCGATCTTCAACAGGATCCTGGCTACATCATCACGCCAGCCCTTCTCGCCCTCAATGGCATAGGGGAGAAGAGCAGCGAAGTCGCCCGGCACGGCGGCGGCCTCGATCAGGGGCAGGCAGTCGTACAGCAGCTCTCTCCGCTCCCTTACGACACTGCTGAGCAGCAGGTTAACCCCCTTCCCCCTGAGCAGGTCCGTCAAGACCGGGAACAGATCGTCCCTGTGTGATAGGAACGCTAGGTTCTGAGTAATTGCGTTCCACGCCTTTTCTTTGGACAGCCTGTCCACCACCTCTGCTCGGGTCACGGCCTGAACGCCCTCTAACCTCGTGAGCAGAGAGATACCAATGAAGCAGTGGCCCCTGTCCAGGCTCCAGTCTATCATGTCCATCAACCGGTCTCGCCCCATCTGCTCAAGCAACCGGGCCATGTCGTCCGCATATCCGAGGACCAATCGCTCGGCCAGCGCGAAAACGGCGTCTTGGAGTTCTGGCCTATCGCCCTTACAATCCCTTAGTAGGGCATCGACCAGGGATGCGAAATCACCAGCCCCCCTGATCGCCTGGGCGAGCTTGGGGGCGAGATCTTCGAGCTCCTTCTCCCTCAGGTGGGCCAACATGAAGTTCGCCAGTTCGTAGGGGTCGGCCTTGGAGGTATCCACCCACCTAAAAATTTCGATGAGGGAGCACCATACCGACCCTCCGTGGACCCTAGTAAGCTCCTCGTCGTTAAGCAGGGGGAATATATCGTCCTTGAAGTGCGACCAGTCGGTATTCTCGTAAAAATGTCGTAGTGAGCGGAAACCAGAGGGGGGCATTTCCAAGACGAATCTAAGCCTGGTCTTTGGCATTGTCCCTACGGCGCTCAGGCAGAACACCTTCCTTAGAACCTGCGCAGCCATGGGCTTCTCCTCCTCAATTATCATACTCTCTAGCCTGGACAAGAACTGACAATCGTTGGTGAACATGAAGCGGATTATATCTTCTATTGGACCAAGCACCGTAAAGGGCTGTTCATCAGACATCAGAGTGGTCAGGAGAGACAGGCATATTTCTCTGTCCAGTCGACATGTTGACGGCTCTATGTCATTCAAACACTGTAGGATGAACTCGTGAGGTGATGAGTAGTACTCACCGAGCCAATATTGTCCGCCCAGGGACAGGTGGATGACCTCGAGGAATGCTCTCGTCCCTTCTTTCCCGCCTATCTTGGCGAGGGCTAGGAGGACATCGTGCACGAGATAGGCGTCGTTCATCGCCATGCACTCCCATATCTCGTTGACCATGCACCACAGCAGGGGGTCGATTGATCCTCTGCCATCCCTATGCCAAGCTTCGCTCAATGACCTTGAGACGACCCTTAGTCGGATAACGATCTGTTCCTCGCTCAACGAGTCCCATTCGGAAATGACCTTGTCGAGCTCACTCTGCTGACCGATCTCGCGGAGGACGGTACCATGCACTGAGAGGAATCGACCTAACCCGCTCTTCATCTCCACCTTGGCCTTGCTCACACTCACATGTCCAATGAGTGCGGGGACCGCTAATGCGTCCTTGGTCTCCCCGAGCAGCCTGATGACGTCAAGGCGGTCTACCTCTTCATCCTCCAGCAACACGATCAGGTCGGAAGTGGCCGAAGCATCCACGATCCCAGTCAAAGCCTCGGCCGTCCTGGACGTCAGCCATCTCGAATAACTGACCATGGTATTATGGATACGACTGGCTTGAAGCCCGGCTCCTGTCCTGAGCGGCCCAGGTTCCCAGATGTCGGGCCTTAGGAAGGGCAGCAGCTCTCGGACATGTTGTGCGCCCCCGCTCTTACCGATTATCTTAATTATCTCCAGCTTGTGCAAGGGGCCGACCTCATCACTGTGCAAAAGGGGGAGGAGAGCCTCTAAATCGAACCGAGCCAGCAGGGCGATCGTCTTCCTTTTGACCTCGACATCGGTCTCAGGCGCCCTCAGGACATTGATCAGCTTGAGGGTAGATTCGGCACTAAGATGGGAGGTGAGGCGGGAGACCATATCAAGCACACCTATCTGTGCCTCTATTGGGTATCCACCAAAGTGAGCGATTGCCTTATCGATAAGGGCTCTGCGATTTTCCTCACGCATTTTCCTGAGCCCCATCTCCGCGGCCCTGACCAGGATGTCAACGACATCCTTCGACATCGGGTGGGTCCGAAGCAACTCGAGCAATACCATGATACCCTTTTCGCCAATTGACGTTTCCTCGGGCAGAGCGTGCCTGCTCCTACCCACCGAGAGCCATACGAACCTCCACTTGTCCTCGTCCAGCCCCTTATCGGTCAGCTTGGGTAACCAGTCGAGCCCGTATGAACCGAGCAGGTCGCTATCGTTATCTGTCTGCCTCCAGACCTCGTACATGTTCTCGAAGTAATCGACAACGCGCCTCCTCTCCATCTCCTCTTCGCTCAGCTGCTTGTCGATTACCCCGCCGATGAAGTCATGGACAACCCGCCAGGAGCCGTCCTGGTCAGAACCCCTACGCTCGAGTATATAGGCGCCCACCAGCTCGTCCAAGGCGTCCTTGATGAGGTCGTGGTCGTAGTCATTGAGGCCCGGGTTCATGCCTATCCGCTCCGCGATGTCGTTGAAGCGCAAAGGGCCCTTAGTCATAGCCTGAGCAGCATACGAGAGTATCTCTCTCTTCAACGGGTCGCTCAAGAATCTCTTCACGAGCATTTCTCCGGTGGCTTCCTCGACCCATGACCGGACCAGTCCCTTCTCGAACCTGACACTCTTTTCGAGCTTCCTCAGGACCATCTGGAGATAGACAAGCCCATACTGGCCGCTCTCACCATGAAGCGCTGACAGCTCCTCTACAATGGCATCCATATCGCGCTGCCCGAGGGGTAAGGTGCCATCTTTCACCATCTGCATCAGAATAGCCCTGTAGACCTCCTTATTGACCTTGTATGGCACTATCTCGGGCTCTTGCCTCGGTCCATATGGATCATAAGCTGCCGACATCACCCTGTCTTTCCATTGATGAAAGGCGGTGGCCGATGATCCCTCGTCCTTAAGGGAGAGAAGGAAGTGGACACCGGGTCTGCCCAGGGTGTTGTTGATGAAGTCGCGGAAGGCCACCTCCTCCTTGCTGTCCAGCCGGCTGACCATCCTCTCGAACCCGTCGATAATGATCACTAGCTCGGTCCCCCTCCGTCTCTCCAACACGACCTCGATGAAGTCCTTCGGTGGCAGCCTCTCAAGGATGGACTCTTGCTCATGAAGCTTGTCCAGTATCTGGTGGCGGAGCTCGCCGAGACGGTCCGTGTCGATGTAAACATAGGTCCTTGAGTCGTCGGGAGCCTTGCCGATGAGCCCTGCCTTAATCATTGAGGTCTTCCCGCTCCCTGATGGGCCCATCAGGACGGCCCAGTGGTTCTTTCCCACACTGTCTCCCACTTTCCTGAGGATCTCGTCCATTCCAAAGAGAACATCACCTTCGTCCTCCCCGAACGGTCTGATCCCGACGATTGGGTTCCGTTTAGGAACGGGCCCTACCTGTTCTGCGATTCCAAGTATGTTGAAAAGTTCCTCCAATTTGATAGGGCAGGGCGATCGGCGTACCGCACTCCAGAGGACCAGTAGGGCCGGTTCGTCTAGTCGGGTCTGAATGTCTCCCAGTAGCTGGGAGAACTTTTTCTTTTCCCTGATGGCATGGTTGTTAACAATGATATTGGAGCTCATTAGGCGGCCATAGGTCGCCTTTATGTTCGACTTCCCTTGGTCGGTGATTTGAAAATAGAGTTCCCTCTTGGATTTGACAGGCCTACCTAAATCAGATGAGATGTCGCCCTTCTTAACGAGAGCCTTGAGACGTTTGTAAGCATTTGAGTTGGAATCCTTATGACCTAGCTGCCGCCTGATGCCCCTAGACTTGACCCATTCCGCCTGGTCGACATATTCGCCAACGGGGTACGCCTTGCTTCTGAAATCTTGATCTTCGTCAATGTAAAGGAGGTGGGACAGGAGCGCCTCGTCAAGGCTTAACTCCATCTCAGACCTACCACTTTTCTTTGCAGCTGGCTTGGCACACATGACGCAAAGGAATCACCGGCCTGAATATTAAGCCTTTAAAGAAAATTTCAAGAAAATTTCACACTCCCTAACATATCCTTGCGTCGAGCTCGTTCCTTCATGCGCTCGGAGGCAATTGAGACGGATAAACGATTGACCAGTGCGAACGAGATGGCGACGGTCTTTCCCAGGGGGCAACTCGGTGTCGTAGAATGCAGGTGCGGAAAGCCCCGCAACTTCTTCGAGTGGAGGAACAGCGTCGCCGGCCAGTGGCTCCGGTATGTCGTAAGCCGGTCAGAGCGGATTATGGGATCGAACGTTCTCTTCTTCGACGTGGAGTTCCGTGGGGACCGAGCCCTTGAGCCAGAGCTGGTCTGCTGGACTGAAACTAGGCCACCCCAAGGCTCCCGCGTCCACGGCATCGCCTGGAGAGGCGATGAGATAGCGATAGCCGAGCTCAGAAGGGCGTTCTGGAGGGCCGACCTCGTGGTAGGCTACAATTGCTTCACCCTTGACCTGCCAGCACTGTCGAAGTGGGGAATCGATGCAAGGAGCATCCTCCTGAAGGTGGTCGATTTCTACCAGTTCCTCTTCAAGTTCGTCTCGTCCGTGAACGAGGGCTCCTTATCTTCGGTATCAGCTCTCAATGGCGGGGAGGTCAAGTACCACAGGCGTGACAGTTCTAGGGGAGAGACCCAGAAACAGTGCCAGCGGGATGTCAAGATGTTAATGGGGGTCTTCGAGCGCGTCCTAAACGGGCGGTTCTGCACCTCGCGGTTTGGGCCTCTTGAGACGGGGAAGATATGGTGGGAGGACATCAGCGCTCGAACAGGCTCAGCCCCATATATCGATCACGACCTCAAAGCCTGCTCCTCCGCATGCCATCAGGTTGGAGCCGGATCGGTTGACTTGGGGGCGGGTGCCCTTTGACAGGCTCTACAGATGGACTGGAGGGGTTCCGGGTCCTCTTCGTTTACCCGAATTTCATGCTGACGACGCACGCACCGATGAGCATCCCCGTTCTGGACAAGTGCTTGAGGCAGCACGGCATCGAGACGCGGCTGTTCGACACTACCCTCTACAGGACGGAGGCGACGAGCTACGATCAGCACAAGGTCGACACGCTACAGATGAAGGAGTTCTCCTACGGCGAGGATGGCCCCAGGCTAAAGGCCTCCGACCTCTTTGAGGACCTGCGGCGCGTGGCGGCCGAATTTAGGCCGAACCTTTTGGCGATCACCATCGTGGAGCCCACATTCCCTCTCGCCACTAGAATCGTCCAGTCCCTGAGACACCTCCATATCCCGACGATCGCGGGCGGGGTGTTCCCGACCCTTAACCCTGAGATTGTCCTCGGCGTAGACGGCATCGACATGGTTTGCACCGGGGAGGGAGAGCAGGCCCTAGTGGAGCTTTGCGGGCACATGTCGTCGGGCCGTGACCCTGCTGAGATAAGGAACCTTATACTGAAGAGGGATGGACGCATCGTTGTCAACGGCATCAGGCCCCCTGTGAACATGGACGGATTGCCCTTCCCCGACCTTGACATGTTCGAGAGGTGCACCCTCGTGAGGGCCAAGCACGGGCGTACCTATCTCATGGTCAACGTGGAGGTCGACCGGGGTTGTCCCTACGACTGCACATACTGCAGCGCACCGGCATTGAGGCGCGTGTATAGAGGGGCTGGCTACCAGTACTTTAGGCATAAGAGCGTCGACCAGGCCATCGCCGAGATAAGGCAACTATGTGAGAGGTACCGCCCGGACTACATCAACCTGTGCTCGGAAAACATATTGCTGAGGGACCACCAGGACCTCTGCGAGCTTGCAGAGAGGTACTCGAAAGAGGTCGCCCTGCCGTTCTGGTGCCAGACCAGGCCGGAGACCGTCACCGAGGACAAGGTCGCCTTGCTTAGGGAGATGGGGTGCGACAACATCCAGGTGGGTCTCGAGCACGGCAACGAACGGCTCAGGAACGAACTCCTGAGACGATACTGCTCCAACGCTCAGATCGTAAAGGCAGGTAAAGTGATCAAGAGTGCCGGCATCAGGTTCACCACCAACAACATCATCGGCCTGCCAGGAGAGACCAGGGAGCTCGTGTTCGACACCATCAACCTCAATCGAGAGATAGGCCCAGACTCATCCAAGGTCTACATGTTCTCACCGTACCGAGGAACGGAGCTCCACAGGTTCTGCGTGGAGAAAGGCTACATCGACAACAGCGCCGGGTTCTATCGCTTCACTGATGGAGCGGAGCTCAGGAACCAGCCGCTGTCCCACCAAGAGTACAAGGGGCTCCAGCGGACCTTTAACCTCTATGTGAGATTGCCCGAGACATTGTACGGTAGGATCAAGGTGGCCGAGAGGTTGGATCGAGATGGGGACCGTATGTTCAAGGAGCTACGGGATACGTATTATGAGGTGATCTTCCCAGATGCAGGTGGGCCACATGGCGCAGAAGAGGTCCGTTCGGATTCAGAGCTGTTAAATCGATGTATTAAGGCGTAGGGGTATCTCTGTTCACAGAACCTAACGGCGGGGCCTCGCCTTCGGGCGTCGAGAACAGCGACGGGGGGTTGGCGAAGGCGAACGCCACCAATATCACCGCCACGACGGCGACTACGGCCAACGCTCCCCATCCGGGACCACGTTTCATGTACGATATCCTGACGAGGCCAAGGTTGATAGTTCGAGGACAGCCTATTTAAATTATCTGATTCGATATGTCTTGGAGAAAGAATAGAGAAAGAACGCATCGCCCTCTGGCAATCAGGAAATTCTAATTTAATATAGTCCAAAACCATACTCATGCCCATGGGGAAGCGCAAGCAGGGAGTTCTTACTAGAGATATTTGCGATCAGCTCAAGACTGCCATCATCGATGCCGACAGATCGGACCTGACCCTCTATTGTGATCATGGTGCGAAAGGAAAATCATCATACGCCGTACCCTTCTTCGGAGAGTACGGCAACGCGACCACTCTGGCCCACATTGATATCACCATCGTTCGCGACGACAAGGTCGTACTATTCTGTGAGGTCGAAGAGAATGCCAATGATCCGAAGCGTATGATCGGTATAATCGATAACCTCTTCGTTGCCGAGCGGGCTCAGATCAATGGTAAGCCCTATGAGTTTGACGGCGCCTTCCTGGTGCTAGGTCTGTTTGTTGGAGAAGGCAAAGGAGGCGAGAAAGCTGCTGCGCTATGCTCCCGGGTCCCCTCTATCGTCCTTGAACACGCCAGGAAGGGCATGCAAGTTGTCCCCGTGATCGTGAAGAAAAAAGACGATCTCGTACCTGCTGTGAAGGAGCAAATTTGCAGGCTCATGGGGATCGAAGTTAAAGGAGGACAAACATACTCGACCGGGGACCTCTTCATTGACCTAGGCGCCGCATGCGGGTCGATCATCTCCAACCATCGGACGGAGGTTTCTACTCGCATAGTTTCCGGATTCCTAAATGCGGCGGAAATCGACCTTAAGGCGAGTCGGTTGATGTTCAACCATGGCCTGTATGCGCCATCCACGTACCACCTCCAGCAGGCCGTAGAGAAGATGGTCAAGGCATTCTTGCTTCACATTGAGCTGATGTCACCTTCAGAGATAAGGGGCATAAGCCACAATTCCCTCCTCGGCCTCATATTGCTAGGCGAAAAGGTAAGCCCGGCCACGGAGATTCTGTCCAATCATCTCAAAGGAATAGAAACTGACTTGAGCATCCTCGATTCGTTCAACAATGATGAGGAGGTATCGAGATACACCAAGAAACAGATCGATGTGTTCCTCACCATGTTCGACAGCACCTGGACCATCGGATCCATCGGTGACCTCGCTCTACAACTGACGGGCGACCCGGAAGCCTTCAAGAAGCTTCAAGAGGCAGCCATCTTCAATTATGAACGCCCCAACGTCGCGGAGAAGTGCGAGTCGACAATCGCTCCGAGTTCCGGGAGCACCTCACAGATAGCATTTATGACGCTGGGCCTGATTCTCCTCGCCATCCCCACCTTCCCTCATGAGGCACACACCCGTTACCCTTATGACGAGGGACATCTAGGGCCGTCCGACTACACGATGGAGCTAGGTATCGTCTCGTCCACACCAGCCCTCTTGGATCGTATCGATAGAGCTATAATCAAACTCAGAGAGCTGATTAATCTCCCCAAAGAGTAGCGACCGGATGCTAATACTAGCGGCTGAGCTAGGAACAGAGTTACATTTTTAGTTCGGTACACACCATCGACAGAGCTACGCCCATAGCCCGAAGAGGCGCCCATACTGAGTCAGTGTCACGGTCATGCATCGCCGATCGATCCAATCGCCCTTTAAATCCCGTCTCTGAACGCCCTTGGCCGTGATTATCAGGCCACTCTGCTCTAGAATCTTAAGATTATAGCTGAGTTTCTGGGGGCTCATTGGTAACATGTGCCTCAGCTGGGCGCTGCTTGTCGTCCCCCCAAGGTCAAGGGTTGCCTTCAAGACCATGAGCTGGGCCTGATTCAAGTCTTTGGCGTAAGGTATTTTCGGAGTTGGCATTTCCACGACCAGATTCCCCAGTGAAACCCCGGCCGGAAAATGCTTCTCGTCCATCACGTAGTACGCCCTGGCGCCAACAAAAAACGACGCCGAACAGGCCGCCCCGGCCATTAGATTGGTGCCACCTGTGATGTTGATCAATATATGCGCCTCCCTCTCCTTCTCCCTGATCTTAACGATACTGTTGATGACATCATACAGATCGAAGGGATTAATCAGCTCCAGCTCTACGCCCCTGCATCCCGCCATCCTCATCGTATCCTTGACCTCCACGGCCGTGGTGGCGTAGGGAAAGTCGGGGGTGTTGGCGCTGTGCAGGATGTACATCTTGTCTACGGCATAGAACTGGAACCCCTTGAGAATCGGCTCCTTCGATCTGCCTAGGAGGGCGATATGCACGTTTAGAGGTTTCATAATAGTCAAAATTGGTTTTTGACTATATCAAACTAATGATATATAGTCTGTACGAGATACTATCGCCCGGTGATAGATTTGGATACCAATGAGAGTACCATAACCTCCACGATCATCCGCGAGCTCATCAATAATTACCATTACGACACCGCCGACATTACTGTCCAGGTCGAAGTAGCCAGAGGGATGCGCGCCGACGCCGTGGTATACGACGGCTCTGATGCCAAGCGCCCCATCATCATTATCGAGGCGAAGGCAAAGCTTCTGTACCCCCTTGGAGTGGAACAGCTCGCCTCGATCATGAGATCGGTCGGAGCTCCATACGGCATCCTCACTGACGGGATGCGCCGCCACTACCTAAGAATGGAGAAGGGGGAGCCCGTCGAAGTCTCTGACATTCCCCCGAAGGGCGAGCACGAGACCTTAAGTCCTGAGAAGAAATTGGGGATGCATCTGCAGTACGCCCTCGACCAGGCTTACAGCCTGATCAAGACGAGGGAGTCCCTGAGTCCCTTCGTCGCCATGCAGGAGCTGAACAAGATACTCTTGGTCGCTATCTATCTAGGCCGCGGGAAGGAACACATCTCCAGAATCGAGGATCTGTGGCGGAAGTTCGATTTCGCCAGGAACAATGCCTCGAACATGCCCTTCCAGGACCTCTTCGATGCCGCCAAGGAGGCTTACCCGGAAATATTCCCAATGGGTGAAAAGATTAGGCTGAGGGGAGAGATCGCGCTCACCGCGCTCCAGAACCTCATACAATTTGATTTCTCGCCGAGCACAGAGAGGTCGAGGCAGTATCTCGACTTCATCATCAAGGGGACATGGAACCTGGGTCAGTATGTGACCCCACCCTTAGTGGCAACGCTTATGGCTCGCCTGGCCCGCCCCATTCCTAGTGACAGTGTCATGGATCCGGCCTGCGGGGCCGGGTCTCTTCTCTTTTCGCTCCTGGAGCACGGGACGGCGGATGATGCCCCTCCCCATTGCGTAGGGATGGACATTAATCCGGACACCATCATGCTTTGCCGGATCAACCTCCTGTTGATGGGAGCAGACTACCGTATTGTCGAGGTGGACAACTTCCTGCAATTAGGCCCTGCTGGTGTACCTCACTACGACATCGTTGCCATAGACCCCCCGCTCGGCCGGTCCGAGTTCGCTGATGCCATGCTCGCCGACTACCATGTCTCAGGCGGCCGAAGGCGGGTAGACAGCTACGCGCTCTTCATCGAGGGGGGGCTTCGGTCTCTGAAGGAGGGAGGGAGGATGATCGTTGCCGTTCCGCACGGCATGCTGAGCATGCCGCCGGCCTCCCAGTTGAGACGCTACCTAGCGAACGATACGCGCATTATGGGAATTATCGGCCTTCCGAAGGGGGCATATCTGCCATACTCAGGTATCGACATGGCTGTGCTCGTCCTGGAGCGAAGGCAAGGGGGGGACGGAAACGTCTTCATCGCCCAGTTACCGTCTCTGGACGCAGCGGCCATGAACAAGCTCGTCAGCAACTTCCAGGCGTTCCGAACGGGGCAACGAGACCTCGGCGAAGGTATCCTCCTCATCGAGCAGTCCAAGCTCGGAGATAGATGGGACCCGAGGTTCTATCTGACTGCCGCGCCCAAGCCCCCTGAGAACGCTGTGCGGCTCGGTTCGGTGGTGAAGGTGGCCAAGGGAATCAAAGTGCCCTCGACCGAATACTTCGAGGAGGGGTCCAAGGGTGGGATACCATACATCAGGATCTCAGACATGGTTGGAGGAGGTATCGACTTCTCCATGTCCCGTCGGGTGGCGGGAGGCCGTGGGACCATAACGGTAGGGCAGGGAGATGTTCTCTTGTCCGCCTCCGGCACCATCGGTAAGGTGGCCTTGGTATATTCTGAGAGTGAGGTAGGCATACCCAGTGCCCAGGTGTATGTGCTCAGGGCTGACCGAGATCACATCCTCCCCGAGTACCTTGCTATGGTGCTGATGTCCTCGACCGTGCAGGAATATCTCGACGTATTAAAGACCGGTCAATATATCAGCTATCTGGCGATACGAGACCTCCGAGAAGTTGCCCTGCCTGTGCCGGACCTGGAGAAGCAGGCAAACCAGGTTAATCAGTTCCGTGCAAGGGCGTCGGGCCTGTCTAGACCTACTCAGAAGGAGCTCAGGAGTATCGTGGACGCTGTGTTGGGGGGTGAGCACTGATGATAGATCCAACCATCGAGAGAACCCTCCGTCTGCAGGCTACATACCAGGTGAAGTCAGTGTGGGGGCTCTCCGAGGACGAGGTGGGGGCCCGCGTAGACATAATCATGGGAAGCATCCAACACTCGAGGGCCAAGGACCGTCTGAACGACTCTCATCGTTTGCTGGTGAGGACGATCGAGCAGATCGCGTTCGACGAGGACTATGAGAAGGTTGAGGATCCCCAGACATTCAAGGAGCTGCTGTGGGCCCTCAAGGACGTGTTCGAAGCGCTCTTCGACAGCAACATCATCGAGGAATCCGTAGACTTCAGACCTGACAATATCATCGGCCTCAGTATGGACTTCTACCGGAGGATGAACCAAACTCTAGGCCTCATCGATAGGAGGGATCAGTTACCGTGCGGATATCCAGGCATCGCCACACTGATTGTGATGTTGCGTAACTGTACGGAGCACGACAGCAAGCCACGGGATCACATTACTGGTAAGTACTCATATGGCAACCTTCACACCTTGGTGGCCATCGCAGTGCTTTCCATTTATGCCTACCATGAGATACTTGGTGTCTGGTGCGATATAATCAACCACGAGCAGGAGGGACAGTGATGGAGAACGAGGCAATCACTAGGAAGACACGCATCGATCTAGCGCTGCTGGCGGCCGGTTGGCAGTATATCGTGCCGTTCGAGCAGAGCAGGTTGTTCGGAACGGCGGCGGTGGAAGAGCATCCCACCCTATCCGGTCCCGCTGACTATGTGCTCTTCCACGACGGCACTCCGCTAGCTGTCGTTGAAGGCAAGAAGGTTTCGCTGGCACCGCAGAACGTTATCTCTCAAGCTGAACGATATGCCCGCGCATTCCAGGGCAGCGGCATCAGCTTCGGCGAGTACAATATCCCGTTCGCCTACTCGACCAACGGCGAGGAGGTCTGGTTCAGAGACCTCCGGTGGAAGAATAGCCGGTCGCGCCAGGTATCGGGATTCCACAGCCCCGAGGCGCTGAGAGAGATGCTTCAGCGTGATTTGGCATCCTCAGAGCAGTGGCTGCGCTCGAACCCCGTGGAGCATCCATGGCTCCGGCCGTATCAGAAGGAGGCGGTCAAGAACATCGAAGATGCGATGTCCAAGGGCCGCCGGAAGATGATGGTGGCCATGGCCACCGGGACCGGCAAGACCGTCACGATCATCGAGCTGCTTCACCGCCTGCTGACGTCGAAGACGGCGCACCGCATCCTGTTCCTGGTCGACCGACGCGCTCTGGCCGCTCAGGCATTGAGCGCCATGGCATCGTTCGAAGCTGAGCCGGGGCTCAAGTTCGATCGCATCTACGAAGTGTATGGGCAGCGGTTCAAGCGCGAGGATCTCTGCGAAGAGGAGGGCTTCGATCCCAAGGCGCTGCCGAATGCCTACTTGACGAGGCCGAAGCTCGGCACCTCGTTCGTTTACGTATCGACGATTCAGAGAATGCGCATCAACCTCTTCGGCAACGGCAGCGAGGCTTCGACCACCGGCGACGAAGAAGACTCCTCCGACGCCGAGCGGTTGGACATACCGATGCACGCGTTCGACTGCATCATTGCCGACGAGTGCCATCGCGGATACAATCCCGACGAAGAGAGCAAGTGGCGCGAGGTGCTCGATTACTTCGATGCGGTCAAGATCGGCCTCACCGCCACGCCGGCGCTGCACACCAAGGCATACTTCGGCGAGGTCGTCTACCAGTACGATTACGAGCGCGCCGTACGCGAAGGCTACCTGGTCGATTACGATCCCATCGTCATCTCGTCTCAGGTGCGCATGAGCGGCCTCTTCCTCAAGGAGGGCGAAGAAATCCAAGTGGTCGACACGATCACCGGACGCATCCGGTCGGAGCTGCTGGAGGACGAACGGGAGTTCAGCTCCAGCGAACTGGAGCGCGCCGTCACCGCCCCGGACAGCAATCTTAAGATCGTTCAGGAGTTCATGAAGCATGCTCGGGAGTTCGAGAAGCGGCGCGGGCACTTCCCCAAGACCATCGTCTTCGCGTCCAACGATCTGCCGCATCGGTCGCACGCCGACCAGCTGGTCAACTTCTTCCGCGATGAGGCGGGACAGGGCGATGACTTCGCATCGAAGATCACCGGCAGTCCGACCGTAGACAGGCCGTTACAACGAATCAGAGAGTTCAGAAACCGCCCCTTGCCGTCCGTCGTCGTTACGGTCGACATGCTCTCGACCGGAGTCGATGTGCCGGCCGTCGAGGCGTTGCTGTTCGTTCGACCGGTGAGATCGCGCATCCTGTTCGAACAGATGCTCGGCCGTGGGACTCGAAAGTGCATCGACCTTGGGAAGACGCACTTCATGGTCTTTGACGCCGTCGGCGTGCTTGACTATTTTTCCAAGGCTACGGCGTTCACTACCGATCCTCCGTCCAAGCCTACCAGGCCGATAGCCGAGATCGTCGAAGGCATCGCCAACAACCACGACCGCGATTACAACGTGCGCGTGCTGGTCAGGCGTCTGCAGCGCATCGACAGGAATATCACCAAGGAGGGCCGCGATGAACTGGCGGAGTTCATCCCTCAGGGCGACATCCGCGCTTTCGGCGAGCGGCTGCCGACGATGCTGATGGATAACTTCACAGAGAACGTCGAGCTCCTCAGCGACCGGCGATTCCAGTGGCTCCTGGAGAACTACCCCACGCCCCCGCCCACCTTCCTCATCGTTCCGGGAGTGGAAGACATCGTCACATCAGAGCTATTGTTCCGCACTCGGGACGGCGAGGAGCTGAAGCCCGGCGATTACATCCAGGCGTTCGAGTCATTCGTCCGGGAGAATCAGGAGAATATCGAGGCGCTGTCGATGCTGCTGACCCGCCCCAAGGAGTTCGACACCGCCGCGCTGGAAGACCTGAGAGCAAAGCTGCAATCCAGGACGGAGAACTTCTCCGAGGCGAATCTGCGCAAGGCGTACAACAACGAGATGGCCGATATCATTTCGATCGTCCGCCATGCCGCGCTGGGCGAGGCGCTGGGCACGGCGCAGGAGCGAGTAGCTCGCGCTATGACACATATCCGTAGCGGCATTACGCTGACGCCGGACCAAGATGAATGGATGAATCTCATCGAGAATCATCTGTCGCATAATTTGCTTATAGGGAAGGAGCATTTCGAGGACATCCCCTTCTCCCGTCACGGTGCCTGGAAGAAAGCCAATGCCGCGTTCGGCGGGAAGCTGGAATCTTTACTTCACGAGATCAATCTGGCAGTGGTTCAATGAGCGATGTGGTCGGCAAACTGTGGGGATTCTGCAATACACTTAGGCATGACGGAATGAACTATGGCAGCTACATCGAGCAGCTGACATATCTGCTGTTCCTGAAGATGGCCGACGAGAAAGGTCTTGCCGTGCCGGAAGGCTACGACTGGAACTCGCTGACCTCAAAGTCGGGAACGGAACTATTGGAGCACTATCAACAAATGCTTCCGAAGCTGGGCAAGGAGGGCGGGCTACTGGGCAGCATATTCGCTTCGGCGATCTCACAGTTCCGCGAGCCTATCAACCTGAAGAAGCTCATCACCATGATCGACTCCGAGGAGGACGACTGGTCCTCGCTCGATGTCGACCTAAAGGCTGAAGCGTACGAAGGGCTGTTGCAGAAGTACGCCGCCGAGCAGAAGGGCGCCGGGCAGTACTTCACACCACGAGAAGCGATTCGAGCGGTCTGTCGAGTCATGCGGCCGGACATCCGCGAGAGCAAGGAGTTCACTGTTCACGATCCGGCATGCGGCACCGGCGGCTTCCTCATCGGCGCGTACGAGTGGATGCTCCTGCAGACGAAGGAGGGGGCGCAGCTTTCACCGAAGGAACGGGAGCGCCTGCGAACCAAGACATACTCGGGCGGCGAGATTGTGCTGGAGACGAAGCGCCTGGCGCTGATGAATCTATATCTTCATGAGATAGAAGCGGACCTCTTCTTCGGCGATTCGCTGTCCGATGGCCCGCACGCCGCACGCCGATTCGACTGCGTGCTGACGAACCCGCCTTTCGGGACTAAGGGTGCTGGCGAAGTGCCTAACCGTGAGGACTTCACGGTCACCACGAGCAACAAGCAGCTCAATTTCATGCAGCATGTGGTGCATGTTCTCAAGAACGGCGGCCGAGCGGCGATGGTCATGCCCGATAACGTGCTGTTCGAAGGCGGAGCTGGGAAAAACATACGTCAGCTGCTGATGGAGGACTGCGACCTTCATACCATTCTACGGCTGCCGATCGGCACCTTCTCGCCGTACTCGCCCGGAGTCAAAGCGAACATACTTTTCTTCCGCAAGGGCCTGCCAACCAAGGAGGTGTGGGTGTACGATCTTCGGACGAATATCGAGAAGGTGACGAAGAGGCATCCTCTGACCGCTTCGTACTTTGAGGACTTCGAGAAGGTGTACGGCGACGATCCCAACGGTCATCCGAAGGGCGGGCGTCAGGAGACGGAGCGGTTTAGGCGGTTCTCGCGCGAGGACATCGTGGAGAGGGGCGAGAACCTCGATATCTTCTGGCTTCGCGACGAGTCACTGGAGAGCGGCGACCTGCCTGATCCTGAGACGATAGTCAGTGAGATACGCACGCACCTGCAGACGGCGCAGGACGCGCTGGACGAGCTGTCCGTGCTTCTGGAGAACGGCCGGGTGAATAGGAATGAAACACAGTAGTTGTTCCAGAGATACTCACTTGCATTGGGCGAAGATACCAATCGAAGATGCTCTTCAAACTATAGAGTCTGGAAAGCGCCCTAAAGGTGGCGTTAAGGACATCAGAGAGGGTGTGCCTAGCATAGGGGGAGAACACCTCACAGTCGATGGAGGTTTTGACTTCACAAATACTCGTTTCGTTCCTTTTGAGTTTTATTCGAAAATGAATAAGGGAAAGATCGATCAAAATGATGTGCTGGTTGTAAAAGATGGAGCCACTACAGGCAAAACTGCCTTTGTGTCAGACAAATTTCCCTTTAAAGAAGCTGTGGTCAACGAACATGTTTTCATATTAAGGACAAATATAAATGTTCTCATACCCAGATTTTTATTCTATTGGATGCAATCAGAAGAAGGTCAAGACCTAGTGAGGCGGCACTTCCGGGGGGCTGCGCAAGGCGGTATAACTACCGACTTTGTTAGGGAGCCGGTTTTGCCTCTTCCCCCTCTCGCCGAGCAGCGCCGCATCGTTGCCCGGCTTGAAGAACATATGGAACATGTGAAATCCATCCGCTTACCGTGTATTGAATCAGTGAATCAAACAGAGTTGGCATTAAAATCACTATCATCTAATCTTATTGAAAAGGATGTAAGATGGGGAACCGTAAAGGACATTGTAGCTCAGCATAAGGGAGCAGTCCGCAGTGGCCCATTCGGCAGCCAATTGCACCATGATGAATTTGTTACTTCGGGAATTGTCGCTATCGGAACTCGTGATGTTCAGGTGGATGAACTATTATTAAAAAGCGGTTGGTATGTCACATTTGAAAAATTCAAGAAATTTGAGAGATACAAAGTATTCCCCGGAGATCTTCTTTGTACAATCGTTGGAGCCTCTATTGGTAGATTTTGCGCTGTCCCGGAAAATTTCCCCCTAGCCTTCACGACGAAACACATTCAAGCACTGACCCTAAATCAAAAGGTCGCCAATCCTGCATTTATATCATTTATGCTGAATTTCAATACTCGCTGTCGCATAAGTATCTTTAATCAAGTTGAAGGTTCCGCTCAGCCAAGTCTAAATGCCGAGAAAATACTTGCAGCTGAAATACCGATACCGTCAATAGAAGAACAATGTCGTATCGTTAAACTAATAGACAATGTTCGTTCCCAATTACATTTACTTAAAAATCATTGCATAGAGATCGACGAAAAATCCAGTTTACTTGAGTCCGCCATTCTAAAACAGGCATTTGAGGGCAAGCTCGTCCCCCAGGACCCCAACGACGAGGCCGCATCTGTTCTACTTGAGCGGTTGAAATAGGGGTAAGGCTACCAAGAAGAGGGCACAGGCAAAGATCCTGTGATGGCGCCATCCTATGCTCTACCCAGCTTATGTCCTTGTACTTGTCGCTGGAATTCTTACGGATTTGAACGACCTCGCTGCCCTTGATGCTGCAGACATGAAGGTCATATCGCTTTGCCAATCCCTTTAGGTCGGCTATGTGATCTGCTTCATGGTCATGTTCGAGCCTCGCTTTGATATCAACCAGCAAACATCTAATTGGCCCCTCCAGGTAGCGACCTCACACTCTCTGCGAACGAGGAGGTAATCCTTACTAGACCTCGGGCATAGGCAGCGGCTGGCATCAAGCAGATAGACTGTCATCACAGTCCGTTCGTCTTGATCAGAGCGGCCACGTCCCTCGCATGTTGGATCCGCATGTTCTCTTCAGGGAACGAAAATTGAGTATAGGCCGTTTCCAGGATGCCATCTCGATTCCGCAGAACGTGATCGCCATCCGTGGTGATGAAGCTACTGAGATTTCTCTCGCGCCCCCAGCTGATGTATTGGAACAGGATCCTGGCGTCCGGACCGGTGACGTTCATTCTCTTTAGATAATCGATAAAATAGTCCTGGTTTTCAAGCTCCACATTCGACATTTTAACCCTGGTTAGCGAATCAGGTATGTTGGCCTTTATGCGTAGACTAAGCTGCCTGATGAACTTGCTTCTGACTGCTGACGTGCCCATCTTATCGAACTGTTTCATTATCTTCTTGAAGTGCAGTTCGTCGTTGCCCTTCAGCCGGCTCATGTCAAAAGTCCTAGGGGATTCACCTGTAGCAATGTGAGTCATCAGCATAGTGTAGAGATCTTCCCGCCGTTTCAAGACCTCGTCAAGCTCCTTTTTTACAGCAGTTCCCGTGTACTTGGCAAGATCAGAGGTGATGATGCAATCACAATCCTCGTAGTAATGCTCCATCTCCCTGCCGATGGCCCGGGATAGGAAAATACACGAGTCCAGGAAGAGATCACCGGGATGCATGCTTTCACTTTAGATATATGTGGAAAGCATCTTTGATCGCCTCGCGATACTCAGCCTTCAATTCCGATACTCCTGTGCTGTCCTCGATCTCCACCATGGAAGGCAATAATCCCTTGGAGCTTAAACGCAACTCAATCTCCGGGAGACGTTCATCCTGATATCGATCGATGGTGGCTAGGTACGATCTGACCTTGGCCTTGAATTCGTTCGCCCGTGGCCCGATGACGGTCTCGTCGGCGAATTGAGATGCAGGATATTTCCATACAGTATTGTCGTACAGTTCATCCAGTCCTTTAAATTCCTTGTACCAGTCATTATACCAATCGCCAGTATGCTCTATCTTTGAGCATCGGGAGATCACCATGGCCTCCATGAGCGAAGCATGCTCGATTATGATGCTTCGGCACTGCTCCCGCAGATCTGTGGCATACAGCGCCTGCTGAAGTTCGAAGACCCGTTGGGAAACCCTTTTCTCCATATTCCGGTCAAGAGGGGCGAACTGGTACTGATCGAGGACCTTATCACAAGCGATGGTAAACTCAAGGTGCGCTAGATATAGCGACCTGTACTGCTCTGGAGCCTTATTCCTATAGATGTGGCGTCGCAGCTCGACAGTATCGCCCTCGAAATAGCTGGCATACTTCTCGGCTACCACACTAATCTTGGCGAATATGCCAGATGCCCTTTTCGACTCCGACAGCGCCACTAGTTCATTTGCGGTCGGCTCTCCCGGCATAGTCTGGCGCCCCATCAGATGCAGCAGGAACGACTCCGAAGCGTGGGGGTGGACCGTGTAGTTGCCCAGCAGATACCAGCATCGCGTCACATCGTCTAGGCCGAGATCATCGGCGACCGAGTAGACGAACTTGGTCAGGGGTACGGCTCGATGATCGACATACCCATTCCTTAGCTGTAGCTGATACCCTGATAATATGATCAGGTCGACGAGCTCGGCCTCACTCAATTCGACCCTGGTTCTTGACACTTCTGACTCCAAGGCGTCATTTCCAACAAGCTGTATAAACCTTTAGGGTAAAGGAAGGCTTGTGATGTCCGTGATGAGGTGCATCGTACTTTATCAACGACCTCGTCTAAAATGACCTCTCAACAGTTCAGTGCGGGTAACCTCAATCCTACGGCCACGAACGAGATGGATCATCGTATCACGATGCTCCTTGGCCTTGAACCCGTAGGGACGTCGTAACGCCGCGCTCATCTTGTCGTTCAGGCTTTAGGCGCAAGGAAGACTTCGCCTTCGACTTCAGCCCCGGGGCAGCCTGGATGATTGACCTTTCGTCCACATTAAGGCAAACGATGAGGAAGCGATGCGCTTACCCACACGTTGTTGGAGGGAGCCACCATTATGTATTTGTTGATGCATGCATTTACCTGTAGAGGCGGCGGATAGGTCAATGATCCATCTGTGAATGGAAATGAGCCCTGTCCCCTGGCCTCTAATATCTCTTTTCATTTATTTTTCGGCTAGGCTGGCCGTTGAACAGCCCTTGCGGGCTGACCAGTTCTGACGCATAACTGAGCATTGCTCGGATACCGCCTGAGATGCCGCTCGAAGCACGGACGAAGAATTGGCATGCGTTGCATTTCGGTGCCATTCGACCAGATACAGCTGGCTCAAGGAAAGTGGTACGGCTATAGTCGGCAACGGGGCCGATATCCGTTGATCCCGGACATGGAATGAGATGCGGCGCGCCCCCCGATCTGACCCGGTTCCGGCGACAGCCCCGTTACGCCACCCTGGACTCTGGCCTCATGCCTAGCCGGCCACGCCGCTCACGGAGCAAACCTCTTTTAATGACGACCTTCCAAGGCAATGGCCAGAGGAGAATGAAGGGATGACCAGAATAGGGATAAACGGCATGGGGCGCATCGGAAGGATGATCGCCCGGCGCTTTGTGACGAATCCTCCGGAAGGCATCGAGCTGGTCGCGGCCAACGACCTCTATCCGGCCGAGACCATCGCATACCTGACCAAGTACGATTCCGTACATGGAAGAGCCCCGTTCGAGGTGGAGCATGGGGACGATTTCATCCGACTCGGCAGCACGCGCATTCAGATGTTCAAGGAGTCTGATCCGGCCAGCATCCCATGGGGGAAGCTGGGAGTGGACATCGTATTGGAATGCACCGGCGCGTTCCGCGACCGCGACAAGGCGGCCGGACACATCAAGGCCGGAGCGTCCAAGGTCGTGATAAGCGCTCCGTCGGACAGCGCCGACCTCACCATGGTGCCGGGCGTGAACGACGAGATGTACGACGGCTCGAAGCATGAGATCATCTCCATCGCATCGTGCACCACCAACTCACTGGCGCCGGTCGCCAAGGTCCTGAACGATTCGTTCGGGATCGATCATCTGATGGCCACCACCATTCACGCTTACACTGCAAGCCAGAAGCTGGTCGATTCGCCGGCCAGGAAGGTCCGGAGAGGACGAGCCGCGGCCTTGTCGCTCGTTCCGACCAGCACCGGCGCGTCCAAGGCCACGCTGAAGGCGATCCCGGAGCTGGAAGGCAAGATGCACGCGTTGGCGGTGCGGGCCCCGATACCGGATGGCGCTCTGACAGACATCACGGCCGATCTGAACCAGGACGTTACCGTGGAGTCTGTCAATTCAGCCTTCAGGGCGGCCGCCGAGGGCAGGATGAAAGGCGTGCTCGCCTACAGCGAGGACCCGCTCGTTTCGATCGACATCGTGGGCGACCCCCATTCCTCCATCATCGATGCGGAGTCCACCGTCGTTCTGAACGACCGGACCGTCAAGGTGCTGGCATGGTACGACAACGAGTACGGCTTCGCCTGCCGGATGGTCGACACGGCGGCGTTCCTCTCCCGGAAGGGGATTCCGGAGAAGAAGGCCATGAAGGCTCAGGCAAGAGCGTGAGGCGACGATGCCTTCCATTCAGCAGAAAACGACAAAGCGTGAGGCCGGGGACAATCCTAAGTACATACGCTGGTTCGAGGAGATAAGCATCGGCGACGTGCCCGTGGTAGGCGGAAAGAACGCCTCCCTGGGCGAGATGTACCGTGAACTGCGCGATGAGGGCGTGAAGGTCCCGAACGGATTCACGGTGACGGCTGAGGGATACTGGCACATGGTCTCCGCCACCGGGATCGGGGACGGAATGGAAAAGGCGTTGGACCGAGTGGACAAGAACGACGTTGCGGATCTAGCCTCCCGGGGAAAGAAGGTCCGTGAGCTCATCCACAATGCCGGGATCCCCGACGACCTATGGAAGGAGATCGCCGACGCGTACGACCGGCTGTGCGACCAGTACGGCGAGGACACCGATGTGGCGGTGCGTTCGTCCGCCACTGCCGAGGACCTTCCCACGGCGTCGTTCGCGGGCCAACAGGAAACATTCCTCAATGTCCGCGGCAAGGCCGCGCTGAGGGAGGCCTGCAGCGGCTGCTTTGCATCCCTGTTCACCGACCGGGCGATAGCCTATCGGATCGACCAGGGGTTCGGCCAGATGGACGTGGGGCTGTCCATCGGGGTGATGAAGATGGTCCGCTCCGACCTGGCCTCCAGCGGGGT
>DATD01000013.1:40940-48201 GCA_002504525.1 Methanomassiliicoccus sp. UBA345
GCGGTGAATCCCGACGAGTACTATGTCTTCAAGCCCACCTTCCGAGAGGGGTCCAGGGCGATCATCAGGAAGAAGAGGGGAGAAAAGGAGAAGAAGCTCATCTACAGCAAGGGAGCCGATAAGCGGACCAAGAACATCAAGGTGCCTCCGAAGGACCGCCTCAGGTTCTGCCTCACCGACGACGAGATCCTGGAGCTGGCAAGATCGGCCCTGACGATCGAGGAGCACTATTCTAGAAAGTCCGGTCACAGCGAGCCCATGGACATCGAATGGGCCAAGGACGGGGAGAGCGGAGAGCTTTTCATCGTCCAGTCCCGGCCGGAGACCGTGCAGTCCCAGAAGCCCCTGGACGTGCTGGAGAGCTATGTCCTGGATGAGAGGAGCAGCGTGCTGAGCCGGGGGAGGAGCGTGGGCTCCAAGATCGCTTCCGGGAACGCGCGGGTGATCACCGATGTGAGCAAGCTGTCGACCTTCCGCCCAGGGGAGGTCCTGGTCTCCAGCAGCACCACTCCCGACTGGGAGCCGGTCATGAAGAACGCCGCGGCCATCGTGACCGATCTGGGAGGGCGGACCTCGCATGCGGCCATCGTGAGCCGAGAGCTGGGCATCCCAGCCGTGGTGGGAACGGAGGACGCCACGTCAGTGTTACACGATGGGGACGCCATCACGGTAAGCTGCGCCGAAGGCGACGAGGGGTTCGTCTACGAGGGGAAACTGCCGTTCCATGTGGACCGCACCGACCTCGGTGGGTTGAAAAGGCCGAGGACGGAGATGATGATGAACCTGGGCAATCCTGACGAGGCCTTCTCCAGTTCGTTCATTCCGAACGACGGCGTCGGGCTGGCGAGGCTGGAGTTCATCATCGGCAGCTACATCCGCGTGCATCCCATGGCGTTGCTGCATCCCGAGAAGGTCAAGGACCGAAAGGAGAAGGAGGAGATCGAACGGCTCACATCGGCCTATCCGGACGGACAGACCTATTTCACCGAGACGCTGGCGCACGGGATCGCCACCATCGCCGCGGCGTTCTATCCCAAGGACGTCGTGGTCCGCATGAGCGACCTGAAGACCAACGAATACGCCGCCCTGCTCGGCGGCTCTCCCTTTGAACCGGATGAGCACAATCCCATGCTCGGCTTCCGCGGGGCATCCCGCTACTATTCGGACCGCTACCGCGAAGGCTTCGGCCTGGAATGCGAAGCGGTCCGGATGGTCCGGGACGAGATGGGGCTGACCAACGTGGTGCCGATGATACCGTTCTGCCGGACGGTGGAAGAGGCCGAAAAGGTCGTCGAGGAGATGAAGCGGAACGGGCTGGTGAGGGGCGAGAACGCCCTCCGGCTGTTCATAATGTGCGAGATACCCAACAACTTCCTGCTGATCGACGAGTTCAGCCGCCACTTCGACGGATTCTCCATCGGCTCCAACGACCTGACCCAGCTGGTCCTGGGCATCGACAGGGACTCCGACATACTGGCGAGCGAGTTCGACGAACGGGATGAGGGCGTGATGAAGGCCATGGCGCTGGCGGTGCAGGGGGCCAGGCGGAACGGCCGCCATAGCGGGATATGCGGCCAGGCGCCGAGCGACTATCCGGAGATCGCCGAGTTCCTGGTCAGGGAAGGCATCGATTCCATATCCGTCGATCCCGGCTCCCTCATGAACGTGACCTTGAAGGTGGTGAAGACCGAAGAGGAGCTCAAGCGTAAAGGCCGGACCGAGGCGGTACTGCCACGGAGGAGCGGATGATCTATACCCTTGCGCTCAACCCCGCCATCGACCGCACCATGTGGGTGGAGGAGATGGACTTCCACGAGTCCACCCGCGTGCAGAAGGAGTGCCGCTATCCCGGAGGGAAGGGCATAGATGTCTCTCGAGTGCTGACCGGCCTGGGCGTACCGAATGTCGCCATGGGCTTCGCCGGCGGCTTCATCGGCGAGGAGCTGGAATGCCGGCTCAGCTATGAGGGCGTGGAGACCGACATGGTCCGGGTGTCCTCCGAGACGAGGACCAACATCATCGTGAACGAGACAAGCAACGGCCGCCATCTGCTGCTGACCGCCAGCGGGCCGGTTATAGACCCCTACGAGCTGGGCGCCCTTTATCGCAAGCTCGAGGGCCTTCCGGACGCGACCATGATAGCAATAGGGGGCAGCCTTCCCCGGGGCGTCCATCCGGATGCCTATCGGAGGATCGTGACCATGATGAAGAGGAAGGGAGCCGTAACGATACTCGATGCGGACGGGCTGAACCTGAAGGCCGGCATCCAGGGGCACCCTGATTACATCAAGCCCAACCGGCGCGAGATGAGCGAGCTGGTGGGAAGGAAGCTGAAAAGTGTGGACGAGATCGTCCAGGCGGCGGAAGAGGTTCGTGCAAAAGGCGTCAGCACCGTCCTGGTGTCCATCGGCGCCGACGGCATGATCGCGGTGAGCGGCTCGAAAAGATATCTGGCCACCCCGCCTCGGGTGGAGGCGGTGAACTCCGTGGGGCTGGGCGATTCGGCGGTGGCGGGCTTCATGTACGGCCTCCACACCGGCCTCGACCTGAAGGGCTGCCTCATCCACGCCACGGCGGCGGGCACGGCGACTGCGCTGAAGCATGGGACCGCCAGAGCGAACAAGGAGGATGTGATGGAGATGGTGCCAAGGATCATGTTCAAGGACCTTTCGGAGGGTGAAGAGTGAGCAGAAGCTCTAGCGCCAAGGTCCCTCTCGATGTTCCTCCGGAGGAGAGGGAGATGTTCCGAGAGCGGTACGATGCGATGACCGGTGGAAAGGGCCGCCTGATGCTGTTCGCCGGAGACCAGAAGGTCGAGCATCTGAACGACGACTTCCACGGCAAGGGCATCGCGCCCGACGACGGCGAACCGGAGCACCTGTTTCGCATCGCCTCGCGCGGCCGGATAGGCGCGTTCGCCACCCAGTTCGGGCTCATAGCACGTTATGCGGCCGATCATCCCAAGGTGCCGTACGTGGTGAAGCTGAACTCCAAGACCAATCTGGTCAAGCCGCTCCAGGCCGAACCGCTAAGCCGGCAATGGCTGGCGGTCGACGAGGTCGCCGCGCTGAGGGATGAGAACGACCTCAATGTGGTGGGCGTCGGCTACACGGTCTATCTGGGAAGCGAGCATGAGGCCGTCATGCTGACCGAGGCCGCGCAGCTCGTGCATCGCGCGCACCGGTTCGGGCTCGCGGCGATATTGTGGATGTATCCGAGGGGGAGATCGGTGCCTGATGAGAAGGACCCGCACATCATCGCCGGGGCGGCGGGAGCGGGGGCCTGCCTCGGCGCCGACTTCGTCAAGCTCAACTATCCCAAGGGGCCGGATGCCGGGGAGCGTTTCAAGGAGGCGGTCCGTGCGGCCGGCCGGACCGGCGTGGTGTGCTCCGGAGGAAGCAGCATGGAGGAGAGGGCGTTCCTTGAGAGGCTCCATGAGCAGATGGCGGCCGGCGCCGTGGGCAGCGCCACCGGCCGGAACATACACCAGAAGCCGCTGGACGAGGCCGCGCGGTTCTGCGATGCCATCTACGCCATCACGGTCGACGGCGCCTCGGTCAGTGAGGCCATGGGCCTGTACCGGGGGGATCCGGGGGCTTGACGCGGCTGGCCCTCCTGCGCCACGGCCGCAGCGAGTGGAACGAATCAGGCCGGTTCACCGGCTGGACCGACATCGATCTGTCCGAAGCAGGCAGGAAAGAAGCTTACGATGCCGGAGAGCGCCTGCGCGACGAGGGCATCATGTTCGACCTCGCGTTCACGTCGGTCCTCAAGAGGGCCATCCGCACGGCGTGGATCGCGATGGACGTCATGGACCTGATGTGGATCCCGCTGTCCCGGTCATGGAGGCTTAACGAGAAGCATTACGGATCGCTGCAGGGCCTAAGCAAAGCTGAGATGGTCGAGGAGCACGGAGCGGAGCAGGTGCATGCATGGCGGCGAGAGTACGACGTCCGACCTCCCCCTCTTGAACTATCCGACCCGCGGCATCCGAGGAACGATCCCCGGTACCGGGACCTCAGGCCTGACGAGGTCCCGTCGACAGAGTCGCTGCATGACACGCTGAACCGGGCGCTACCATACTGGTTCGACGAGATTTTGCCGCCGCTACGACAAGGGAAGAACGTCCTGGTGGCGGCCCATGGCAACAGCCTCAGAGCGCTGGTCAAGCATCTGGACGGCATCAGGGATGATGAGATCGCCGGGCTCAACATCCCGACCGGCATACCGCTCATCTACGAAATGGACGGGGATGTGGTGAAGGAGCGGTACTACCTCGCGTCCGGGGACGAGCTGTCCAAGGCCGAGAAGAGGGCGTCGGCCGTACGCTGACTGACGCGCATCTCACGACCTGATGAATTCCGGGTCCTCCAAAGCCTCGATCCCAGGCAGCTGGCGTCCGGCCAGTTTCTCAAGGAAGGCGCCCCCGCCAGTGGACACGTATGAGATGCGCTGCCTGAGCTCGTAACGGTCAACGGCCGAGCCGGTGTCCCCGCCGCCCGCCAGGGAGAAGGCCGATGCGTCGGCGATGGCCTTCGCGATCGACCGCGTGCCAGCGCTGAACTCCTCCTTCTCGAACATGCCCATGGGGCCGTTCCACACGATGGTCCCCGCGCCCTTGATCTCGTTGACGAACTGCTCGATGGTGCGGGGGCCGATGTCCAGCGGCTGCGCCCCGTCGGGCATGCGAGACACCGCCACCGTCTCGACGCCGCCGTCCATGGTAGAGATGACGAAGTCCTCCGGTATGACCAGCGCTTTTGCGGCGTCGCTTTCCAGTATCCTGCGGGCCTTCTCCTCCGCCGCGCCGTCAAAGCGCTCGTCGCCGACCTCCAGCCCCTGCGCTCGTAGGAACGGAAAGGCCATCGCGCCGCCGAGCAGCAATCTGTCGGCGACCCTCGCCAGGTTCTCGAGCACGTCGATCTTGCTGGAGACCTTTGCTCCGCCTATGGCGACCACCAGCGGCCGCTTGGGCGATTCCAGCGCGCCTTCCAGCGCTTTGAGCTCTCTCTTCATAAGCAGGCCGCCGCAGCACTCTTCCATATGCCTCGTCACGCCCACGTTCGACGCGTGGCTGCGGTGGGCGTTGGCGAACGCATCGTCCACGTATATGTCGGCGAGGGACGCCAACGATTTCGAGAACGCCTCGTCATTGCTCTCCTCCCCCTTGTCGAACCTCAGGTTCTCAAGCATGACTATCGAACCAGGCCGCATTCTTTCCGCGGCCGACGTCGCCGCCGGCCCGACGATCTCGTCCACGAACGTTACCTCGGTGGCGAGTATCTCGGACAGCCGCTCGGCCACCGGCCTCAGGCTGAGTCCTGCCACCCTCTTCCCGCCGGGGCGGTCGAGGTGGGACATCACGATCGCCATGCCTCCGTTGTCCAGAATATAGTTGATGGTCGGCAGGACGGCAAGAATGCGGGTATCGTCCTCCACGCTTCCGTCGCGCAACGGCACGTTCAGATCGACCCTCAGCAGGACCCGTCTCCCTTCCACGTCCAGCTGGTCGACGTACCTCATCGGTGACATGACCTATATCGGGGAGCAGGATGGATAAATCAGTATTGACGGCCGCCTCGCGGAGGGGACCATGCCTGCGAGATTATTTCATGGCGGCATTTCGGTATATGGTTCGTTACCGGGCAAGAGCACGGGATGAATTAACCCAAGAGTTAGTAAAAGGGTGGGAAGGGCTAGCTCTGTCAGAAGGGATGGGATGCACTCTGTCGACTAGCCTACGCTTCCCAATCCTAATATTCATTCAGACGTATTTATAGGTTTTGGATGGCCAATATTTTATTATATTATTCGAAAAATGGAGAAATGGTAAATGGAAAGGATTTGACGGGAAGGGGTTTCAGAGGTAGCCCGACTTCTGGAGGGCCATCAGGTCCTCGGTGCTCAGCTTCTCGCCGGCCTTGAACCTGTCGAAGATCTTTTCCGCCTCTTCCTTGGCAGAGGACTCGTCCTCTTTCTTCTTGGCCTTGCGGGCCTTCTGCCTCATTCCGGTGACGATCTTGTCGTAGTCGTGCACCTGGCGGATGTTCTCGATGTGGGCCTTGTGCTCCTCGTCGGCGTGGATCTTGTTAGCAACGAATGCTTCCTGAGCCGCGTCGGCCTCCTTGCGGACGGCATCGGCCTGTTCATAAAGCGCGATCATGGCGTCGTGCGAGGCCTGAGCCTTCTCGGCGTACTCGGAAACCTCTCTATGATATGCCTCGGCCTTCTCTTTGGCATCGCGTAGCTCCTTCACCGCGGTCTTGACCTCCTCATTGGAGTCGTAGGCCTTCTCCCTCTCCTTGATCTGGTTCTGGATGGTGGCCATCTGCTCGATGAGCTCCTGCTCCTTGTCCTTGGACAGGACGGAGGTCATCTGCTTGAACTCCAGGTTCTTGAGGTCCTTCTTCAGGCGCGAGATGGGGGGACCGCTCTTGGGCAGGTTCTCCTTCTTGATCTTCCCGGCCTTCTCGTTGAGTTCGTTGACGATCTTGTTCCAGTGGTCGCGGTTGTCCTTGGCCTCCCTGACCTTGGCGTTCATCTCGTCACGGGACTCACGGTGCTTAGCAGCCTGGTCGACAAGCTCCCTGACCTTGGCGTTCAGGGTGTCCCTCTTCTCTACCCATTCACGGGTCTTCTCGTTGAGCTCGTCGCGGATCCTGCGATGCTTCTCAGCCTCAACATTGTGCAACTGACGCTTCTGTTCGAGTTCCTCCAACAGTTCAGTCATATACGTTCACACTCAATAGCAAGCCTTAAAAAACGCTTGGCGAAAGGGGAGATAAAGCCACTTGTTTATATTACTTTTGGATTGCCGACAGCGGGGCCCACCGAGAGCCAGACCCGATCAAAATCGGACTCTCGCGGATGACGGGATCAGGCCTCTCTCTCGTCATCGTCGCTTGCAGGCTCCAGCCTCACCTCGTGCCAATCATTTCCGAACCGATCGGCACCTCCGGTCTTCAGCTGGAACTTGACCCGCAGATGGCCGTCCTCGAAGAACACATAGGCGTTCTTCAGCATGGATATGTAGAAGGAGACCCTCTTCCCCTGCTGGGACAACCGCCTCTCCTGGCATACCAGGAGGCCGGCCGCCTCCAGGTCCTTGATCCGCCTGTAGCATGCAGCGATGGGAATGCCGAACCGGTGGGCGATGTCCTGCGCTGAACGCGCTTGCCGAACGGTCGCGACGAGGATCTTCACCGAGTATTCATCGGTGAGGAGCTGAGAGGCCTTGAGCATGTCCATCTAAGATGCCCCC
>DATD01000013.1:48448-52278 GCA_002504525.1 Methanomassiliicoccus sp. UBA345
TCTGGAATGGGGGAAATCCTCTGTTGTTATAAAACTTGTTGCAATGCTTACTGGAGCGGAAGGATGATGAATATGGATGGCTTTGCTCAAGTCCTTTCCGCGGATGGTTCACCGACATGTACCATCTCCGATTCGGGCAGGGGGTCCACTTCTACGTTGAACCGCCCGCTGGAGAACGTGATCTTGGCTACGTTCACAGCGCACTGATAGTAGGAGACCTTCTTTCCACGGTACACCTCTTCGTAGCCGACGCACTTCACCAGGCTGAACTCCTCCATCTTTGCCACCCGGCGGTACGCGACAGCGATGGGGATGTTACAGGTGCGGCTGATCTGTTGCACAGACATTGGATTCCTGTAGGTCGCGGTCAGTATCTTTCCCGCATAGTCATCGGCTATGAGCCGGGACAGTTCATCATCGCGTGAGCCGCTCCCATCCATCGGTGGTCGAATCGACGTCCCTTTTAAAGACCTTTTCTTATCGATATCATCCACTGTAACACCACCTTCAGATCATCGGCACGAGCTTCGGGACGGGCAGTCGGTCCTCCGGGCCATTGAAGTCCAGATACAGGTATGGGGTGTTCGGTTTCATGCCTGCGGCCATGACGCAGCCGGCCATGTCCTCGAACCGGATGTGCAGCTTGGCCTGTTGTCTCAGCGCGTCGAGCGACGCGGAGCGGGACGATGCGATGGCGATGACCACGTGTCCGCCGCGGCGCATCGCGTCGATGTGCTCGAGCGAGTCCCTGAAGACGCCGGAGCCGTAGATGGCCTCCATCGCATCGTAGCCGAGTATGCTGAGGTACGGGGAGGATGCTCCGGCGCCCTCCATCATGTACCTCATCTCCGACCATCGCAGGTCCTGGGAGACCTCCTCGCCCTCCACGGTCTTGACCATGTCGTACTGGCCGGCACTGTCCCCCTGGGTGTCCAGGATGCGCATGGCGGGTAGGTTCTCCATGCCCGTGAGCATTCGCATCTGTCTCTCCACCAGCCCGTAGTCGGTGGCATACATCGGGAGCCATGCCACCCCGCGGCCTTTCTGGAGCACGTCGCTCATGACCGCCAGCTCAAGGCAGCGCACCACGTCCTGGTGTACGTCCAGGCCGAACTCCCACAGCACCAGGGAGCCGCGCGGTATGCGGCCGAAGTACTGGTCCATGGACTCGTTACCGGACGAGACGGTAAGTTCGTCGGTGATCGGGACGGTGGGCATCGGCCGCATCTGCTCCGGTATACGGACCCAGGTCGGATCGAACACCGTCATGCGACCGCCGTTCAAGGTGAAGTAGTACTTCCACCGCTCCACCGCCTGACCGCGTAGCTTCTCGATCGACAGCTGCCTGATCCGGCGTCCCTGGCGGTCCTCGGACAGCATCTGGATGACGCCGTCCCCGAGGTAGTCCATGTCCGTCTTTCCCGACTTTTCGAGGGTGTATACGATGTTGGTGGCGCTGTTCTCCACGAGGTCCTTCTGCAGCGTGTTCACGAGCCGCTGCGCCTGGATGCCGTACCTCTCGGACAGTGCGTCGATCGAGTCGACCACGATGAGGGTCTTCGCCGGCAGGTTGGTCTCCACCATATCGTAGCCGACCTCCAGCTCCGGCAACATGATGCCGAGGTCGAAGGTGATCTCCCCCTCGCTCATCAGGTCCCCCTGGAAACCCTCCTCTCCGTCCTCGGTGAGCTCGCCGGCCTCTATCTGCCCCTCCAGCTTGTGCAGTTCGGTCCTGACGACCATCAGCGAGTCGTCCGTCCTGTTCAGCGCGCGAAGCAGTTCCTTGGCCGCCGCCACCGTGACCTGGGGATGCGCATCCTCCATCGCGGCCAATTCCTTGTTCCTCTGCAGGAAGGTCTTCCCGGCCTTCAGGACATTGTCCCTCATCTTCTGCTCCCGCACCCACGGGAACTGCCTGAACAACGCCTCGTCCGACACCCTGGTCGACAGATAGTAGTTGGGCTGCTCAGCCTCCATCTCCTCTATGGTCTGAAGGGCGAGAGTGGTCTTTCCAGTTCCGGCATCCCCCTTCACGACGAGAGAATGTCCTCCCGGTGCGCGCATGAAGTCCAGCAGTATCGGGGGGACCTTTCCCTGGCAGTTCTTTGGAGCTGATGTCGGTTCCATTTTAACTACCTCTGTTTATATGCTTTCGTCAATATTTCCCCTTACGGTATAAACTCCTTTCGATTTGACATTTCGGTTGTGATACGAATACTGATGTGGTACAAGTGGGTCAGCATAATATTATAAATTCGCCCGCTTTAGCGTTGAGCGATCGGCATGTTGATCTGCCCCCTTGATTATCGCTACGGACGCCAAGCCATGAAGGCCGTGTTCTCGGAAGAGAACAATCTCCGCACCAAGCTTCAGGTAGAAGCAGCCTTGGCCAGGGCCCATGCGGCCGTGGGTGATGTACCGGCGGAGGCGGCGGAAGAGATCACCAGGAAGGCCACGCTTGAACACGTCACCCTGGAAAGGGTCAAGGCGATCGAGGCGGAGAACAAGCACGACATCATGGCCATGGTGAACGCACTGTCCGAGCAGACCGGAGAGGCAGGAAGGTACGTGCACCTGGGCGCGACGTCCAATGACATAGTCGACACTGCCATCGCGCTCGAGTTCAAGGACATGCTGGACCTGATCGACGAGGACCTGGACCGCCTGATCTCCGTCCTCGCCGACCGCGCGGAGCAGCATCGCCGCATGCCGATGATGGGCCGCACTCACGGGCAGTTCGCCATCCCCACCACCTTCGGCTTCAAGCTGGCCGGATATTTGTCGGAGATGCTTCGCCACAAGGAACGGGTCGGAGAGATGCGCAAGCGCATCTGCGTCGGAAAGATGTCCGGGGCCATCGGCACCGGGGCCGGCTTCGGTTCCAAGTTCTTCCAGATACAGGAAGCGGTGATGAAGGACCTCGGCCTTGGGTACGAAGACGCGGCCACCCAGCTGGTGTGCCGCGATCGCTACGCGGAGATGGTGTTCGTTCTCGGCCTCATAGCCACGTCATGCGAGAGGTACGCCACCGAGGTCAGGAACCTGCAGCGCTCCGAGATCGGCGAGGTGCAGGAGGCCTTCGACGCGAGAAAGCAGGTCGGCTCGTCGACCATGGCGCAGAAGAAGAACCCCATGCTCTCGGAGAACGTCAGCGGCCTGGCCCGCGTCGTCCGCTCCTACATCACCCCTCAGATGGAGTGCATGGTGCTGTGGCATGAGAGGGACCTCAGCAACTCTGCCGCAGAGAGGTTCATACTTCCTCACGTTGCCGTCCTGACGGATGACATACTGTACAAGATCACTGATGTGTTCAGCAACCTCGTTGTCAACGAGGAGAGGATGCTGCGCAACATCCGCTCGGCCGGCGGCTTCATCATGGCCGAGTCAGTGCTGCTGGCCCTGGCGTCGAAAGGAATGGGAAGGCAGGAGGCGCACGAGCTCGTACGGCAGACCGCCATCCGCGCCGAGGAGGAGGGGAAGGACCTTCGGTCCGCTCTGATGGAGAACGCTCAGGTCGCGGCGTTGCTCAGCGGCGATGAGCTGGACGCCGTCATGGACCCCATCAACTATCTGGGCAAGGCGCCGGAGCTGACCGACAGGGTCGTGCAGCAGGCAAGGCGGTCGCTGGGCGCCTGATCACGCCGTCCTTGGGACGCCGATGCTCCGTGGGGAACACGATTTTCTCCGGGGTGCCGTCAATCGTCGGCAGTGATCCCCCCCAGTCTTGTTCCGTTATGCCCTTAGGCCCTGAACAGCCGCCCCTTTCCCTCAGGATCGGAAGGCTCCACGGTCCTTGTCAGTTCGACAAGGCGTTGTTGCTGCCATTCCCG
>DATD01000013.1:52528-54245 GCA_002504525.1 Methanomassiliicoccus sp. UBA345
GGCGCATGCGTGGGAACATGAGCTGTCGCTACCGCCTGACCGGCCGCGCGGGCCGCAAAGCGAGCGACACTTCCCTCGTCAGCCTGGCGGGCGGCGGCGTGGGCTGAAAGCGATGAACTACGGACCGCCGCCATCTGAATCGGCCGGTCCGGGCGAACTCCCTGAGGTCATCGATCGCTCTCCGCGGTCTGCCGTCATCAGGGAACCGAGCCTCGAACAACGGCAGGACGCGCTCGGCGCAGTCGGCGGCCCAGAGCGCCAGCGCCCTATGGTCGCTCTGCCTGACGAGCTCGCACATCGCTTCGCTCATGGCAACGTCCTTGAATCGAGGTGCTATCATTCTATTTCCTTCGTTGCATGCAAGTTCTCATCTTCATAGTCTATGGATGCCCCGGCCTCCGCCTCCGACGTGATGCTCTTGGGAACGCATGGTATTATCCCCTGCGCGCTCAGATGGTAAAGCATATCGCCGCCTCGACCGCACTGTAGCCTTGACCGATGATCGGCGGCGACGTTTGGAGATGACAAACATGGACGAGAGGTTCCTGACCGATGTGAAGAGAGAGCGGAAGTTGACCAAGCTGGTGAACGCTCCGAGGGAGGCCGTCTTCCAGGCCTGGACCGATCCCCTGCAGCTGAGGACATGGTGGGGGCCCCGGGACTTCACCGCCGGAGAGGTGGTGGTGCAGCCGCAACCCGGAGGAACGATCCGCGTCGATATGAGAGACAGTGAGGGAAGGACATTCCCCATGAGGGGCGTGATCCGCGACATCGAGAGGCCGTCCCGTCTGGTCTTCACCAATACTGTCATCGAGGACGCTGGGGGCGGGCCGCCGCTGGAAGCCCTCAATGCGATCGAGTTCGTCGAGAAGAGCGGAGGGACGGAGATCACCTGGCGGTGGGAGGCCATCGATCCAGCACCCAACGAGATGGTCGCCGACGCGCTGGAGGGACTGGAGCACAGCAACCGCGAATCCCTATCTCGCCTCGCCGATCTCATGTCCGGCCCATAAGATCTAATGTGAATCGGGCGTGGAGCGAGCGATCGGGCGCATGGAGCGTCCTAAAGGCAGCCACGAAGCGGCGAACTTGGCAGCGGAGGAAAGCGGGTGGGTACTTATCCCCGCCTGCCGATGCTCATCCCATGCTTCCGTGGGGCACCGACCTGTGCAAGCTGAACCTTCGCCCGCCGCTTCACGCCGAGGATGACATATCGTTCTGGGACGACGAGTACATCTCCCGCCGAATACTGGAGGTTCACCTCGACCCGGACACCGATTCAGCCACCAGGCGGCCTCAGGAGGTCGAGGCATCGGCGAACTGGATCGCGTCCAGACTTCCACGCCGGGCCAAGGTCCTTGACGCCGGCTGCGGGCCCGGGCTCTACGCGCAGCGGCTCGCGTCCAAGGGCATGTCGGTGGTCGGCCTCGACATCAACCGCGCTTCGCTCGGGCACGCGTCGATGATGGCTAAGAGTGCCGGGCTCAGCATCGACTATCGTCACGGCGACCTGAGAGATGCGGATCTCGGTAGTGGGTTCGATGCCGCCCTCCTGATCTACGGCATGCTGGGCTCGATGAACGTTGGGGATCGTGACTCGCTGCTCGACCGTCTTTACAGCTGCATCCGTCCGGGTGGCATGCTGATCTTCGATGTCATGACCGCCCGCAACTTCAGCGACCGTTCGGTCGACGGGGACTGGTACTTCTCCCCGCGA
>DATD01000013.1:54469-55715 GCA_002504525.1 Methanomassiliicoccus sp. UBA345
ACCGCACCATCGTCCTGGAGGAACGAAAGGACGTCGCGGTGTACGACATGTGGAACCATACGTACGATGCTGGTTCGATAACGGATGCGCTTCACTCTCATGGATTCGAGGACATCAAGATCTTCTCCGACCTTGCCGGAACGCCGTACCGAGATGACAGCGAGTGGCTGGGCGTATGCTGCCGCGTTCCGATACGATGACGTTCGACAATGTTTGAATGCCGTTTTCCGTTATCCAATGGCCATCAGTTAATTTCATGTTCAGGACCGCCATTGAGGCGATGTCAGCGAAGCGCTGTCCTGCCAACGAGGCGGACGAGCGGTTCGCGGAGGCCCCACATGAAAGGCATAGTCGCGTTCGACAGCATGTACGGCAACACGAAGCATGTCGCCGAGGCGATGGCCGAGGAGATCAAGGCGCAGGGCCACGAGGTCGTGCTCATCAACATCGGCGAGACGTTGAAGCTCGAGGCCGATGGCGACTTCATCCTCATCGGTTCACCGACCCGCATGAAGCAGATGACCTTCCGGACCAAGCGGTTCGTGAGGAAGGCGAGAAAGATGTACGCCGGCAAGCCGGGAGCGGCGTTCGAGACGACGCTGCGGGCGCCGACCGATCCAGAGGCGAGAGCGAAGGCGTCCAAGTGGATCGATAACGCCGCAGGGACCAAGATCAAGGCGATGGCCGAGGAAGGCGGGATAAGGATGTTCCCCGAGATACTGACCGCTGAGGTCGTCGACACCTACGGTCCGCTGATGCCTCACACGCTGGACAAGAGCCGGGAGTTCGCCAGGCGGTTCCTGGCCAGCCTGTGAGCTGCTCGCCCGAACGACCGGCCGTGAGTCTTAAGTACGCTTCCGCATTAGCAATATTAACGGCATGAAGCCGAGGAATGAAGAGATGATATTGAACGATCTGAAGTATATCGCGCGGGACCTGGCGAGCGCGCCAAAGGATATTGTGGGCCGATTCGCCCGGGTGCCCGGGATCCGCGCCATAGTGCGGCAGGAGCGTTGCACTGGCTGCTCCGCCTGCGTCAAGAAGTCGTTCTGCCGGTTCGGCGCAATCAAGGTCGAGGACAAGAAGGCAACTGTCGATGACGAGCGCTGCCGCGGCTGCGGACGATGCACTCACCTATGCAAGAGGGAGGCGTTCTCGCTCGAGGTTCGCCCGCCTCGAATGGTGACCGAGGCTCTTCGGCGCATCGACAACGGGATCACCGGCCTGATGAAGTGATGGCCGGACG
>DATD01000013.1:55999-100635 GCA_002504525.1 Methanomassiliicoccus sp. UBA345
GAATTTAAGGGATTGAAAGAGGTTTGGTAGGGTTTGATAGGTTTAGAACCTGTCCCTGGGCTTGTGCTTCTGGAAGCAATCCCTGCAGTAAACCGGCCTTCCCTCGGTCGGCTTGAAAGGAACCTGGGTCTGAGCTCCACAGTCGGAGCAGGTTGCGTCGTGCATTTCTCGGGGTTCGCGGCTGTAACCGCCCTGTCTCTTGTTTCCGTACATTATTACTACCTACAGCCTCAAGGGTCCTTGCGAACACTTGCGACAACACCGCTCACGTTCTTTAAGTATTTATACTAATCCATTCACGGCCGATCACGCTGCGAAAGATGTTCCGCGACGGTCGTTGTAAGGGTTTTTATGTAGGACCGCATCATTACCAAAGGAAGCCATGTTCGATGCGAACATGCGGAGATAGAGTGAACGGAACAAGAAAAACGAGTTGTAAACATGAATGGAACCCTGAACACTGAATGCCACGTATGCGGTCAAACTTTCGAAACAATATCTGAGCTCCACATGCATCTGGAAAATGAGCATGGGGAGCTGCAACGCAAACGCAAGATCGTTCGTCAGAAGCCTAAGAAGAAGCGGTGAGAGCCGCATTCTTTTATCCTCCTGCCATCGCCGCGCCGTTTATGCATCGGCGACGAGGGATCGCTCAATCGCGGCCGCCTGCCAGATGGCGTGGGGCATGAGCGCCCTGCGATAGTACGCCGCCCGGTCCGCTATTGAAATGCCGACGTCCGTAGACGATGACGGCGTTCACCGCTCATTTGATGTCGAAAGCAACCGCGACAAATAATGGGATGCGATCTGTGACGCTTGGGCAGTGCCTATAATATCTATGGCGAGATGGTCAGTCTCTTTACATTAATCTGACGCACGAGCCGAAGGTCCGGCGGCCGAGTCACTTTGACCTTATTCCGATGTTTCTCCCCTAAACGATGTTGGCGCCGTACTCCATCATCAGGCAATAGGGAGCGCCTCTGTCAATATGGGGGCGGATGATGTCAACAGTGCAATCTGTCGACCCGCCATCGACAATGATGACCTCGTCAGGCTGCCGCGTCTGTTCCAGCACCGCTTTGAGAAGGTCCTCCATCGAGCCCTCCTTGTTCTTAACGGCGTATATCAAAGAGACATTGGCGGCCATCCTTGATGCTCGGAGGCATCCCCTATAATGCATCCCTCGACCATTCGACCACTGATGTAATGGAATCCCTCATCATCACCGCCTCTGCGTTAACAGCGGGTAATGACGCATTAGTTGGATGATGGTCGTCGATGAACGATAACAACACCTCTCGAGGAGGTCTAAAAAGAAAAGACGGAAAAGATATTAGAAAATGAAAAGGGGGAGCAGGTTTAGAACCTGTCCTTGGGCTTGTGCTTCTGGAAGCAATCCCTGCAGTAAACCGGCCTTCCCTCGGTCGGCTTGAAAGGAACCTGGGTCTGAGCTCCACAGTCGGAGCACTTCACATCATGCATTTCACGGGGTTCGCGGCTGTAACCGCCCTCTCTCTTGTTTCCGTACATTATTACTACCTACAGCCTCAAGGGTCCTTGCGAACACTTGCGACAACACTACTCAAGTTCTTTTAGCATATATACCAATCTATTCAGGGTGCGGAGCCCGATCGCTCATGTAAGGTTCTTACCTGGAACTGCATCAATGAGGGATAATGGCAAACCCCTGCTTCTGCAAAGGCGACCTTGAAAAGGCGAAAGAATGAGAAACGATCTGTACCCATGAAGGGAAAATAGAACACTGAATGCGAGATCTGCGAGGCTATGAGCTTATTCTGCCTGGTGGAGTCGATTGATGATGCATGATCCATGGTAAATGAAATCGATGATAATTGAGGATACGGCCACTAACGTAATATGATCAGCGAGCCTGAAGTTCGGTGCTACCACTATATCCTGCGTACCAATGATTCCGTTACCATCCAGCCAGTCAATGCGATCTTGTTGGCAACCACAAAGGCTTAAATCCATCCTGCCGTTACCGAAATGCAAGGGCAGATAGATCAGCTGGAAGATCGCGACATTCGCAATGTCGAGGCCGCGGGTTCAAATCCCGCTCTGTCCACTTTTTTCTTGGCTTAGAATGTTTGTTTCCGTTTTCGGAAAATAGGTGCTGGCCTGGTACGCCGCGAGCCGTCCCATTGCGCTACTCATGTCCTCCATGTCGAGGCCGAGGTAGCGCATCGTCGTCCTCGTGTCGGAGTGCCCGAAGATGCGGGCTATCTCCTCGATCTTGACGCCTCCGCGGTACATCATGCGGCCGCAGGTGCGCCTCAGGTCATGGTTCGAGAACTTGAACCCAACCCTGGCGGAGATATCCTCCAGTATGTTGTCGATGGCCGTTTTCTTGTAAGCTTGCAGCTTGCCCCCCCTTTCGTAGAGCAAGAGATCTCCAGGGATCTTTACCATTGGGTCTTTCTCCCTTGCCTTCTCTATCTCCCGGCCCCTGAACTCAAGAAACTCGTTCAGGATATGCTCGGTTTGGGGGTGCCAGCTTATCGAGCGGTACTTTCCGCCATTTCTTCCCTTGCCGTGAATGAAGATCTGCCTCGGCCGACCGGATTGAAAATCGCTTACCTTGAGCCGTTCAACCTCGCATCTTCTCATGCCTAGATCGAGCTCGCAATGAACGATCATCCTTTCCAAACCTGGCCTTGCCGTTAGCAACGGTGTAAGCCCGTGCGGCAACTCGGAGGTCCTCGAATGGATGCCGGACTACTTCCAGTCTTAGGAACGATGCTACAGGTCCTTGGCAATCCAGCCCGATTGAAAAGTGGCCTGCCATGGCCGTTCGTCTGAAGAGCTGTTATCGCTTCGGCCCCTCCTTCAAATCGGATACCTTTCCATTAACCAAATCACATATTATCGTGTAGTTATCTTAGAATTTATTGTAGATTGAGGATATCTGTCGTGCTATGGTCTGCCGGAATAGCACCTCTCATGTTAGAATTCCATATGGATTGGTGATCAAACCGAATAGGTAACCAGCACGCGTCCTATTTGAACCATTGAGGAACGATTTCAGCTACCACTCTATTCGGCACTTCTCCTCATTCGTCCTTTTGGCCCATAACCTTCACCTGGGTGCCTACTGAACTTGCCCTCCCACTTCAGGAATTGATATGGGAGCCCCTCTACCGGCTCTGCCTCTGGAACAGGTCTCCTCGGCTCAATCGCTAAGCGAGGTCGGCGGCGCCTTGCACCGAAGAACTGTACCCCTATCTCGCGGGCAATCACCTCTGCAAGCAATGATGGTACAGCGTTCCCAATCTGCCTCTGGACCGATCCAAACCCTCCGGCGAAGCTAATATCGTCTGGTATGGTCTGTAGCCGTGCCATCTCACGCACGCTAAGCCTACGGTTCTTCCAGTGGAACGGGCCACACTCACGTGCTGGCGTGGCCTGAATTGTCCATGACGGCCTATTTTTTGCAAGCTTCAAAAGATAGCTCCAGTACTTTGTACGGTACCCGAAGATATCTCGTCCCTCGCCCTTGATCGTGTGGTAGAGGTAGTTATGCCCCTCGGGTATCGAGGGAAGCACCTCAGCCCACTTGCTGTTGATTTTCAGATCGGATGTTGGTGGCTCATCATTTAGGTCGCCGATGGCGTCCCAAGCGAGCATGTGGTCATAGATTTTTTTCTCAATTTGCCCCTGCTTTCTCTTCCTAGGATCCATATGGGTTGGATTGGGAAAGATGAACTCTTGCCCATCCTTGCTCGCGACCATAAAGAAGCGCTTTCTAACCTGTGGAACACCGTAGTCTGCAGCATTGAGGATGGAAATTTTTGGAATGTAGTTAGTCCCGTGCACCCTGTTTATTGCTTCGACCCTGTCCAGAAGAAGCTTCAGGCCCTCATCCTTACCGTTATAACAGATTCCATGGACATTCTCAAGGACGAACACAGCTGGTCGAAGATTTTCGACATATTGCAGGAAAGACTCCAGAGTGTTTGCACGTGGGTCTGCCAGCCTTTTTGAATCGCCCCTGGCCCAGTAACCAGACTTGGAGAAGGGCTGGCAAGGCGGCCCACCAATGATTACATCAACATCCCTTGTCCCGAGCGATGACTCCTGGAGCGCCCTGGATGGCGATATCCTGTGAATGTCCTCCTGGATAAGTGGCCACGAGGGACGGTTCATCCTCAGGGTCGCACATGCTTCAGAGTCCATCTCAATCGCTAAGGCCGTTTTGAATCCTGCGGCCTCAAAGCCGTAGTCCAGCCCCCCAGCTCCTGTGAACAGGCTGAATAGCTTCAAATCCGCCATCGGATTAGCGCTATCCAGTAACTGTATTTAAAAAGAGCTAAGGTGGGATAGATGTCGTATCAATCTGTAGAATGCGAGAGGCAATATTCTAAGCCCTGAGCCGTATCAGGGTGCATTCGAGGAAGTCAGGAACAGCCATAATTAGCTGATTGGCGAGGTTCTTGGTCATGGTGGCCATACGAGGTCGCCTTTAGGAGGAGGATATGCAACAAGCAGTCCAGGGCAGAGAAGAGCCCGTGACTGATTGGGAAAGAGTCATCAGGGCAACGGTCCATGTTAATTCTGAGGTTACTGACAGTGTTGACCGTGGTCTGCTCCGCTATCAGGGAAGGCCGTTCGTTCTCTCTGGTATTGACCGCACCTCATTGCTTCTGACACATATGCTCTGCGAGCGTGGGGGATGCCTGGTCCTAAACTATCCGGTCCCGTACTTCCGGGCATTAGCAATCCTTGCCCTTGAGGCAATGTACGCCCATCCTTCCAGGAACGAGAGGCCGTACGTCATCTGTATAACACGTGACCCTTGGCATCGCGAGGAGTACATGAACCTCCAGCTGGGGGACTATATCACCCCCATACACAAGATGTCCTTCCCCCTTGGAATGATGAGAGCAGATGGTTCGATTAGGGACCTCAGCAACTCTGGAAGACCCCATCTTGCCGATCGCCCTCACCTGGTGTTCAGTCATTCTACAAGGTTGCCCAGGGAACTCAGTAACGCAACCTCGACAATTATTGCGGAGGTGGACTATAGGTTCGCCCCTGAAGACATTGGCAGGCTCGAGGGATGGTCAATGGAGGGCCGTATCCCTTCGACATTGCTCGTTGTCACAGACCCTTTATCGCGTGCGGCAAAGGAGATATACAGTCGAAATTACCCCACTTGGTCCTGGGATAGAGGTGCCCTGCGTTCCACGGTTGGGCTATGCCCTTCATCGACAGGAGCGGCACTACCGTATCCATTCTCGGTCCCTGATGTCTGGACCAAATCAGTGGCCGAAGGCCAGGAATACCTGATAGTTCCAGTCACGGATGAGAAGGTCGGACCAAGGCTCAATGAGGCTAGAAAGTATGCCCTCGAGCTCCGAGCAACTTCGTTTAGGGATGAGAGCCCCGAACTCCTGGATATCGCCAATTCATCTCTTGGTGCCCTGCATGCTCTCGAGGACCTCCCCGTTCCAGCATCTTTCTACGATATTGAGGCGTTCTCGGTGTGGGGGGCAGTGCCAATAAGGAACAGGCTGGAGTCTCTAAGCAGGCTAGCAACCAGTCTCAGAGGAACAAACCCTCATGCAGCAGGCTTCGTGTCAGGAATCGCGAGCAAGTTAAATGACGCTTACGAAAAAATGAGCGCCGATCACTCGGGGAAGCCAGCTGTGGTCCTCGACGTCATAGCCCTGGCGAAAAGGAAAGGTCAACCTTTGGGAATTGCAGTCAAGAACCGGGCCTCCAAGCAGGCCCTCGAGCTGTTCCTTGCCAAGAAGGGCTATGGAGAAGCCGAGATGGCAAGACTGGGCATTCGCGTCCTTACTCCGAGGGATTTGGAGTCACCCTCTTTCTCTGGGACCCTCATGTTCACATATGTGCCGAGGTACATGAACCGCCACCTGGTGCTGTATCCCTGCTCCAACAAGATAGCCTTCATCATCTATCCAGGAGAGAGACCAGGACTTGATTATATGCTCCGGAAGGAGCTGACTGATATCGACCAGATGGCACGGCAGGAGAGAAGGGTCGATGTCCTCGGCAGGATTGGTGGACTTACATCACGTAAGCTAAAGCCACTGTTATCTGGTAGCAGGGGAGCCATAACTCAGCTGAGAAAAATCACCTACCTGGAAGAGCAGGAGGCAACCGTCACCGAGATGGAGACCAATCCCCTCCTTGAAGGGATAGTTGGAAACGAGCTTGTAATGCCAGATCCTGTCGATATCGACGCATACATACCGATAAGTGATGATGACTCCAGCGGAGATGGTGGTACCGACGCGCTGGCAATTCACTTTGACAGTGGTAAGACACTGCTGGTGAGACCTGGGAGCTATGTCACCATATTCAAGGCATCGACATTGAAGGTAAGTGATATGCCAGCGAGAGCGCTAGGCCCTGGCAGCTATGTCGTCCTGGTGAACGAGTCGATAACCCGTGGCCTGCTCGATATTATTCTGGAGCGCGTTCACCGCCATCCCAAGATGACCTATGTCGTTGTCTACCAGAGGATTTGGATTGAGGCGCTCCGCAGAGGAATGAGCCATCATGGGGACACCCCCGAATCTCTGCTAGAGAAGCTGAAGGGGAATGGATCGGGCATAGGTGCTCCACTAACGGTTCGCCTTTGGCAAAGAGGCCTCACCATAGGCCCGGCGGATCCAGAGGATATTCGACGGATAGGGCTGATTTATGGCGAGCCAACCCTGGTCGAGCATGCCGAGGATATTAACTCCGCTGTAGAGAGGGTTAGGAAAATCCACCGTCAGCTCGCTCGCAGGCTACGGTTCCTCGTGAAGAGGGCAGGGGTGAGCCTGGAGGCAACCGGTGATGAGGACCTCATGGTGGATGAGGAGCTAGGACTGTACCTCGAGGACTTCTCTGATTCGGTGAGAGTGGAGGAGGTCACCTCCATCGATGGTCCATATGAGGTTGATGGAATAATGCTGAACAAGGTGTATGAGGGAGATGTATGGAGGAAGAGGAAGAAGTTGTCGTGAGCTATGATGCTAGGGAAAACTTGTCGAGATACTTGCTCGGCAATCTCTTATCAACTTTCACGGGGGACAGGGTTGACAGAATCATAAGCGGAAAGCCATCTCAAGAGAGATTCTTCATCGGAACTCTATCTCCCAGAGAGCAAAACCCGCAGAGTTGGAAAAAGTACGCCTCCCCGACCGAGGTTGGGGTTGAGGTGCTTCTCCCGCCCGATGCACCTGACAGCGGACGCCTCTTGCTTGAATTTGAGGCTGCCTTCTGGTACCGGGTGTTCCCTTCCTATGAAGAGCAGCTCAGCGACCATGATGGGGCATTAATTCGAGCATCCGAAGATGACGATGATAATCAGGACGGAGGAGAGGATGAGGGTGAGGCTGATGGCTCAGCGGCCACACCCACTCTTCAAGCTCAAGCACGGCAGCTAAAGCGCGTATGGAGGAAGGCGGGCCCGTTCAAGGTCTCTGCTGAGATTCCCGTGCCTGAGATCAGAAGGCAAACTAACATCCAGGTCAGTGAAGCTGATCAGTTAGCAATTTTAGCTCTGCAGCAGTGGAGGAGCGATCAGGCTGTCTTCAGGCCGATGAGGCTCACTGGTCAGACCGTTATGCAGAGAGAGGCAAGTCAGGTCGTTCCTGCTGGTGCCCTAACGGATAGCCAGGCGTTCAGTACATACATTGCGGCAAACTACAACGGACGCGCAAGGATGCCACAGTGGTCGAGCGGAGCGAGAGTCAAGGTCTCTCGCAGGCGTGATGGCTACCTCCGCGTGACCGTTGTCCTGGAGAATACACTCGTAGAAGCTTCCCGACCCGTTAGGGATATCGACAATGTGATGTTCGAGACTGGCGTGTCGGTCAAGGCAGAAGGGTTCAGCTTTGGCGAGTATGTTGTTGATCGGTTACGGGATAGCTACCGGTATAAAGGTGACGTGCCAGGAGCAGGAATCAATTGCTTCGCCGAGGAAGGGGAAAGAGGACCTAGGTTTGAGGTGAGGACGAGGCATGCCCCTATCTTCGAGCAGTTAAGGATCGCTCCAAAGCTGTTTGATGCCAGCATAGGAAGCCTGTGCACAGATCCAGTCCCCCAGCTGCAGAGGCTTAGAGGTATGATGGAGAGCTATGCCGCAGACCTGGAAGGCCAGCTAGAGGTCCAGCGTCCGACGCTCTCCCGAGAAGGGTTGGCATACTTCGAGGAGGATGTGCGCAGGTTCAGGCGTGAGCTCGCACGCTTCTCGGAGGGCGTCAGGGTCCTCAGCGAGGAACCTACCGCCCTTGAGGCATTCAAGCTCACAAATATGGCCTTTTCAATGTCCTCCAAAGGGTTTGAGAACTGGCGCAGGTTCCAGATAGTCTTCTTCGTCATGATCATCCCGGACCTCGTATCGACACGATTCACGCAGTTCCAGAATATGAGGGAGGAAGTGGATTTAATCTACTTCCCGACTGGCGGAGGGAAGACCGAGGCATACCTTAGCGCGGTAGTGTTTCAGGCCTTCTTCGATAGGCTGAACGGTAAAAAGGCCGGCGTATCAGCGTTTACCCGGTTTCCCCTTCGCTTGCTGTCCCTACAGCAGATTCAGCGTATCGCCGACGTGTTCGGTGCGGCAGAGAAGCTTAGACGAAAACACGAGGTGATTGGCCGGCAAGGCTACGACGCATTCAGTACGGGGTACTTTGTTGGAGGGGACAATACACCCAACTTCTTGTTCAAACCTTCCTTCAAGGGGAACCGCGGGGTGGATGCGATAGCCCCCTTGATTCAGGACCCGGGCAAGGGCGACAAGTACAAGATAATCGAGAGGTGCCCGTTCTGCGGAGAGAGGGACGTACAGGTCGTCGCAGATGCTGACGCCATCAGGATAAGATTGACATGTCCAGCCTGTGGTGAGCTACCCGTATACCTCTCAGACGACGAGATCTATAGGTATCTGCCGACCTTCATCATAGGCACTCTTGATAAGATGACGGCTTCGGCCTGGCGTATGCACTTCAGGCACATTTTCGGCCAGGTATCCCACCTCTGCCCAGACCATGGGTATGTTAGCGGGGGCAAGTGTATCTATTCAGGCCCCAATAACAGATGCACTCGTGATCCCTCTGAATATACTGCGGTCAAATTGGATGACCCAACCCCATCGCTAATAATCCAGGATGAGCTGCACCTGATCAGGGAGTCACTAGGCTGCTACGACTCGCATTATGAAACGTTCCTCGATTCCCTTGAGGAGGCCATAACCCATGGCGCGAAGCGCCCCAAGGTGATTGGAGCGACCGCGACCATAAACAATCCTGACGACCAGATTTGGCACCTTTATATGCGCCGGGGGTCCTACTTCCCTACCCGAGGCCCAGACACCAGGGAGTCGTTCTACTATGAGCGGGACGGCGATAAGGTGGCGAGGTTCATCATCGGCGTTCTTCCACATAACAGAACCGTTATTCACGCAATCCAGGAGATAATCTTCCAGCATCAACTCATGATTCAGCTGTGGGAGAGCTATCCATCCGCCCTCGTGGAGGCTGGTCTGTTCGCAAACTCTCAGGGGGCCAAGGCTGCGATTAGTGACTATGCTATTGCTCTCTCATACAATCTTCAGAAGATGCAGGGGGACCAGGTTGGGAGCGCGGTCCGTAGGATTCTTAACCCCAGACTGACCGCACAGGGAGGTCGGGAGATAAGGGTCGAGCAGATGACCGGAGATGTAACGTTCGAGCAGGTCAAGCGTGTCCTTGCCATGCTCCAGAAGAAGGGCCAGGATAGGAAGATAGACCTCATAACGGCCACCAACATGATATCGCATGGTGTTGACATCGATCGTCTGAACTTCATGGTTTTTCAGGGAATGCCGAGCAACACTGCAGAGTATGTTCAGGCGTACAGCAGGGTTGGAAGGAAGTATCCAGGAATTGCTATCGTCGTCTTCAAGCACATGGGGGAGAGGGACCAAGGGCACTACAAGTTCTTCCGTAACTTCCACAGCCTAAGCGACCTTCTGGTGGAGCCTGTTCCAATAAACCGGTGGGCTAAGTTCTCTGTGGAGAGGACATTGCCAGGCATCTTTGTCGCCTCCTTGATGTGTCACTTTGATGGTGTCGACAGGGAGCGAGGTGGTGGTGGAGGTCTACACATGTCAGGTAATGTTAGGCAGTCTATCATGAGTGGGAGAATAACGGAGGAGGAGATCACCGGCTTCATATTGAGATGCTATAGAGTGGACGATGACGATATGGGAGCTTACTTCAGAAGGAAAATCCAGGAGGGAGTCAGAAGCTACATAGGCATGCTAACGACGCCATCGGAGTCCAAGTTTGTACCATTCGCCCTCCCGGAATCCGGAAAGCCTCTTACGAGCCTTAGGGATACGGATGTGCAGGTAGAGGTCACTACGACAAAGGAGAGCTACGACCCCATGCTTAAGGTCAGCTCGTCCCGGACGGGGGTGAGCGACTAATGGAGAGAGGAAGGAACCAGGTCCTGTACCATTTCATGCCCGAGGCGGTCGTGGACTACTCGACCACAGGCGCCATTGGTAAGGTGGAGAGGTGCCTAGGCCGAAAGATTGGCAATGTGGACATGGTTAGGCTAATCGAAGCCATCCAGCGCCAGTCTGGCAGGTTCGTGCGGAAGGCTGGCCTTCCGACAACGAACTGGGTGCCAGATGACTTTGTCCTGCTCGAGCCTACCGAGGTACAGCTTCAGCTTTTCCCGCTAACGTTCTTCTGTAAAAATCGAGGTTGTAATGCAGCCATTCAGTTCAGAAACATCGAGGACTTCAGAGATAGGACCCAGCGCTACAATTATAAGTGCCCATACTGCAGGACGGGAGAGCTAGAGCAGACCGACTTCGTGCATTACCACACATGCGGGAGGCTAGATACTTTGCTGGTCCGCCCTTGTCCTACTCATGGTGTGAGGGACATCTATCTTGATAGGAACAACTCATCCTCCCCTAGGGACTGGCTCTGGCGATGCAAGCATCCGTCTCATGGGGGCAACGACCTCATGGTAGCAAAGGTGGGAGCACATTGCTTCGACCATACCCCCAGCGAGTTCATGCCCCACAGGCCATTTCGAACGAGCGATGTGTATTATCCTGAGTCGGTGGCATTGGTCGATGTTCCTCCGCTGGGCACCAAGATACCTGATGAGCGTATCTGGACCGCAGTCCTTGGGGAGTACCTCGGGATGATGGAGGCGGGTAACGCAAATAAGCTAGCAACACCGAATAGTGCCGCCTCCGGTGGCCTAGATAGGGAGGAAGCAAGGAATAGACTCAAAGCGGGGGGCGTCCCAGAGGAGGAAATCGACAACACACTGCGATTGCTGGGACTACCGGCCGGAGGAGGAGAGATCGATGGGTCCTTGGACGCCGTGCGGCAACGCATTCAGCTTAGAGGACCATCCTTGTCCCGCTCAGCATCCAAGGTATATGAATACCTTCAGATAACGAGTGGTGAGGAGACAAAGGCGCTTGCCCAAATAATCAGAGAGGCGGAGGGACCTCAGGCTGAGAGAGTAAGGTCGGTCCCCCAGCTTATGAACGATCTCGGCTTCGCGGACGCATTTGTGACAACGGGTTTCCCGCTGCTTAAGGCAGTGTTTGGATATAGCAGGGGAGATCCAGATCGACAGGTCTCAACGCTCTGCGCCTTCCCTCGGAACCCTGATTTCCCAAGCAAAATCCCGATATATGGGGCCCTAACAGAAGTGGAAGCTATCGTCATTTCACTAAATCGTAGGGCGGTCCATGAGTGGCTGAGAGAGAACGCCCTCATCTCTGATGCGCCCATTGTGGATGAGACCCAGCTAAAGGCCTGGTTCATCAACAACGTGAACCTTGATGCGATTCCACCATATGATGAGGTCCCCAGCGCCCATACGACGACAAAGTGGGTCTATCGCCTGACCCACTCGCTAGCTCATATCCTGCTAAGGCAGGCAGCCTCTATCGCGGGTGTCAACAGAGACTCCCTGGGTGAGCTTCTGTTCCCCAACATCCCTGCTTTTGCCATATATACGAACAGCTCAGAGGACTTCTCACTAGGTGGTATGTACACCCTCTTTGAGAACTCGCTCGAGTCTTGGCTCGAGGCTGCTACCGATGCCGTCAGGTTCTGTCTGAACGATCCGGTCTGTATCGAGGGGAACAAAGCATGCTTTGCATGCATGCATCTCGCTGAGGTCTCCTGTGAGCACTTCAATCGGGAGCTAGGGAGAGACACCCTCATAGGAGCCCCATCAGGGACGCCGGCCATCGGATACTGGAGCAGAGTATAATGGCCTATGAGCTCGCCCAAATGGTGGATAAGAAGGATGCTATTGATCAAATCGAGGTAGGGATCATTAGGGCATTCAATGGGGCATCTGGTGTAGCCCGAGGCTATGACATAACAAGGGAGGTGAGCCCACTCCTCTCTAGTGGATTGCACAGGGCCCTGCTTACAGCATTGAAGGGCGCTAAAGTACTAACAGTCATCAAGGCAGCCCCGCACATCGAGGGGGGCCTCTACACTCTCGACCATCAAAGACTGGCAGCCTATATGGCGCAGCAAAGGGTGGCCTCAGATGTGATTTCTGAGCTGATTGGTCAAAGAAAAAATGAGACTCCGAGCAGTGTCCGAGTCGTAGCAACACTACCTGGGGACTGGGAAAGGATTGAGGGGATAGATCCAACAGATGAGTCTATTCGCCGCATAATAATCGGGGCCCAGGAAAGCCTGTGGATAGTCAGTCCCTTCTTCGATGACTTTGGAAAGACCGCAATCGAGGAGGCGCTCTTAGCTCGGGCGTTGAGGGGGGTGAGAATAAAGGTCGTTGGAAGGCAGCTCTCACCATCAGATACTCAGCGAAATAAAAGAAGCATAGAGTCCCTTCAGATGATGGCCACCAAGTTCAAGGACCAAGGCCTCTCGAGCAATTTTGATATTAGAGAGTTCACTCAGCGGGATCAAATCACTAAGGCAACCAGTGCGGGCCTCCACTCCAAGATAGTCATCGCGGACGATTCAATCTGCTACTTGGGAAGCGCTAACATGACCGAGTGGTCCCTAAGCCGTAACTTTGAACTTGGTGTCATCCTCAAGGGACCACAGCTAATGGCTATCTGCGGGTTGATTGAAAAGCTATGGGATGATTCTACACCGTTCGCTCTTATGCAATAGCAATCTCGGATAGCAACCATATGGAGCCATTGCTAGATTCATCCATCCCCATGCCCTCCCCCATCGAAGCCGACCACCATCGCGTCCGGCCACTACGCCTCGACAAGACCCCAAGCGCTTTTTCGTCAATCTGTTGACGTGATTTATCCAGATGGTTCTGCTTTGTCAACTCCGTCAATCCTGGGGTTGACAAAAAGGGGATTCCAGTAAGAGGTTTAGCCTCCCGATTTTCGCCGCCGGGCCTATGATGTTCTCATTGATAACACATCGTGGAATCGGGCTGCAAATATATCGGGTATATCAGGGCATGCGGTGCACAAACGCAAAAATGGGCCAATAGCACATGGATGGCGGTATGTGTCATCCGCAGGTTCGCTCTCTATCTGGGAAGAGATCGAGAATTCTTCGCCATCTGATACCCCGCGCCCACTCGATCCGGAGGCCACTGCTTTGAGCTTCTCCTGCATCGCTGGGGTCAGCTGCTTTATAAGCTCCGCGTTGTAGGAAACCGAACCAGTGGGTTCGATCGGAAGTGTGGAATTGAAAATCTGGTGAGCTGCGATGGCGTAGGAACGCGACCTCTCCGCAAGCATATTGCCTTCAACGATTGGATCGACATCGGTGACGAAAATCGAGATCGTGTTGTCGCTGTTGAGGACTAGCTCAAAAGTGCGGAACTGCTGCGGGAATTCCCGTAGCGACGGTGTTTCGACGACCCAGAATCCAAGCTCTGGATGCTCGGGATCAGGTGAATATTGCGCCGTAACAGTGTTCAGATGGCGGTGTCCAGAGGTCCACATGAGGAGATTCGGGTAGGTGTGGAGTTTAGCGATCAGCTCCTCTTCTGAGACTGCAGCCTGGGTGCTCCAGCCCATGAAGGCTCCGAGTGCACCGGTCATCTCGACACCAATGGGTATGTGTGCTGCAACGATCATCAGCTTGTCCTCTGCCTGGCCTTTGTCGAGTTCGCTGACGAGCCAGTCATAGCGTTTCTGATCCAGAGTACCATGTCCGTAACCATGGATATCTAGGTCATCCGCTGATTGTGTGTCATCAAGGACGATGACCCGTATAGGTACGTTCGGATCAGGATCGAAGGTATAGCATGCGAATCCCGGTTCAGCACCGCTGAATCCATGCCCAGAGGGCGATGAAGTTGAGTTGGAGAATTCATTCATCCATTCCTCTACGGAAATGAATCGTCTGTTCGAATCCGAGGGCACTGTGATCGGGGACGTGGTGTTGACCGGCCCAGCGCCTATCGGAGTGCCATCGGGCGTGGAGCCGTCAATCGCTCCCACATAGAAATCTGTGCGGTACAAGCCGCCAGGCGCGAAGATGTTTCCGACCTTGAGGATATCAGAACCGGTGTACGATCCCCTTATGTAATCTGTCGGAGGGTTCGTTCCCATCCAGAAACGATCGTGGTTGCCGATGGCAGTGTACCAGGGAATGGAACTGTCAAGCCCTGTTGCCTTGAATTCATCCTGATAGTCGTTGTTCGGCCCCGGGACAGGATCGTCTTTGATGCCAGAATCTGGGCTTATTATCTTGCCATCAAGGGTGTCAATGAACCATCGAAGTTCGTTGTACTGCCCGCTGTTCCCGAGATCCCCCAAAAAGATGCCGAAATCGAGGCTGTCTCTCTCATTGATCTTGTTCACAGTCTGCACGGCTGCATTCAGCATTTGCGTTGAATAGGACATCGCTGGAGAATATGCTGAGATGATTCCATTTTCCTTGATGCCGAAATAGACTCCTTGCGCAGGTGACTCCTCATCCGTGATGTGCACGTCGGTCATGGCGAAGAATCTCAGCAAACTGGAAACCTCGTTGACGTTTGCGTTTGAATAATCGGTGGACATAAGGTCCAACCGTTCATCATACCCCAGACCTGCCCCATATTGGTATTGACCATAGCCATATTCCGAAAATTTTGAGACCTCATAAGGATGGATCGCCGATGAGATCGGAGTAGATGGAACAATCGTCCGGTCAAGAGTCGTATAGGTGGTTGCGGTTTTATTTCCCATTTGCCCAATGGCGACGCTGAAGCAAACCAAAACAAGCAGAACAACAAGCGCGACGGCAACTATTCGATGAATCCGGATCTTGTTCCTCATTGGATAGTCTCATTCCGGTAAAAAATAATTGCATATAATTGTTTTTATGTAAAATGCCCTCTTCACGATGTGACTGATCCGAGATTATCGGGAACTTGATGGTAATTGCCTGATCGAAATTCACACATCATTTCTCATCGAAAGCCTTGGACGCCAAGTGTCCTTGAATTCGACTGCTTCGACAAGGCCAAGAGCTCCCTTGTGGAGTCAATACCGGCGGATTGAAGCGATCAAAGACTGGCTACACGAAATGGCGCGTGCAGCAATTCGAAGCGAGAAACACAAAGATCAATATTCGCATCGGGGAAATCAACAGCCGGATGAGAAGGAAGAAACTGCAAAGATCCCAGAGAAACTGAAGGAGATCATGAATAAGGATGGAGTTGTCGCGATTTCCACCCTGGGACCATACGACCTCCATATGGTCAATACCTGGAGCAGCCACCTCAGATTCTCGCAGGATGAATGACTGCCCATCCCTACAGGTTACATGCACAAGACGGCGGCCAATATTGCCCACAATCCTAATGTACAGATCACATTGGGAATCAGCGAAGTAGAAAGCCTACAGGGGGCAGGTGCCCGGTTTCTCGATCGGGGGTGGTGAACCGAATATGGTTCAAAACAGTCTTAAGCCAGATGGTTTCTTGTGAACAAATCCCGCTCTGTCCACTTTTCGAATATCTATAATTCTTGATATGATCGGGGCTGCCTTATCAGGTTGTCGGCCGATCCCTGCAGCTCCAAGTGGTCTGGCCATATCTTTGTTTGAGTATGTACAAGTCGGACTTTTCCAGGAACTGATCCATCTTTGAAGAGGGGTAGAGTATTTGTTCATATCGCCGGCGGAAGGGGCGCGATGCTGTCAAGCTCATATCTGCCGTAAATATAAACATGGGGAATGGATATAATATAAGAATATTAATTCTGGAATATGACGTATCATCGTTATTTCGCGGCATTGCTATGCTGCATTCTTGTTATCGCACCCTGCCTGTTCATCACCGACGTGGCGGAAGGAGCTGACCTGGAATCTTCGGAAGATGTACCGACCTGGGGCGGCCCGACCGACCTATCCGAGCTGGAGGCTTTCATCGACGAGCGCGTTTCCACCCTGAGCTCGATGTACTATGTGATGGGAACCACGGTCTCCGTCGTCAAGGATGGTGAGATGATCTTCTCCAAGGGCTACGGTTACAAGGACGCTGCCCAGCAAGAAGAGGTCTCGGCGAACGACACGCTCTTCCGCATTGGCTCGGTGAGCAAGCTGTTCACCTGGACGGCGGTGATGCAACTGGTCGAGCAGGGGAAGATCGATCTCGACACCGACGTCAACGCCTACCTGAAGAGCTTCAGGCTGGCCGATGCGTACGGCGGTCCTGTTACGCTACGCCACCTCATGACCCACACCGCGGGCTTCGAAGAGACCAACCGGGGAATAGTCTCGGGAAATGACCAATCCACGTCGATCGGGGAGTTCCTCCGCCTGACCATGCCCAAGAATATCAACGCCCCCGGGCAATGGGTATCCTACTCGAACCACGGCGTCACGCTCACCGCCCTCATGATCGAGGACGTCTCGGGCATCAGTTTCCAAGACTACGTCAAGATGAACATCCTCGGCCCCCTGGGGATGCACAACACAACGCTCGAGCAGCCCCCCGCTGCTGAACTCTTGGAGCGCCTCTCCCGCGGGTTTGTGTTCACGGGCGAAGGGCACGAGGAGGGGGACTTCGAATACCTTGGGACCGTCGGCGCCGGTGAGGTCTCCTCGACGGCCGAGGACATGGCCCGGTTCATGCTCATGCACCTCAACAACGGAACGTACAACGGCGTCACGATCCTCAAGGAGGAGACAGCGCGGTACATGCGCTCGGAGCAGTTCAGGGCCGCGCCCGAGGCGGCGGCTTTCTTACTCGGCTTCTATGAGATGAATTGGCGAGACAATGTTACGATCTGCGGTCACGGCGGCGACACCCAGCTGTTCCACAGCATGCTGACGCTCTTCCCGGAGTACGGTCTCGGCCTGTTCGTCTCCACGAACACCAACACCGGGAGCTATCTCGCCAACCATCTGCCGTATGACTTCGTCAACCACTACTTCCCGGTGGAAGAGCGTGTGCTCCCGGGCCCGGGCCCGGACGCCGTCAAACGTGCGGATGAGGTCGCAGGGATCTATCTTGATCATCGGACGGCGCACACCGGCGTGGAGAAGTACCTCCTGAAGCCGTCCGAATGGGTCATCGAATCGACCGGCGATGGATACTTAGCCGTCAACACGGGCTCTAGAACGTACAAGGCTGTTGAGGTGTCCCCTTACCGCTATGCTTTCATGGACCACCCTTTCCCCGAGTTCGGTGACATGATCTTCGTCCTTGACGCGAACGGCAGGCCGAGCCACATGGTCTTCTCGGGGATTCCCGTCGCCAGCACCTATGAGAGGCTGGGCGTCATGCAACAGCAGGACTTCGTCGCTAGCCTGCTCATAGCGTCCGAGATCCTCCTCGCCTCCTCGTTCCTGTGGGCTGGCATAGCGCTGTACCGCTGGAGGAAGGGTGGTAGGATCGCCGCCCCGCAGGTGGCGCTGATGGCCGCCGCGGCGATCGCCCTGGTGTTCGTCTTCCTCGTTCAGAACGGCATGGACCTTGAGGCGCAGGCCATTGCCTGGGAGATGACCCTGCAGAACCCCGAACCCATTACGACGTATTTGCTGCTGCCCCTGCTGGTCATCTTCCTGGCCATCGCGGCCGTCGTGCTCTCGATGGTCACGGTGTGGTCCAAGAAGCCCTGGAGCTGGTGGGAAAAGGTCCACAGCCTCGCGGTGTTCGCCGGCCTGGTCGGCTTCATCTACTGGGCTCACTTCTGGGGCCTGGTATGAACGATCGAACGGCCCCTGGGTGGGCCCCTTTCCTCGTTTTTATCTACCGGAGTATTTGGCTGTAACTAGATTGTTTGGGCGACGGAAGACCTGCCGCGTAGATGCCCAACATTGGCTTTCCTCCATTCTAGTTGAGAAAACAGATCAATGAAGAAGAAATGCTGTACATGCCCGATGCAATATCATTCAGTTTATTTTCTCCTTTCAAAGCCAGTTTTATCCTCTAAACCTATACGGACTTTGGTTAGGAAATGGAATGGATTCATGATGATTAGCTAGATCGTTCCGGGCTTCTCACCCATTCTCTTCCTGAACTCCAGCCGGGAGGCCTTCAGCTCCTCGAAGGTCATCTCCTCGCCGGCATCGTTCTTCATCCGTGGCATCAGCCATCTAATGCGGTCGTCGAACTCCCACATGTCGAAAAGGGCTGAATCGCACTTGAAGAGGTCGCCGTTGATGAACGTCGCCCCGCCCTTCAGCTTGTTCCAGATGTCCCTGTACAATCTTACCCGGTTCTGCGGCTCGATGTAATGCAGGACCTAACATGACGCGATCGAATCGAACGAGTTGTCTTCCCATGTGTCGGGAAGTCTAAGGTTCAGGTCGTGAACCGATATCCTGATCCGGGAATTGTCCTTGAACCGGGAGCGGCTTAGGCGTATCATTTCCTGGGAGAGATAGATCAGCTCCACGTTCGCCATCGGTCTCGATTCGAGCATAGCAGCGGTGAGGTCTCCAAAACCTCCGCCAAGATCGGCAATGGAGGGGAGATAGGGGCGCCATCGGTTGCCAGCCTGGATATCATCGAGCGCATCTCACGGCGATCAGGGATGGCAACATAGGCTTCCCTCTCATATTGCTCCACCTCCTTCCTGCCTTCTCATATGTTCATGGCCCAAGGCAGCTCTTGTTCACAGGTCATCCTGCCATCTTGATCCAGAGGCAGGACAGGGACTAATCAGCAATCACTTCAGCCCCGGCATACTTTGCCATCTGCCATTCGATGCGGCGTTAATGATCGTTTTCACCATTAGCGAGCGCGGTGAACAGCGCCATCAAGTCGGATAGATGGCACATTCCCGCATTTAGTTCGGGCCATCGTTATATGGCCTGGGCATGGCTGGAATCATCCAGATCTCAAAAGGAGGAGTTGATCTGACACACCACTATTCAGGGCCGCACTTCGGCTTCCCACGAGGAGATGCTCGTCTGGACCTCGCTGACCTCTTCGCGTTCCCCAAGCATGATGATACCAGCAAATCGATCATCATCATGAACGCGCATCCCTCACACGCCCTCAATCCACCTGAGCCGACGACCGATGAGCCTTTCGCGCCAGAGGCGATATACGAGCTCAGGGTCGATACGAACGAGGATATGAAGGCGGACATCGCCTATCAAGCGCGCTTCAAATATGGTGAGTATGGAGCGATGACCGCGACCGTTCGTCGAGCAGAAGGGCAAGTGGCTGCCGGTAGAGGCGAAGGCGGGGAAGTCATCTTCGAGGGGGCTCCCGTCTCGATGGGTCGCGAGGCGATAGTGACAACGTCCGGCGCATATTGCCTATTCGCCGGGTGGCGCAGTGACCCTTTCTTCTTCGACATCAATGGGGTCCAGAACAACATGCAGTTCACCGGTGACGACTGGTTCGCCGACAAGGATGTATGCAGCATCGCCCTGGAACTGCCCGTGAGCGACGTTGGCGGGGGAGCGAGATTGAACCTGTGGCACCGCTCCCTCGTGCAGGTCAACGGCAAATGGGTTCAGGCGGACCGGGGCGCGAGGCCCACCCAGACGCCGTTCCTAGCCGATGCCGAGAGGGAGGCATACCTTGATGGAGAGCCGGCGCAGGACGAGAGGTTCGTGCCGATGTTCGCTCATGTTCTAGAGAAATCTGGAGGATACACTCGCGAAGGCGCGAAGGCGGCGGCCCGGAGCCTCTTGCCCGACGTGCTGCCGTACGATCCGACTAAGCCTGCGGCATATCCTGGCAACGGGCGAATGCCCCGAGACGACGCCAAGGACGTTTTCCTGACGGTGTTCAATGGCAGGCTGACGTGGGACAAGTGCGGCCCCCACACCGACATGTTGGACGAGTTCCCGTACCTCGGTCCGCCGCATAAGGTCCGGACCTTTGGAGCGGAGATGGAGAAAGGTCGTTCTACCGTTCAGGTCGTGGGAAGGTAAATACGAGCTCATGGGAAAAGGAAGGGAAAGGGTTTCGAAGGGTCACTTCCCCTCGTCCTCTTTCACCGGCTTGACATCGTCAAGCCTGTAGCTGCTCGTTGGCTCGCTCTCCGGCCCATGCTTGACGAAATAGTATGGTATGGCTGTTATGACCCCTACTATCACCAACGCTGCCACCAGGAAGAGGATGATGGCGATGATGAGGAGCATCGCCTCGACCACCATTGGCAGGTTGAACGCCAAGAAGATGACGAAGGCGATGATCCCGACCCCCACCAAGAGGAGGCCGAACGCATCCTTGGCGCGGGCGCTCAACTCAAACACCTATCCTGATGCCTCCAGAGTCGTTCTTGGGGAGGAAGGGGGTGAGCGAATTGGCAAGCTTGCTGAGGGTCATCGATTGCAGTATGATGCGGCCTGGCCCTCTCAGTGTGGTGACGAACAGACCTTCACCACCGAATAAGGCGGTCTTGATGCCTCCGATGGCCTGAATGTCATAGGAGACGCTCGATTCCCAGGCCACGGTGTGGGCGGTGGAGACCTTCATGAGCTGGCCCGGTTGAAGGTCATATTCGATAAAGTCGCCGCAACCGTTTATGAACGCGGTGCCCTCCCCCCTCAGTGATTGCAGGATGAGCCCCTCACCTCCGAACAGGGCTCCGCCGAACTTTTTCTGGAAGGCAATATCAAGGTCGACCCCTTTTTCTGCTGCCAGGAAGGCAGACTTCTGCAGGATCCAGTGCTTCCCGCCACGTAGGTCAAGGGCCTGCACCTTGCCCGGCACCTCGCCGGCGAAACCGACTAGGGCAGGGCCGCCATCAGCATAGAAGTTGGTGACGAAGAACGATTCTCCGGTGAGAGAGCGCTTCAGGCCCTTGAGCAATCCCCCCGCGGCCTTGGCCTCCATGCGGACGTTGCCGCTCATGTAGACCATGCTACCCGCCTCGGAAAACATGGTCTCACCCGGCTCGAACTCTACGTTCACGAATTGAAGGTTGTCGCCTGTGATCGTGTATCTCATGTAATGACCCACAGATTGTATGAGATTATCATATTTAATTCAGTTTAATGTTCTTCAATATATGGCAAAGAAAAGCAATGCCGCTCGCATGGACGAGCGAGCAGAGGAGGCCAGCTGCGCCTTCGTCATGACGTACAACCTCTCTGCTCATCTCTTCGACATCTTCCTTGCCAGAGGCGTGAATCTGCCGCACAGGTGGCATGTCTTTGAGGACGATTGGCTCACAGAGCCACCTCGATTCGATAGAGCGGCGTAGCCAAGGTCTAAACACTAGGAGTGCACCAAGGGGAAAAAGCCGGGGCGCTTGGGCCCCGTTTGGGTTTATATGCTCCTTGTATCGACTCCCTAGTAAATCGTTCCTGCAGCTCACAGGAATTTGCGCCTTAGCCAGATAGTTTCGGGGGCAAAGGTCCCGCTCTGTCCACTCAAACTCTGGCTCAGCTCATTTTGAACCATTTTCGGTTCAATCATGATGTAGGCTAGTACATCTATATGCCAAGATCATGGTTTAGTTGTAAAGAAGTGAAGGGCTATCTATTGACATCTAATAGGCGGATGTATTGAAGTAGGTCCCCTGCCTCGTTCTTCTGAATGTATTCAAAGCCATTATCGATATAAAATGACTTCAAACGATCGATGTCCTTACAATCGATCCTAACACAGCAACCGCCCACGATCTTATGGGCGTCGATCAGGAATTGCATGGCGTAATCGATGATCTCTTTTCCAGTGATCGCGTTTTTATATGGTTCGTTTTTTCCCAGTTGACCAAGGACATAACAGGGGACTGTTGGTTTTTTTAATATTACATTCAGCTTCCTCCGATAACGTCCCGGAACTTCGGGCCTAATGTCCATGTGGCTTATGCCAATGGAGAAGAATGCAAATATTCCCGGTTCCCCCTCACTCGAAACCTCTGAATCCACGATAAGATAGGTTCGAGCTAACGAGCGCTTCTCATAGTTTATCGCCTTGTTCCTGATGAAATCTTCGATATCTGGATCAACGCTACAAACAAAAGTAGATAAATCTTCTTTTACGCGAGGAATGTAGGCAGGGTTGCTAACGATATCGGCTAGGGGGAGTATCGATTTTTTAGGTATAGCTTACCACGCTCTAATTCCTTAGAGATATCCAATCTTTTAATGGGCTTATGGCTACTCTTACAGTCCATGACATTTATTAGGGCCTTCGCTGCTTTTCGATCCTTAATAACGAGGGCCTCATGGAAGGACTTAGTTGCCATTCGCATCACCATTTTTCAACATCATGCAGGTATGATGCATGATATCGCTACAAAATTGTAAACAATTCAGATATCTAAAAACCTTTTTATCGAAATTAGGTTAGATCATACCGTTAACTGTTATCTACCTTGTAGAATTCGTTCTAAACAATGTCGCTAGAATGATATCATGGCCACAGAGCGAGTTTTATCGTTCAGAAGTACCCCATCCTTGACACATTATCCGTACACTATGCCCCAGGTGACGGGCAGGGCCAGATCTCGCAGGCCAGCTTCGATAGCTCCGATGCCCTGTTCTTTATCGCCTTTTCGTCCCACCGGTCGAGGCCGGCGAGGCCGCTGTTCAAACGTAGAGGACTGTTCCTGAACCCTCCCTTCATCTCCTGCTTCCCCCTGAACCCTGATGATCCAAGCTCTGGACCGTACGTCACCAGCGTCAGGTTGCCGATGGTGTGGTAGTACATTTCATGGACATGCCGCCAGTTCTTCCCGAGCTCCTTGCGCCACTCCTGCGAGAGAAGCTCCCTCTCAGGCATGATGTGCTCGACAGCGTAGTTCGAAATATCGATCATTTCCCTGCGGCCATGGTTCTCCAGGCGGTCCAGGATGAGGCCGACCGTCCCTGTGTAGCATGTCTCCCTGGTCTCGAACCCGCGGCGGAACTCCTCGTTCCCGGGCATACGGCGTGATGCTCCCAATGAGGCGATGGCCACCATGACGCTCTCGACGTAGCTCTCCGGCCGAATGCTTCCCAATAACATCGCGAAGGTCCTGTTCAGCGTGTTCGTCGGTAGTCCGCAGACGTACCTTCTGAGAACGTAGCTTTCGATGATCCTGAACACCTTCAACATGTCCGACCTTGCTATCAGGCCTGCATAGTGGTCGTTCAGGGCCATCATCAGGAACGGGTATGCGACCTCGGCCTCGAGCTTGTTGATGCCCTCGATGGCCGCCTCGAGGTCCCTGTCCTCGACGCTGACGAAGGCCAGTTGGCAGTAGATCTCGGAGCATTGATGGATGGCGGAGACGATCTCCTTCACGGACCTTTCCCGTTCGTTCTCGACCAGGCCCTTGAACTCGTCGAGTATGTTCACCTTCATGGGAAGGTACCCGAGCTCGATGACCAGGTAATCGCGCATGAATCTGTCAAAGTGAGCATCGAAGCGCTCCCCGAAGTAACGCTTCATCGGGTGCCAGTGCTCATCGAGGACCTCCTTGCGTTCCCCGGCGTCCAAACGTTCTAGGATGAGGTCGCGGACGGCGTCCGCCTGGGAGCGTGTTCTTCTAGGCCTGCTGGCGCTTTTTACCGTCCGGTCGGCCTTGTCCTGTCTGTTGTAGACCCTCGAGTTGCATGAGGGGCATCGGAACGGAGGATAGGCGCCTTTGACATGCACTGCCTCGTCATCCTTGCCGATCCACCCGCATTTCGAGCACTGGGAGATCATCTCCTGCGGGCCCTCGCTGACCGTCGTCCCGTCACCGTCCAGGACCTCTCGCGCCCCTTTCCGATAGAGCCTGCCACATTCCGAACAATATATCCTGGCGCCTTCCTCTTGGCCGTGAAGCCGTCGAATGATCTCTTGGCAGCGGCGACATTCCTCACGCGGGCCCATGCACGGCCCGGATGGCCGTGGTAAGATTATAGTTCCTCACCTGGGCCTCTACGCTTATCCTATGGTCCATGAGATCCTCTATCCAGGGTGCGGACAAAAGCCTGCCGGACAGCTCCTGAGCTCCGCAGTCGTCGTTCCCATCATGCGTTCCGGATCGTTCGCGTATCGGCGGCGCCGGCCTTACCAACAACATGGCAGGTCTTCACGCCCACCCTATGATGTATCGGATCGCCAGGCTTACGGTTATGGCGATGGAGAAGCTCAGCATCGATCCGACCAGGTAGTATTCGGCCCGTTCCGATCCTTCCCTCAGACGGAAGATCGACTTGGTCGCTATGACGAAACCGATCACCGTGAACTGGCCGGCCAGCACCAGAACGAATATCATGAGCCTCTCGGCGATGCCAATGTACCTGCCGGCGTCCTCCAGCCCCTGCCTGCTTACTTCCTTCCCCGTATGCTCTCTCGTATCATCGCCACCGTCGGCGGGCGCCCATCTCTTCATCAGCTTCCCGATGAGGGTACTGGACGGTATCGTGAGCATGCCCGCCCCCAGCAGCGCCAGGGCCGTCCGGGGGTCGTTCCAGACCTCGCTCAGCAAGCTCATCATCTCATCGAACGAGGCCGATGTGTTGAACGCGAACAGCCAGACGATCACGATGACGGCGAGATGCAGTGCCTGGTCGGTGATGAGCGTCCTGGTGTTGTCATCGTAGCGCGTCCTGATGCCGTCGATTAGGAGGTGCGTAACAACGAATGCAGGAACGATCGGCCAGTTCTCCAGGCGCCCCAGGAATATGAACGGGACGATCCCGGCCAGCAGCGCATGGTAGTACAGCTTCCTCGAACGCCAGCGGTTCGCCCACCGGTCCTCGACCCATGACCTGGGCTGAACGAAGAAGTCCACCACCATGTGGGCCAGCAAGAGCTGGACGAGGACGACTGCCGAATCGGAGGGAATCATCATCGCACCGGTGGCCCGGGTGAGCGGCCTATGCTCTCATCAATCTTCTCATCGAACCGCACGAGCATCTTCTCGATGGCCCAGTAACCCGCCTTGGCCAGCCTTTGAGAGATCCCTCCCTGGTAAAGACCAAGTCTCTCGGCGATCTGATACTGGTTCATGCCTTGCAGGGAATAGAGCACTGACAGGGCCTGCTCCCTGGTCCACTTCGATATAACGGCGTCGAGGAGCGCGCATTCGACATCGAGCTCGCTGTTGAGGTCGTCCCATGGTGTAACGATAACGAGGTTTCTCTTTCCATTCTTCATCTCGTCCAGTTTCAGCCCGGACATCCTGAATGCCTCCCCATCGCTCCGGCCGATGTCGTTGAGATCGTAGAAGTCGGCCTTTCCTATTCCGATGGAGATGCGGACATCATGGCGCTTCCTAGCGGCCGCGGAAGAAGCGCCAGTGCTCTTTCCGCCCTTTGGCCGATTCATGTAATCGGCGTTCCCGGGATGCAGCGGCAGGGATATGAGGTAGGACCTCAGCAGCAGGGCGGCCCTAAGAGACATGCTCGGGTTGAGAAGCATCCCCTGGAAGCTGTCCCCCCTGAACATCTGGTAGCTGAAGCTGTACGTTCTTGTTATGAGCATGAGAGCGCCCTCGAGGTCTTTCAGATATCTCTCGGGATCGCAATCGCCCTTCGTGAACCCGACCAGATCGCCGGTCAGTACTGAGACATGATCGTTTGAATGCATGTTCGGTGCCTCTGTCGTTTGCGGCCAGGCGGGACCGTTTGGCCCTTGGGGGCGCACATTGCCATATCGTATTATTTTACATAAATATCATTCCATAACATAATCATATGATTAGTGTTATGAGTGATTAATATTGATAATCACTTACAGTGATAATGAGATCTGCCTAAATATGGGGGAGAGACCCATGCTTTACAAGAATGCCCGCGCTCGGAACCGAGAAGGCTAGCGCGGCCCTCTCGATCGGCCGAATCCCGGAGCTCCTGGACCCTCCGGACGAGGGCGGTGAGGAAAAGGGCTATTTGTCGAACGCGACTGCGCTATTCATGCTCGGTCCTCGCCCCGTACCGATAGTGGCCGGGGGGATGAGCTGATCCGATGCCCCTTGGCCGCGAAAGAATCTGACCCCCTCTGACCAAAGCTTTACCAAGGACGGAGAAAACATCATTATGAAAGGCGCACATCAGGCGCCGATGCGTGTCGCCGAGCAAGTCCATCACCTTCGGATCCCGTTCCACATAGTCCCTGGCCCTGGTATCAGGCTTGAGCGCTTCGTCAATGTCCTGATCATCGACGACGAGAATCTCACCCTGGTCGACACCGGCGTGGCCGGCTCGGAGGAGGCGATCTTCGCCGAAATCGAGTCGTTCGGGCGCCAGAAGGAGGACATTGGGCGCATCGTCCTCTCGCACTCGCACCCTGACCACATAGGGGCGGCGAGGACCATCCGGCAGCTCATAGGCTGCCAGGTGCTGGCGCATGAAGGGGAGGCGGCGTGGATGGAGGACGTCGCCCGACAGGCCAGGGAGCGCCCTGTGCCGGGGTTCGACCGCTTGGTGGCTGGACCGGTGGAGATCGACCGGCTGCTGAACGACGGCGACGTCGTCGGCGAAGGTCCTGCAAGAATGACCGTCCTGCACACCCCCGGGCACTCTGCCGGCTCCATAACGCTTCACTTCCCGGAGCAGGACATGTTGTTCACCGGTGACCTCCTGCCCGTTCCCGGTGACCTCCCCATCTATGAGGACCCTGTCGCGCTGGCGACCTCGGTCCGCCGGCTGCAGGCCGTCGGCCCGCTACGCATCCTGCTATCCTCTTGGGCCCCACCATCCTTGGATCCGGAGCGGTCGTTGGAGAACGGCCTTGCCTGCGTGCGGACGGTGCATGAAGCGATCCGAGAGAGCATCGGCCCGGACGGCGTCACCCCGCAGTTGTGTATGGCGGTGCTTGACCGCCTCGGCCTCCCAGCGCAGATGAACGTCCCGATGGTGGCCAGGACCATCGCCTCCCATCTCCCGTACTTGGACAAAGAGATCATCGCCTAGGCTTGCGGCAGCGTACCCCGATTCTCTGCCAATGGCGGCAGCAACGGCGGCAGCGAACACTCCAATGTAATATACGATCAGGCTGTGAGTATTGTCCTCGCTGAAGGTACGGTCGGTGTAGCATATCGCGTGCGGAATCGGCGCGTCGAGGCCGATGAGCAGCTTGCTCGCATCTCCGATGAATTATTGCAGATATGAAGGATCGCGGATCACCGTTCGGCCGAAGGCAGCAAGCAGGCGGCCATGAACAATGACAGTTCCCGTCTCGCCGATCGGGGCTACCAGATCACTTAGGGCGACACATCACGCGTAGCACGCCCTCCTTAGGTCGCGGTTCAAGGACGGGAGTCCGACCCTCTCTCCCGGATCCTTCGAAACGATGTCAACGGCGGTCTTTTGATGGCAGCTCAGCTTCCATGCAAGGTCTGTAGATGAGCATAGCGTCCTTTATGACGTTAGGGTTCAGATATGCACAGCAAGTACGGAACCGGAGATCGCCAGATATTGTCAGGTCATTCCTTTCTCATATAGAGCCCTTCTACGACCTCATAGAAAGCGGGCTTAGGTGAACCATCGAGCAACGCCTCCACCCTGTCCCACGCCCGCTGCCTCTCATCGCTGAGATGCATCGCCATGAACGTCTCCTCGCTCTCATGTTCTACCAGACCAACATAGGTCCCCTTCTTTTTTGATTCGAGCAGCCGTCTTGAGATGAAGCCCTCAAAATGCGAATATACCTCGTTGGACCAATCGAACCATTCTCTGAATTCCTTGTCCTTCCCTTCCTTGACGGCCGGGAATTGAATGACGTTGACGAACATGAGTTATTATTTCAATACCGGGCTATTTAATCATGCATCTTCCCGGATGGCGTTGTCAAATGAGGTCATACCGATCACCGGCTCATCGCATGATCCTTGATTCAAGGCCGTGCCGCTCCGGTCTCACTGATACGCCCATGTTTCTTCTCGTTGACCCAGGCGGCCAGTGCCAGCGCGATCAACGATAGCACCAGGCCCACTATCATGGCGATATGGAAGCCGTCTAGAAAATCGGCCAGCGGCATCTGCGAGGCATCAACACCTCTCAATCCCGATCCGACCCCGAACAGTCCGGCGAACAGCGCCGTCCCGAGGGCGCTCCCGAAGTATGTGATGAACGACATCAGGGATGATGCGGACCCCCTGTCGTCCCTAGGGGCGTTCTCCACTATGCGGCTGGAGACGGAGCCCCCGCCGATGCCCCACACCAGGCCCATGGCCGCCAGTGCGATGATCAACGGAACGGCCCCCATGCCCGGCGTTACGACCGAATAGATGGCCGTGAACAAGGCGGACATGGCACAGGCGATGATGGCGAACGTCCTGCGCCCGGTCCGGTCGGAGAGCCTGCTCAGCTGAGCGCTGATCAGCAATGGTATCAGCGCCGGTATCAGGAGATAGATCCCTGTGGTGAACGTATCGAACCCCATCCCAATGCGGAAATAGAACGGAACGAGATACACGGCGCCCATGTAGCATGCGTTGAGGAGCATGTACGTTGTGAGAACAGCAACGAAATTGCCATGCTTGAACAATCCCAGGTTCAGAACGGGTGCCGCGCACCGGCGTTCCCTAGCGACGAAAAGTGCCAGGCATGCAACAAACATCAACGCTGCCGGGACCGTGATGCCGGTGACCCCCGAGGACGGGATCGATTCCACCAGGTACAGTCCCGATGCCAGCATGGCGAACAGCAACGCCGATCCCGCAACGTCGAACGAGGCCTTCACGAACCCCTTATCGGGGGGGATGATCCTGAGCGCCAGTACGGCCGCCACCAGGCCTATCGGTACGTTGATGAGGAAGATCCAATGCCATGATGCCAGCTGCGTGAGGATCCCTCCCACCGCCGGCCCCATGGCCGCTCCGACCGATGCTCCCAGCCATATCACCGCTAGGCAGAATCCCAGGTTGGCGGGGGAACCATGTTTGATGCACAGCATCGGCGCGGCGGCGGCGAGCATGGCCGCGCCCACCCCCTGGGCCGCTCTCGAGATCAACAGCATCTCCAACCCCGTGGAAAGGCCGCAGGCGAGCGAGCTGAACGCGAACACCATGAACCCGATGGTGAAGACTCGCTTCAGCGCCCCGCTGTCGGAAATCTTGCCAAAGATGAGGATCAGGCCCGCCAGGACCATCAGATAGACGGTCACTATCCAGGAGGCGGCCCCGGCATCTCCGCCGAAGTCTTCGCTAATGACTGGGAGGGCAACATTCACTATCGAACCGTCCAGTCCATCCATGAACATTGCTAGGGCTGCGACGAGCAATATCGCGTACTGACCCTTCCTGCTCATGGTTCCATCGGTCATCCTCGCCTGGACTTGTTCGTCATATTTAAGTAAATCTGTATGGCCATTTGTTGACACCAGGATTCGAAAAGCATGAGCCGGCTTAGGACCACATGCTCATCAAAAAGGGTAAGAAATTTGCGGGACAGCGCGATCAGCCACAGGCCTTGCGCCTGAACGATATCAGCGCCGCGCCCAGAACGACCTCCCCCTAAATGTGATATGAAATAATGGAAGTCTTCGGGCAAGAGGGCGGTCTTGGTCAGTGCTTTCATAGTGGCAATCAGTGCATTGGGATTATGGTCTGAGACTTCTCAGCACTGGACCCATATCAGCCGTTCTTAGCCCAAACCAGGCCTGCGGTCTCGAAGCTGAGCCGCCTGCTATGTATCTCATCGAAACCATTTTTCTTTAGGGCTTCCACCAGAGTGTCGGGCCAATGCGTTCGGCGGATAAGTCCGGTCAATCCATCATCAAACACCGTATGCCACTCGGGAATTAGGACTGGGCCGATGCGGTTCATCGCCCACGTATATGTTAGCCATGAAGCCAGAAAGATCGGATTGGCCGGCAGGATGAAGTCGTGAGCGATGAACGTTCCACCCTCCCTCAGGCGGGGTGCGACGTTGTTGACAAGCAGATCTGGATCAACATATTTTACAAGGTACGAGGAAACGATCACGTCGAATTCGCCTTCAAGGGCGACCGTTTCCGCGTTCCCAAGGATCGAACGGGCCCTTATCCAGGGCTTCCTTCTCAAGCGCTCATCATATACTGCTAGATAGTCGGGAGTAACATCGACCCCTACTATCTCTGCAGAAGGGTTCTTCTTCGCCAAGTGTTCCGTTAGGATGCCTGTGCCGCAGCCGAGGTCAAGGACCCTTTCCGAATCGGGGACCAGCTTCACTATCTCAGATTTCCAGTAGTCGTCGAGGCCGAGGGTGAATAGTTTGACACCCCTGTCGTAGATGTAGCCGGTCCCCGAGAAGAAGGACCTTACCAGGTCTTCTCTACTGGCGGACGCATCATCATCGCTGATCATCCCTACCGCCTGCTTGAATAGGATTCCTTAGGGCCTTTATGTCTTTGTATCAAGCCACCGTGTTGATTTGCCTCACCATACGACAAGCCTGCGGGAGATCAGAACTTGTGGTGCGTCTCGCCCTATTGATGACGGCCCTCTGCCGTTCGATGTGCTCAATGATGCCCATGGGGCGGGACAGCATGCCAACCAGGCCAAAGGTGGATAGAAAAAGCTTGTCCGCCATACCATTGGTGCGGGGGGCTTAGGTGCTATGGCTGAGCGATGGTGTTTTGAAAAATAGCATCATCGATCGATTGAATGGAAAATGCATAGAACTCATGTTGTTTAGTTAGACGCCCCCTATGAATCATCGGGGCGTTCCTTGCCAGTTCGTAGGGCATTCGAGGGGCGATGGCCAGTGGTTATTGCCCAGATCATGCTCTACTGTTCGTTCTTCTCTCTGAAGAACTCTCTAAGCGACTTGCGAAGGACGCGCGGCGGGACCTCTTCAATGCTGCCCCGCGCCAACCGGCCCAATGAGAACGGCCCGTACTCTACGCGGACTAGGCGCAGTACTTTCAGGCCGAGGTGAGCCATGATGTTGCGGACCTCGCGGTTCTTGCCCTCGCGGATCGTCACGGATAGCCAGTGGTTCGCTCCATCGTCCTTTCCTTCTTCGATCTCGATCTTGACCGGCCCGTAGCGGACGCCTGAGATGATCACCCCGTTCGCTACCGAGGCGAGCTTCTTGGGCCCGACATGTCCGTTCACTTGCACCCGGTATCGGCGAAGCCATTCGTTCCGCGGCAGCTCAAGATATCGAGCCAGTTCCCCATCGTTCGTTAGGAGCAGCAACCCTTCGGTATTGTAGTCCAGCCGCCCCACGCTCACCACGCGTGGCATTCCTGGAGGCATTCGATCGAACACCGTCGGGCGGCCCTTGGGATCACGTGCGGTGGTGATGGTCCCCGGCGGCTTGTGATAGCGCCACACGCGGGTCTCCTCAGCTTCTTGGAGGGGTTCCCCGTCGACCGTTATGACATTCTTGTCCGTAACGTTCAACGCCGATGAGGTCAGGACCTCGCCGTCCACGGACACGCGGCCGTTCGCGATCAGCCGTTCGGCGTCGCGGCGAGAGCATACGCCCGCCCGAGCCAGCACCTTGGCGATGCGCTCGCCTTCGAAGGGCGATGCGGCCTTGGACGTGCCGGTCTTGTCTGGCTTGCAGCTTGCTTCCTTATGGCGCATGGATGTTGCCTCCAAAGCATCGCGGTTATGTGAGCGTTTCCCTGCCATGCAGGAGAACCGCCCCTGATTGTGTTCGTCGAATCCCATCTGCCCGCCCCTGTTGCCCATGATGTCGCGCCGGGCAGCTCCATCCCTGCGAACTATCCCAACGGCGGAAGCTCACCGACGATGTCATCGACCATCAGCTAGCCCTCCTGACCAACGGCTCTGTCAAGTCGGACAAGACCGGGCCGCATGATGATCTGCTCTACGAAATCCTAAACTTAGGTGTGTCGCATCCTGTCAAGCAGAGGTTCGCACCGATAGCGAATGGCAATCAAGTCGTCGCCAATGCATCTTACTGCGCCGAAGGCACCAACGTTCGATGCCGCACACTTATCAGTTGCACGTCCTCTCGCCCAGCAGCATCTCCCGTAAAGCCACGGTCGTATCCTCCATCTCTTTGAGGGTCATGGGCTTTATCAGGTAGCGGTCCACACATCCCCTCTTCGCCCTGGCGATGTCCTCCGGGTAGGTCGAACCGGTGACCACGGCGATAGGGGTCTCGACACAGATCCGCTGCTGCGTGAAGAACGATATGATCTCGTGGCCGCTCATTCCGGGCAGGTTCAGGTCCAGAATGATAAGGTCCGCCGCACCACCGTCGGAGAAGAACTTCATCGCGCTCGGGCCATCCCTGAACCAGTCGACCTCATGCGCCAACCCGGTGTCAGCAAGAATCTCCTCCAGCAGGTGGGCGTCGCCTTTATTGTCCTCGATCAGAATGATATGATACTCCTTCCCGCCCATCATGTCATCCCCGGTATGGTGAAGTAGAACGTCGATCCTTTTCCCGGGCTGCTCTCGAACCAGATGCGGCCGCCGTTCCGCTCCACGATCTTCTTGGTGATCGCCAGGCCGATGCCGGTGCCCTCGTACTCTTCCCTGGTATGAAGTCTATGGAACATTTTGAACAGGTCGTCCTTATGCCCTGCATCTATGCCGATGCCGTTGTCCTTGACGCTGATGACCCACTCCCCGCTGCGGCGCTTTGCTGCGATCGTGATGCGGGGCGGTTCTGGACCGTGGAACTTGATAGCATTGCCGATAAGGTTCTGCAGGACCCGGGTCATCTGTGCACCGTCCACATGTACCATGGGGAGGGGCCCCATGGCGACGCGGGCGCCGGTATCTTCTATCGTCACCTGCAGGTTGCTCACCACGGTCGAAGCGACCTGGTTCATGTCGACCAGCGCCCTATCGGTCCTTTTCGACTCGATGCGCGAGTAGGTCAGCAGATCGTCGATGAGCTGCCGCATCCTCTCCGCGCCCCCCATAGCGGTTTTCACGTATTCCGCGGCATCGGGGCTGAACTCATCGCCGTGCCTTTTGATCAGAAGTCCGAGGTACGCCATGACCATCCGTAGCGGCTCCTGCAGGTCGTGAGATGCCACGTACGCGAACTGCTGCAGATCGGCATTGGAACGTTTGAGCTCTTCTTCCGCTCTCCGCAGCTCCGAAATGTCCTGATTCGTCCATGCGGTCCCTGTAACGTTACCGCCTTTGTCGAATATGGGGGAGGCCGAGACGATCATGGCACCCCTGGTTCCGTCGAACTTTTGGATGTCAAAGGTCGCGGTGGAGGCTTCGCCTTTGAGCGCGCGGGCGGCCGGCCACTCCTCCGGTCTGACCGGCTCTCCCGTCTCAGGCCACCACGCCCGACACATCGAGTAGTCAGCCACGCAGCCGAGCGACAGCCTTCCGCACCAAATCTTCTCGAGTACACCGTTCTCCAGCATCATGCCTCCCTCGGCGTCGGTGATGCCGACCGCGACCGGCGTGCTGTCCAGTATGGCCTGAAGTCGGGCGCGCTCATCTTCTGCCCCGCTCTGAGCGTTCTTGAGCCCCGTAATGTCGATGGCCATCATGTAGAAGGCATCATTGTTCATCGGCATTATGCCGACCCGGTAGTGCCTATCCAGCAATGGATCATAGTAACTCTCGATGGAGATCTGGCGACCGGTCCTCCTCGCCTCTCGCACGCTGGACATCAGGACGTCTGGAATTCCGTATTCGTCGTTTAGCTGGCTCGCCGAGGTGTCGATGATCTCGCATCTGAGTTGGCCCAGCATCCTCTCGGCCTCCAGATTGATTTCCGCCCATTTCCAGTCGATCACCGCCCCTTTCTCGTCGAGAATGTATCGGCACGCGAACACCGCCTCGTGCAGGTTCTCGAACAGGCCCCGGTACTTTGCCTCGCTATCTCTCAGCGCCATCTGCGCATTCCGCTTTTCGGTCACATCCACCGAGTGGACCGTTATGCCTAGGGGCGTGGGATTCACGCTGATCTCGAACCATAAGTCTTCGATCATGCCCGCGGCCTCGAATCTCTCCGTCACGCCGCTCTCCATGGCGGAGCGGTAAGCGAACTCGATCGGAGTGCCAAGCAGCTCCGGATACTCTTCCCAGATGTTCCTCCCGACTAGTTCTTGGGGGCTCTTGCCGACGATGCCTGCGGCCATCTCGTTCAGGTAGATGAAGCGCCAATCGCGGTTGAGGGCGAAGAGTCCGTCGTGGATGCTATCGAGCAGTTCCTCCTTCAGGCTCCTGGCCTCCCCCTGCGCCTTCTCATCCATCTGCTTCGTGATGTCCGAGAACACCGCTACCGAACGTTCGCACTGCCTATCATCGCTATGCAGGGCAAGAAATGAGGACGATATCCACACGGATGAGCCGTCCCTCCGGCGCATCTTGAGCTCCAAGCGTTCCGCCCCGTGAGTCTGACCCTCATAGAGCCCATCATGGAATTCCTGGAAGGCCGTGAAACCAAATTCAGCGGCCGGTCTGCCGCACATCTCCTCAGGGCGGTATCCCAGGATGGAGGCGCCTCGATCGTTGATGAATGCAGTGAGGCCGTCAGCGTCCAGGGTCCAGATCCCTTCATCAGCCATCCTTGCGATCCTTTCGAACATGTTGGGGGCGTTGGCCAGTGATGTCGAGGCCTCCTGCGTTGGGTTTTCTGGTGACCCAGGGCCCATATGGGTCGATACAGCGACTCCTCAGCTTATGAACTTTATCCACTAGCATTCCGATCGATGCCAGTTCTACAATTGCTTGGAAGCCAGCGTCCGCATGGTTAGGCGGCAGGCAGTGCGCTTTCGTCGTTTCCCGCCTCGCTGCCGTGAGCTACCAGCCACATATGGGATTGGGTTTGGAGGCACATCCGCCGCTGCGAGCGAGCGGGGACTGGGCCGAACTTAAGGCCTCTTCAGCCCCTTTCCTATAGAGTACGAACTCCCGATCGACTCGCCAAGCCGATAGTAATTCGCGTTCGAGTACACAATAGGGTCCACCTTCGCGGTGTCCAGGATGCCATTGGTGAGGCAGTCCTCATCGGCATGCACGTCCACAATCTTGCCGACGTGAAGGTTGTGAGAACCCAGATCTGCAGTGAGGAACAACTCGCATTCGATGTTGACCGGAAATGATCCGATCATGGGGGCGTTGCCGAGCTTTCCGTAGAGCACATCGAAAAGGTCCGATTTATCCTCCTTCTTACCGGAAACGAGCCCGCAGAAGTCAGTCGTGATGACATCCTTGGCCGCTGGAATGTTAAGGCTGAACGTCTTGTTCTCCTCGATGCCCCTCTCCGTGTGCCTTGACTTGTTGATCGCCACGGAAACCATGGGTGGGTCCATGCATGCGACACTGGCCCAAGCGGCGGTCATGAAGTTCGGTTTCCCTTCTACGTTGGCGCCTACCACCACCGCAGGCATCACTGCCATGTACGGCCTCGGACCGATCGATACTTTTTCCATAAGTGATTTCATGGAAGTTCATGGACATGAACCTATCCCGGACCGTTGCATTGACGACCTCAGAAGCGATGAAGTACAAGCACTTCAAGAAGGACCACATCGCCGGCATGGCATGGTAATGCCCGCCATTCATTCCGGCTGAGAACTTCCTGCCTTCGTAAAGGGATCGAAGGACGGCGGCTCAATGAAGGACTGAACTCGCCGTCCTCAAACCATTTCTTTTGCTTCGGTTCACCGCTTTATCTTCATCTTCTCCATCAACTCATCGAGGCGGGAGTAGGAGGACTCTATCCCTTCCTCCATACCGCTCTGCATCATTCCGTCGCGGTCCTCCACTGTCAGGAACACCGACGTGCCTACCAGCCTGGTGCGGTTTCCTGGAAGTTCCTCGAATCGCATGGACTCCAAGGATGCATGCCCTGGCTCCGGCAAGCCTTCGTACTCGAATGTCTGGACGAGGCGCTCCGGGGCACGGACGTCGTGGAACACACCGTGGAACGCGTATGTGGTGCCGTCCTTGTCCTTCTGGACATATCGATAGGAACCTCCGGTCCTGACATCGAAGGTCTCGATGTCAGTGGAGAGGCCACGCGGTCCGATCCATTGGGAGTACAGATTCTTATCGGTGAAGGCTCTGAAGACGATGTCTCGCGGAGCATCGACATCTCGCTCGATGGTCATTCCCAATCCGCCTTTCTCGGCGGTTATCTTCACTGTGCCTTTAGCCATGTCTTCTACCTCCCTTGTGGCATTCCAGCCCGGCCATATATTAACATTTCATCAGCAGGGCGGCATTCGTCAATGTGGCCGCCGGGCGTTCCACAATAAGTGGACGGGACGATCATAGTGTCAGGACGTGCATTGGCCTCAGCATGGCATCAGGCCGCCTCGGCATCGCTTGCCATGTCAGATTTCCATTCCATCGCCAGCCCGGCGGCGAGCGCTATGATGGCGGCGGGCAGGCCGATCATCAGCGGGTCGATGACGGTGAACGGTGCCCCAAGCAGAGTGGTCTGGCCGAACAGCGCCTGGGAGATCCCCAGCGCCTCAGCCTCGGCCTTGTGAACGAAGATCGTCCATAGGGACCAGGACACTGCCCCGGACACCAGGCTCATCTTCGCCGGCAGCGCGGACGGCCGCTTGCTGTACAGCGCGTAAGTGAGCGACGGAAGGAACGCGCAAGCGCACAGGCCCATGAACATGGCGGTGGCGCGGGCGATGATGTTTCCCGGCATGACCATGGCCAGGACGACCGACACGGCGATCATGGCCGCGGTGCCGAGCTGCGCCACCCGCTTGGACGGTCTGTCGTTCTTCGAGATGTGCTTGTACAGGTCGTAACCTGCGGTCGTCCCCATGGCGTGGAATATCGAGCTGAGGGTGGACATCGCGGCGGCCAGCAGGACGAGGAGGAAAGCTGCGACGAACACCTCGGGCGTTGCGCTGTTGATGAATAGCGGCATGATCTGGTCGTAGTCCCCGCCCGCGGCGGCAAGAGCGATCTGACCTCGATCGTTCCAGAACCACACATTGGTGAGCGGTCCGACAGTGAAAGCGATGCCGGTGGTCAGGAGCATGAACGGCCCGCCGACAGCAACGGCGCGATTGATGGAACGGTCATCCTTGGCCGAGAGGAATCGGACAGTGAGCTGCGGCTGGGCCAGCACGCCGATGCCGACCCCCATGACTATCGTCGTAACGAGAGTGAGCCAGGCGCTGGAGCCGAGGTCGGGCATGGCTGTCCAGGAGTGAAGCCCTCCCTGTTGCAGCTCGGAGGGTATTTGCGGCGAGAGGCCGGAAAGCGCGGTGAAACCCTCGGTGACGCCGCCGACCGCCGCGAACGTTAGAGCGAGCAGGACCGTGAGGCCGATGAGCATCAGGACGCCCTGCATGGCATCGGTGTACATCACCGCGATGAGGCCGCCGAAGATGACGTACGATGCGGTGACGGCGGCGAAGCCCAGGATCGCCAGGTTCCGGTCGATGCCGAACGTCACGTCGATGAAGTTCGCCCCGCCTATGATGATGGCCGCGCAGTACAGCGGCATCGAGATGATGATCATCACCGCGGTAGCGTACTGCATGAACGGAGAACCGAATCGCTTTCCCAGGAGGTCAGGGAACGTAACGGCTCCGAGCTTCCTGCCTATTCGCCTGGTCCTCTTCCCGAAGAATATGAACGCGATGATGACTCCGACCATGATGCATAGCACCGTCAGCCAAATCAGGCCCGTGCCGTACACGGCGGAGATCCCGCCGAAGCCGACTATCGCCGACGTGCTGATGAACGCCGCTCCGTACGATAGAGCGAGCACCGCCGGACTGATCCTCTTCCCGGCGATCATGAAGTCGTCGGCATTCCTCGTCTGGCGGTATCCAAGGTAGCCGAGGTACAGCGTGACAGCAAGATAGGCCGCCACGCAAACGGCGAAGAATGCCGTGTCGACCATGTCAGTCCGCCTCGTCCCTTTTCATCCATCCGTAGATGATGCATGCGATGGTCGAAACAATGGCCAGCGCATATGCTGCCACGATCTGGGGGTCCTCGATGCCGAACATTTTTTCACCGGGGGCTACAACGGTATTGGTTCAGGCGATGGAGGATGGGATATATCAATGTTATATGCTAGCACGGAGCAGGACACATAATAGCACTGTAACCGCCCCATGCGGTCCGCTCATAACATCAAATCACTGCACCATAGAGAAGAGGACGTCTCAACGACCCTTCCTTTCTTCGATGATCTCTTCTTCAGCCAATAGGAACTCCTTTCCCAGTCGTTCCAGCTCGTCCGGGGAGAACGCTTCTCGAATGCGCTCCAGCGCTCTCGCTTCCTCGGCATCGAGATGGGTCATGATGATCCCTCTGGCCACAAGCCACTTTGGCAACCAGAGCTCGCTCTCCAAGGGTGTCCCGGCCACGCCTTTCATGACGTTGCTGGAGGCGGCGTGCCACTCCAAGGCCTCCAGTGCCGCCGGCCTCGTCCGCTTGTCCTGCTCCATCCGCGGGAACAATACCCTCTCCTCGGCCCTGCCATGAGAATTGAGCTTGGAACGAGTGAGCTTGAACATCCTCAGCCGTTCCCCCGGATCGTCAACGGTCGTATCCCGGACATTGTCCATCAGCTCACGGAACTCCCGATGCTGCTCCTTGATGATGTCGATGATGTTCGTGTCCGCCCTTCCTGCCATATGATCAGCGCCGATTGATGAATGCGAGGCTCGCATCTAAAAAAAGCGCGGTCGCGGCCCGAAGGCGTACGAGAACGAGCATTTATGACCCTTGAGCAACAGTGGAACGTGCAGAGGCACCATACATGACCGGCTGCAACGACATGAAGATGGGGCAGGTGTACACTTGCGAGAGCTGTGGACTCGAGCTCAAAGTGCTCAAGGAGTGCAAAGAGTGCGGCACGGAGGCCCCGACGGAAGCTTGTGGTTGTGCGCAGGGCTGCTCCTTCGACTGCTGTGGCAGCCCCATGACGCTGCGAAGCTGATCTTATCAGCGCGAGGCGCGTTCAAAGCGCCATCACGTCACGCAGGAATCATGACCCCATGAGCCCGCATGCAGGATAGTGAATCCCGTGGATCGGACGCGCGAGCGCCGCATGCAGGCGTTCTACTCCGCTTTCATCTGCCAAGGGAACCTGGCGTTCGACATCGGTGCCAATCACGGCGACCGTACCGCTACCTTCCTGGCCCTGGGCGCCAGAGTTGTGGCGGTAGAACCTCAGCCGGACTGCTTGGACGACCTTCGGAGAAAGTTCGGCGAGCGGGAGGACGTATCGATCATCGCCGCTGCCGTGGATTCTCAGAGCGGGAAGGCGCTCCTACACCTGTCCAATAATGACATGGTATCCTCGCTCAGCGAGGAATGGATCGCCAAGGTCAAGGCGGGAGGGCGGTTCGATGACTCGGAGTGGGAACGGATGGCAGAAGTCGCGACCGTGACGCTGGACGACCTCATCGAAGAGCATGGCATCCCCGACTTCATCAAGATCGACACGGAGGGGAGCGAGCTCCGGGCGTTGAGCGGCCTCAATGTTCCAGTGAAGGCGCTCTCATTCGAATACACGCCCGAGGACATCGCCACGGCGGTTGAGTGCGTGGAGCGGCTGGATCGGCTTGGCAGCTACCTTTACGATATCTCGCCCGGCGAGACGTTGGTCATGAGCGTGGGCAGGTTCGTTTCAAAAGATGAGATCATCACTGCCCTGAGATCGTTGTCCGAACGTAGCGGCGAGATATCGGGCGATGTGTACGCCGTGTTGAACAAAGAACCCACGAATGAATGATTTCGGAAAGGGTTTAGGAAGTGTGTTTACTCATTTGGCCTTCTCTTCTTCTCGGTCGCTTCGACGGCCTTGCGAGATCCCTCCGACCGTACATCTTCTTGGGATCCGCCCATTTTCTCTCTGACCTCTCCTTCCGCTCTCTCCTGCCCCTCGCGGGCCATACCCTCTCCGCGCCTCTTCAGCTCCTTGGTCCTTTCCTGCATTTCTTCACCTCACCGAGCACGCTCGGCGCTTCCGCTTCGTTAGCTCGCCTTATTATTCCCTTGCGGGCGAGATCTGCGGTCAGATCTAGAACGGTCGATGTTCGAACAGCCTCGTCCTGACGTTCCTGGCTCCCCACATGGTCCCCCGGTTCACCGCTCGATGCGGCCATAGCGCCGAGGGGGATCAGCATTGCGGAGCACGTCGACCGCCGATAAGGAGGAAAGCTCCTCACGCATCTCGCTTGACAGCAGCAGCTCCAGGTCCGGGAACGTTGAGAACACGCGCAGATGGCCGTTGAGGTCGTGGCAATGCAGCCTTACCAATCGTACCATCAGCAGCGTGGCGCTGATCCGCTCAAGGTCTGCAGCGCCATTCTTCTCGGCCTCCGCCATCAGCCCGTTCAGCGTTCCAAGCCGTTTTTCCAGGAACCCGATCGCCGAACGCCTGCTCTCCCTGGCCTGGAGCGCTCTTACCAGCAGCATCTGGGTGACAAGGACGATCACCAGCACGATGATCCCATCCATTGCCGCTGCTAAAGAGGCCGAACCTATCTGGCCGAGCGTCGGCCCTGGGAGGACAAAGATGCCGAAGAGGACGGCCACCGTGGTAAGTACGAACGCGGCCAGTGAAAGCGCCCCGCGGCGCCTATGGTTATTGGGCCCGTCGTCAGAGCGAACCGTCCTGATAGTATCGGTCAACGATTCCAAGAACGCCCCGGTGAAAGGCCGGTAAGCTCGCAACCAGAGAAAGAAGCCCAGTATGAGCAGCGACTGGATGATGATCCACGCCATCAGGCCAATGCTCAACGGATCGATCAGCAGGAGGGCGAAGATGATGTTCACCATTACGATGATGAGCATGCCAGGCAACATGGGGAGGCTGCCGGCCAACATGGAACTCGCCAGCAGGGCCGCCAGCACGGGCTTGTTCGTCCTCACCGCGCGATGCAGGCTTCTGAACGGGATGGAGAGGCTGTCTATCGCTGATCCTGATCGGGAGGTCGGCAAGAATGTCAGTATGAAAAGCATCATCATGACCAGCAGTGATGAGGCTATCCACGCCATCGCGTATCTGGACGAGAGAACGATGGCGAGGACGTTGAGCATCAGAAGGATGGGCGCTGACCATAGAACGCCTCGTGACATCGGCGCAGGGGCGCGGACAAGAGCCAACTGCCTTTCGGTCAGAGCGATCTCTGCGGCGATATCGCTTTTCATCCCGTCCCAGCTCATCGCTGTTCTATCCCAGTTCATACTGGATATTGTTATCCGTCGCTTACCGTTCCGCCGATGATTCCAGTAATGTATAATTAGGTTGAGTTCGGAGAGAGTGCCAGGTGTGACATGATCGATATCAGCAGCAGCATGGCAGACCGGGCGGAGAGAGTGACTGGAAGCGACGCCGACCTGACCGTACGGTACAGTTTGTACACCGACGATCGAAGAGAGTGGGGCGTTCTGCACATACTCGACCCCATGGAGCGCGTGATCGGCCTGGAATTCTTCGAGTCGGAGGACAGCTGGATGAGACCGAACGCCGTGAACGATTACAATATGGCGGTGCATGAGGGCTTTCCCGTATCGGTGATCGTGCCGGACCGAGTGTTCTCACAGTTCATTCGGGACGCTCACTCGCGCGGCGGAGAGGGTTTCTCCACCTACCTGTTCAGCGAGATGGGGCTCACTCCGAGATTGAGGGCCTGAGACGCGGCATCCCCATCGATAGGCTTCTTGGACCCTAGACGGGGGGGGCAAGGGGTGGCGGCAGCCGATGTGTCGGAATTCGACATGGTACGGCAGAAAGCGTTGAGCTCCTTAAGCTCGCATACGAATCGTTATAAATCCGGCACTTTTACCGGAACGCGTGCCCGCTGATGGGAATGATGACCCCTCCGAGCTTTTGCGGTCGATCGAGGAGCGATTCTCCCTGTCGCCAGAGGAGAGAAGGAAGACCCAAGAGAGGCTCCTTCCCGATATCACTTCCAGGGCTCTCGGCTCGAGCGTATACTCCGGAAGGATATTCACCGCCCGCTCCTTCGAAGAGCTGGGCCGGATGCCGCTGACCGACTATGAATGGATCCACAAGTGCATGGAGCGGGACGGCAAAGAGAATTGCCTGCTGGCCCCGCCGGTGGTCTCGTTCCGCACCTCCGGATCCACTGGCGATCCGAAGGAGTTCTTCTATGGGGAGGAGGACATCGATCGCATCATGTCCGATTATCGGCTGTACGCCCACATCATCGGTTTCAAGAGCGGCATGTCCGGCTGGAACCTCTCCGGCGCCCCGCCCGATGTTTCCGGCTACATCGTGGACCGCGTCAAGGACGCCATCGGCCTGGGAGGGCTATCGACCCTTCTCAAGGACGACCGCGACCTGATCAAGGCGCTGAAGGCCGCGTCGAAGCAGGAGAGGATCGACATGGTCGGCTCCGGCGCCCTGATCATCTACCTCGTCGGGAGGATGAGCCGCGAGCCCGACTTCCTTCCCGACCTCATCATCGACAAGATCGTCCGCACCTATCATCTCCCGAGGCCGCTGGCCAAGCTCGCCGCGAGACTGTACCTCAGAGGCATCGACCGCGAGGCGCTGAAGGCGTTCGCCGACAACGTGTCGGTCGGGATATCCTTCGCTGAGTCGCTGGACACCTACCGGGCGGAGCTGGAGCGGTGCTACCCACGCCTGCGGCTGTTCGACATCTACGGCAGCACCGAGAACCCCATTATGGCAAGCCAGTTCGTGCATGGCGCCCGCAGCCTGGGAGTTCTGACCAATGCGATCATACCGGAGATCATCCCGTCCGATGCTCTCAAGGTCAAAGAGATCGACCTCGAATGTCCTCCGCGCTCGGTGCCATGGTATGAGTGGAAGGCCGGGATGAAGGGCGAGCTTATCATCACCCGCCCCGGCCAGTGCCTCCCTCTGGTCCGCTATCCTACCGGCGATCTCATCGAGGTCCTCGATCCTCGCCGGACCGACCGGGTGACAGTCTTCGACACCAAGATCGACATATGCCTGCCGCACATACGAGTGTTGGGCAGGACCGCCGACACTCTCGACTACGGCGCTCACGACGAGTCGGGCAATTTCATGGGCGTGAAAATATACTCCCGGTTCGTCAACGAGGCGCTGTACTCCAAGGGCGGCGTGAGGTGGTGGGAGCTCTATAACGTTCGCGACACCCCTGCCCGCCTGGTCATGGTCGTCATTCCTGAGAAGGATCCCCTGGACAGGCTTCGGTTCCGCGCCGATGTAAGAAAGCGCCTTCTCGACGAACGGACCGACGTGCCGCAGATGTTCGAGATCGCCTGCGAGCTGAAGCGGTTCGATGTGATCGTCCTCAAGGCCGACGCCTTCGAGGTGGTGCAGGAGGAGATCGACCGCAGGGTGAAGGCGGGCCGCTCCATCGGCCAGATGAAGCCTAAGCACATCTACAAGATCGACGGTGTTCAGGCCCTTCGGGACCTGATGCGGGATAAGTATGAGTACGAGCTCCTTCTGCCCGACGAACTTCCGCTGCCGATGGATCCCGGCATGGGCGTGGCCGGAGAGCAGGTGTGAGCCCTCATTCCGACAGTATGCGCTTCAGGTCCTCGCCGTCGACCGTGATCTGACCCTTGTCGAACAGGCGGGACGTCAACTCCCTCCAGTTCGCGTTGCGCTCGAATACCTGCCTGAACCTCGGCAGCGATTCGTCCACTCGGCCGCTGTTCGCCAGCCCGACCGCCGTCCAGTACACGATCTCCTCGTTCTCCGGGTACAGCGACTCGGCCGAAGAGTATTCCACCAGCGCCCTGGCATGATCGCCCCTGGCCAAAGCGACGTCCCCGGCGTCCATGTGCTCGTAGGCGCGCTGCACCTTCAGCAGGCGTGCGAGCTCGACCAGTGGATCGGCCGAGTCATCGACGCGTAGGTCGGTCAGCCGGTCCTCCCATGGCCTTCCCGTCGATGCCATTCGGACCACGAGAAGGCAGGCCGACTGCCTTCCCCTGATGTCCCCGCCCTCGGCCTCGGCCGCAGCGAGAGCGGCCAGCATACGCTCGGCCAGTCTGCCCTCCGTCTCGCGGAACGCCGCAGCCATGGCCGCCGGGACGGTAGGATGGAGCATCATGTTGGCCTGCACCGAGAACCCCTCTCCCGTGATGTGGCCGGCCTCGGCGATGCACCCGGCACCGGTGTGCGCAGCCGCGTTCCCTTTGATATCGACCATGGCGACCTGCCTCACGTCGCGGCCGTCGTCCTCAGCCACCAGTGAAGCGAGCGCCTCGGAGGGCAGAACCCCATCCGCCATCAGATCGAGCCCCCGCGGCCCGTAGGCAGGATCGGTGAACGATTGCGTTGCCACCACTCCGGCGCCGGGGCGGGCCCATGGCACGACGGAACCGACAGAGAACCAGTGTGACTGAACAGCCGCGCCCATGATGCCCGCCTGACGGTCCACGGCCACGATCGAGTATGTGTGAGCGAAGGTTCCCTTGATGGGCC
>DATD01000013.1:100881-113665 GCA_002504525.1 Methanomassiliicoccus sp. UBA345
CGACCGCATCGTCAAGATATCAATATGTGATGCGGCCTTGCCATCGGCATGTATGTGATAAGGAGCGCGGAGGAGTGTCATGCAAGCGAATGACATGAAACCCCTGGCTCCTCGAGACCTGCCGGCCATCATGAGGGTCCAGAGAGCATCCTATCGCCCATCGCTCATAGAGTCGCCGGAGGCGTTCCTCTCCAAGATCAGCTCGTTTCCCATGGGAGCATGGGGTCATCTCTCCGACGGAGAGCTGGCCGCTTACATCGTTTGCGTCCCCGGGACATGCAACGACATCTATCCCTTGGGCAGCGTCACGGCTTCCCTCCCCGACAGGCCCGACCATCTCTACATCCATGATCTGGCGGTGCATCCGGCCCACCGCGGCCATGGGATCGCAGACCGCCTGATCCATCAGGCCGAGGCCGTCGCGGCCGAGCTCGGCCACCGGCGTATCGCCCTGACCTCGGTGCAGGGCTCCGAGCAGTTCTGGGCCTGTCACGGGTTCGAACACGTGCGTTGGCTGGAATATGCTCCCGGGGAGCCAGCAGCTTACATGGTCAAGACGTCCGAACTGTAGAAGGACGCAAGCCTCACGAGAACTCATTAATGGTGCCAAAAAGTGAAAAAAGAAGAATATTGGAAGAGGTTTAACTCGGCACTACCGGCCTCACCCACAGATACCTGGTCTGTCCTCCGTCGTTGTACTGCAGCAGGGTGATGTCGTCACCTTTTGCGAGATCGAAGACGTAGACAGTCCCGTTGGTCACATTGCTCTGCGTGGTATTGGCCGCGATCAGGCCTTCCTTCATCGACCATCCCATAAGAGCAACGTTCCCGCTGGGAGCGCCGCTAGTGTCGTTCAGCGACACGAACAGCCTTGACCCGGTGGTGTTGTTGGACTTCTCATCCCATATCTTGTTCAGGGCAAGACGTCCAGGTTCCTGGGGCGGCTGCTGCGGGGAGATCGCGAACGTCACCGTCTGGTTGGATTTTTGGTCCGGCCAGAAGACGATCGAGGTGGGCATCACGGTTTCGTTCACCCTGAACCCGAGCAGGAACGGCTTGGTGCTATTGGGTTCCAGCGTCTTCATCAGGTTGTTGTTCCGGCCCCCCTCGGCCTGAACCCAGGTGCCGTTGCCAAGGTCCAGCCAGAAGTTGGTCGGAGCAAGGGTCACAGCAGTGGTGTTGTTGTTGGTGCCTATGACCACGGCAAGGATCACGCTCTCGTTCTTCATGAAGAACAGAGGCATGGGGCTGTTCATGCTCCCATTGGTGATCATCCACGCGCTCGGGGATTCGAAGGTCAGGTTATCTATCTTAGTGAGATTTTCCGGAGCCTTCATCATCACGATCGGTCCGAGCTTCTGCTGGAGTCCGCTCATGACGGACATCTTGCCGATCTTCACATCACCTTTGTAGGTGATCTCGGTGATGAGCGAGCCGTTGGTCTTGAATCCCAGCACTAAGTATGCTGTGGTGTTGGACTCGACTGTGACCATGTTCCGATTGAGCGACTGAACTTCGCCTCCCTCTCTGAGCGTGGCGGAGAAGTTACTGCAGTCCAGCTTTATGCTCTCGGTCTGGTTGTTGGTTATGGCCACCTGGCACAGGGCATCGGGTTCCTCGACAGCGTCGGAGGTATTATCAAAGTCCCTCTTCAGCTCATTGAACGCCGAGGCGTTGGACTCGTTCATGCCAATGTTGACCACGGCTCCATTCACGGTTCCCTCAGGCCCACTGGGCCTCCCGTCAGGTGTAGTGCCCGGTCCTTGGTCGCCTCCCGAGTCCCCCCCGGGGTTCAGCAGCATCACGCCCACTGCCGCCGCGACTATGACCGCTACCGCGACGATGGCGGCGACTATCGCTGTGCTTCGTTTCATTCCAATCCCTCTGCCGCCCTATAGCGATCACCCGGTGACCACGGCGGCCTAGTTGAAAATGAGCGCACCCGGTGGGATTTAATGTTATCGCAATAGATAACTCTCTATCCTTGGACATCTGGCTACGCCTGCATTGGCGACTGTGATGTCATCGGTGGGGGCGACAGACGGCGCACTCCATCCTTCCCTCATTGATCCTAGGCCAGACGGCCGGAACCCTTTTATCGCGCCGCCTGTTTTGTCGGTGCGGATGGCGCAGGTATCGCTCCGCTCCAGGGTCGCCGGCCCCTGGGCAGGCTTCGAGAGACGGATCATCGCCGCGGGGCCGCACGTGGGCTGGGTGAGGTTCTCGGGCTCCCGCCGATTCAACCTGAGGAAGAGCCCTTTTCTCCCGCCGGACCTTGACCGCACGTACCACCTGCCCGACGACATCATCTTGGACGACGAGGAGCTCGTCGAGCTCGATGTCGGGACGCCGATGAGGAGGATCTCCTCCCTGGAGAGGCGCACCACCTATGCCAAGGAGTTCGAGGAGCATTATCCGGTGGACGCGGTCCGCCGCATAACGGCCGAGATGCCGCGGCCTTATCTGGACCAGGACGACTTCCTCTACCGCCTGGTGGTGAACTGGCGCGGCGGCGAGAACGATCACTTGGATAAGGCGCTCGCTCTGCAGATGCTGTCCTGCCCCCGAACCCCTCTTGGACCCGGAGGGATAGGAACGCAGTCCTTCGACATGACCGGCGAGGCGAAGGCGCTCGACCACCTGAAGAGGACGCTGGGGATGCATCTCCCGGTAGAGTTCTCCCGTCCCAACGGCCGTTTCGAGCTGAACTTCTTGTCGGCCAGGGATGATGTATCCGCCCTGAGGAAGCGCATAGCCGCCGGTCAGGTGGAGGAGGCGTCGTACAACTACCTCAAGATGGTCGACCCGTCCCATCACCCGCTGCCGCAGCATGTGCCGACCATCCTGTATAACGCCCGCTACGTCCCCAGGAGCGTCGAGCCGGACCCCGATGTGCTCGAATATCAGCTGTACGGCCTGATGCTCCGGCCGGTGGTCAGCGAGGCCATGATCAGGCAGATCGAGAGCACCATGAACGACATCCTGGAGGAATCCGACCCCGCCTACGCCGGCTACAACGTCCCGTTCGACCAGGACGCGCTGGCGAAGATCGCCATGGCGCTGTGCCGGCTGCATCAGAAGGACCATTTGAACGAAGGCATGCTCGATCGGAGCAAGGAATGGTTCAAGGACATGTACCGCCAGTTCGCCGACCTCAGGCTGCACTATTCGAGGCCGGGCGGCTCCACGCGCCTCGGGCCGGAGGTCAGCACATCATACGCGTACTATGCCTTGGGGCCGCACGACAATGAGGTGCTTCGAGAAGTGCACCGCGGCGTGAACGAGGTGGGCCTCGACTACGTCTCGTATGCAGGGCTGAAGAAGGCGCTTCGGCCCAAGAAGATCACCGCCGCCCAGGTAAGGGACTCGCTGCAGCGGCTGACATCCAACGGACTGATTGTATCGAAGGAGAACGACAACCTGTTCCGGCCGGTCCGGCGGTTCAACAAGTGAGCCTTCTGTTCATCGAACCAGCTTGTGGCCGCACGCGAGGCACTCCTTCTCCGATTCCTTGTTGGCCTGACCGCAATGCATGCACGGTATGGTGCTCTCGCCCTCGATGAAGAACTTGTCGCTGCCGCACTCCTTGCAGATCTGGGCGCCCTCGTCGGTCTCGGCATAGCATTTGACGCACTTGCGCATGACGATGATGCTGTACCCCGCCCGTCAAATAAGTTTCTTCTGAAGGCGGTATCCAGTTCCCTGGAAGATCGCCACCACCTCGTCCCCCTGGAATATCCGGACCTCGTACAGCGAGGTCCGTCCGCTCTCTCCCACCAGGCGGGCCTCCGCCTCCACCGTCCCGCGGGCCGGCCTGAGGTAGTGGATGGAGGCGTTCATCGCGACGTAGACGTTCTCTCCCTGGTTGGCGGCAAGCGCGAAGGCCTGGTCGGCAAGGGCGAACAGCGCGCCGCCGTGCATGCCCCCCAGAGCGTTCTGGCGGCCCTCCAGTGAGAGCCGGACCCGGGCCGTCCGCGGACCGAGCGATACCAGCTCCATGCCGCACAGTGCGGCGAACGGGGCCTCCACCATCAGCTCTAGGCGCTCCCTGACCTCCTTGGGCAGATCGTCCATGATATCGATGGCCGAACACCGACCGCGCTGTTAAATCATTCCCTGCTCAGACCTCCTTCTCCGGGTCCAGCAGACCGGCTATGTCGAGGATGTGCATGCACGTTCCCGCCAGCGCTATGGCGCTCTCCCTCAGCGCGGCCTTCTGCGGCCTCGTCATGGTCAGGTACACCCCCTGCAGCCGTATGCGCCCGAGCGCCTCGTCCAGACGCTCCTCGCTTTCCTTCAGCTCCTTCTTCAGAAGGTGCAGGTCCATCACCTGGTCATCGGTGCGCCTCACCGCCTCGTTGTCCTGGAGATGCCTCTCCAGCAGCAGGGCGAGGTCGATCACCGTCCCTCTCGGCGGCGCCATCTCGGGGCTCATGTTCCTGACTTTTCAGCATAGGATATAAATCGACCGCTCGCCGCGTCCGCAACTAATATCCGCCCCCCGGAACAATAGCATCGTGGGGAACGTACTATGGAAGGCACGCAGGAAAAATGCTACTTCGTGGGCGACTGGCGGATCAAGGAAGGCAGGGAACTGGAGTTCAAGGAGGCCTGGGAGGACTTCGCGCAGTGGACGCTGGAGCAGAGGTTCGCCGACCATCCCCTGGAGCTGTTCCAGGACCTCGCCGAGCCGCGGCGGTTCTATGCGCTGTGGAGATGCGGAGCGGCCCACTCCGTCGAGGAGTGGACGCGCCAGACCAAGTACAAGGAGTTCGTGATGCGCATGAGGGCGTTCTGCGAACAATGCACTCCGGCCATCGCCCAGCCGGTGATGGCCGTCCAGCGGCCGGCCGTGGGCAGGAAGGATTGACGCAGGCGCCGCAAAGGAATTATGCTCCGGATGACAAGGAACGCTCATGTTGCTGCTCTCGTATCCACTGAGCCGCGATGTTCCCGTGTTCCCGGGAACACCGCCCCTCAAGGTTATCGAGCACCAGACGATCGAGGTCGATGGTTCCCGCTCCTCCATGGTGGAGTTCAACACCCACACCGGGAGCCACCTGGACCTGCCGGCGCACTTCCACGAGGGCGGCGAAGGCGCGTCCCTGCTTCCGAGGCTGATCGAGCTATCGCCGGCCCGCTGCCTCGACATGCCTGCCGAGGGCGATGCCCCTCTCTACCTTGACGATCTTCCGAACGACCTGGACGGCGTCGAGGCGCTGCTGCTCCGCACCGGCGCCCACTGCCTTCGTGACAGCGATCCGCAGCAGTATCGCGAGAAGCATCCTTGGCTGCATCCCGACGCGGCCGAGCGGCTTCGGCGGCTGCCGCGCCTCAAAGCGATCGGCTTCGATTTCTTATCGGCGGCGTCGCCTTCCAGCCCAGAAGAGGGTGCCGCGGTGCATAAAACGCTCCTGAGCCCCGAACGGCCGATAATGATAATGGAAGACCTGGACCTCTCAGACGGCAGACTGCCGGAGAGAGAATGGACGCTCTACATCGTGCCGATGTTCACCGCCGACGTGGAATCGACCCCCGTCACGGTGCTGGCCGTGCTGCTGTGATCACGGAAAGTCGATCTCTTCCTCTTCGCCAGGACCGACATCGACCCGCTGGATGTTGCTGCACTGGTCGAGATACCTGACGCGGATTCGGCCTTCCGGCAGCCGGATGATACGGACGTCGCGTATGGGGGCGTCAATGAAGCCGAGGAAGCCATCAAAATCGCCCTTGCACTCGTAGCTCTTGATGTGTTCGTACAGCTGGGAGCGGCGAATCTTCATGCATCGAACAAAAACAACGCTGCTGATAACACTTTCGACTGAATGGTTCGACCATGCGGTGCGATCCACGTTCTATCACTGGAGCCGGTTTTGAACCGGCTCCGAACCGCTTAACGGCGGTGAAAGCCAAATACGGCAAGGGCATTGGGGACGCCCATGCTCATCCGCGCGGAGGGGATCTCGAAATCTTTCGGCCCCAAGGATGTCCTCAAGAACGTCACCATCAACGTGGACGATAATGATCGCATCGGACTGGTGGGTCCGAACGGCGCCGGCAAGACCACCCTGCTCAAGATGCTCATGGGGGAGGTGCGCCCTGACAGCGGAGATCTCAGCGTCAGGACCAATAAGATCGTCCACCTATCGCAGTTCCCCTCGTTCGATGACGATACCACCGTCAACGAGGCCCTTCTTGACGAAGGGCCTAGATCGGAGGAACAGAAGCGTATGGACGAGCTAGAGGCCATCATGACCTCCGGAACGCTTCCGCCCGGAATGGATTGGAACGATGTCTCGATGGAGTACGCGATGCTGCAGGAGCGCGCCGTCGCCGGCAACAAGAGCGGCGCGGAGCGGGCGCTCGACCACCTCAAGCAGTTCGGCATCGACGACCGCACCGAGGGCAAGGTCTCCGAGCTGAGCGGCGGGGAGAAGGCCAAAGTTTACCTGTCCAAGATCCTGGCCCAGGCGGAGAAGGCCGATCTGGTCATACTCGACGAGCCAACGAACCATCTGGACATCGATGCCGTGGAGTGGTTGGAGGACTACCTCCTCGACTTCAAGGGCGCGGTCATCATAGTGTCGCACGACCGCTACTTCCTGGACCGGACCGTCACCCAGATCTACGAGCTGGAGGACGGCAGGATGCGCCACTACGGCGGCAACTACTCGCAGTTCGTGGACAAGAAGGCGCTGGAACTGGAGAGGCAGAGGAAGGAGTACGAGAAGAACGTCAAGGAGCGCGATCGTCAAGCAAAGATCGCCGACGAGCAGCACCGCGCGCTGTGGTTCTCGAGCACTCACAAGACCCGCCTCAAGATGCTGGAGCGCATGGAGGTCAAGGAGGCCCCTGACAAGAAGAAGGACCTGACCATCGACATCGGCACTGCGCAGAAGTCAGGAAAGAACGTGGTCATCGCCAGAAAGTTGAAGGTCGCCCGCGGCGGCCGCACCATCTTCCAGGACCTGGAGCTGGACATCAACAACGGGGACAAGATCGGGCTCTTCGGTCCGAACGGTTCTGGAAAGACCACCCTGGTGAAGGCGATGCTGGGGGAGATCCCTTCCAGAGGCGACCTATGGGTGGCGCCCGGCGCCAGCATAGGGTACTTCGCCCAGGGGCACGACGACCTCGATCAATCGCTGACGGCATACGAGCAGATAGACAAGACGCTGGTCGGGGATGCGAGAGCAAGAGCGCGCTCCTACCTGTACCGGTTCTACCTGTCCAAGAAGGATGCCGAGCGGCCGATCTCGACGCTGTCCGGCGGTGAAAGGGCACGGGTGTCGCTCTCCATCCTGCTCTCCTCTGACCTCAACTTCCTGGTCCTTGACGAACCGACCAATTATCTGGACATCATGGCCAAGCACGCCGTGGAGCTGTCCCTGGCCGATTACTCGGGAACGTTCATCATCGTCACCCATGATCGTTACCTGCTCGATTCCGTCTGTTCGAAGGTGGCAGAGCTGAGGGACGGCCAGCTGACGATGTTCAACGGTTCCTATTCTCAGTACAAGGGGGCTCGCTCCGGCCGAGAGGCGGTGGAGGAAGCGGAGATCTACAAGGTGGTGTCTGGATTCACCGATTGGACGACGCGGAGGAAGTACTCCACGGGCGAGAAGGTGCTGGTCGCACCGTCCGAGAAGGCGAACTACCAGTGGGCGTTCGATAACGGCAAGCTGCGCCGCATCCCCGGAAAGGAGAGAAAGATCATCAAGCGGTAGCGACCGCGAAGATCGCATCGCTCTCCTACTTCGGGCATCGAGGGAAGATGGCGGGAACGCTGGAGGCGGTCAACGGCCGTCACTGGAAAAAGTGCCGACCAGCTCGGCCCTAACGGCCCCCGGCGCGTACTTCTTCTCCGCCACCATCTCCTGGAGATCGATCTCTTTTAGGGGGTGCAGGAGCGTCCTGACCTCGTCCGGCTCGAAATAGTGATAGACGATGCCGTTCCCACGACGGAACGTGTTCCTCTCCACCACAGTCCCCTTCCCATAGCGCATGTCCCGCACCGAGAACACTCTGATGGACATGAGGCCGCCTGGTACCATCACCCTAATGGCTTCCTCCACCGCTTTCACGCGCTCGTCCTCCACCAGGTGCTCGAGCACGTGATGCAGAAGAACGGTGTCGAAGCTCCCGTCCCGAAATGGCAGATGCAGGACTTCGCCCCTTACCAGGGAAGCGCGGTTCGTTGGGCAACGGAGAAGCGCGTTGAGGGAGTGGTCCAGGCCGACCGCCTCATGGGAGAGAGCGGAGAGCGTCTTGCCGTTGCCGCAGCCTAGCTCCAGGACCCTGCTCCCTCTCAATGAGATGCCCGGCGCGGGCCCCTTCCACAGGGGGTCCGGCGACGAGTATTCCTTCTCCCACGCCTCCAGCTGCCCTTTCACGATGGTGCACCACCGTCACAGACTTATATCGTTCGCCCGGCGCGCAAGGAGGTTCGCAAGCGGAAAGGGCCGAGCCCGTGATGCGCTTGAACGAACGCTCGAGCTCTTAGCACTCCATGGTCCGGAGGGCGAACCAGACGAACAGGGCGAGAAGAAGCGCGTTGTCGTCCTGGACATCCATCACCGCCCTTCCCTGGGAGGGGTCCTTAACGTCCCTGACGAAGGTCATGATCAGCCCGCGGTCGGGAGAGCGCACCTCCCAGATCCCGTCGATCGATCTCAAGAGTTCGTATGCCGCATCGCCTATGGAGATCGCCCCTTTCGCCGCTCCGGTGTGTTCCATCACCGCGACGTCGTCGACCTTGCCTGATTCCCGCAGCCGCGAACGCAGCGCGTTCTTGCCACTGGAAGAAAGGATGAAGAGCTTGTCGCCCACGGTCGCCGTCGCCTTGCGCCCGAAGCTCTTGGAACCGGAAAGAACGGCGACGACCTCATCTCCAACGCGCAGCTCGGTGCTCATCGACCACGCCTTAGGACGTACGATGGCGAACTCTCTGATGAGCGTCGTTATGAGCTCGCCCCCTGGTCAAGTATCTGGACGATCACGTACCACCCGATGAGCAGCAATAGGGGAAGCTGCTTGTCCCTCTCCACGGCCGGGCTCACTTTCACCTCTCCGACCCTTAGCTTGAACGCGGGGACGTTGAACGAAACCATCTCAGCGCCGCGCTCATCGCGGAACGACCATGAGTTCTTGAATGTCCCCTCCCTCACCAGCGTAAAGCGCCGGCCGTCGATCAGTTCGAGCTGCCCCCCTCCCATCCTCAGGCGCATGGTGGCAATCTCCTGATCGAAGGGGGATTGCAGAACTGTCACCACCGGGCGGAGGATGCCCTTTCTCGTCAGAATGTAAGAGCGTCCGCCGATGGACCCTTCGGCCCGGGCGGAGATCAGCTTCGGGAACCGCAGGGCGGCGACGTCCCTCCCTCCCCTGAGAGAGTAATCGCGAGAGAATGTCCCATTCCTCTCCCATCTCAGATGGGCAACTGCCCCGGCGGCCTCGTTCATGTCACGAACAACGGCGCGGCTGTACTCGTACCTTTCGGAGGATTGAATTACCCCTGGAACCGAACGAACCTCATGAATGACGAAGGGGCCAAGGTGGAGATCCCGTGCATCGGCGAGATGTTCCCTCATCTCGATGTGCTCACGACCATGGGCCGCATGACGCTGCCCGACGCGTTCGAAGGCAAGTGGTTCCTATTGTTCAGCCATCCTGGGGACTTCACTCCGGTGTGCACCACCGAGTTCGCATCGTTCGCCATTAATCACGAAAGGTTCCGCAGACTGAACTGCGAACTCATCGGGCTGTCGGTCGATCAGGTGTACTCGCACATCAAGTGGATAGAATGGATGGAGGAGCAGCTCAAGGTGGAAATCAGCTATCCCATCATAGCCGATCCCAATGGCGACATCGCCAGGACGCTCGGGGCCATTCATCCTCCCAACTCCAACTCGACCATCCGGGCCGTCTATTTCGTCGATCCGGACGCCGTTCTCCAGTCGGTCCTGTACTACCCTCGCGGGGTGGGGAGGAACATGGAGGAGCTGCTCCGCATGCTGCGGGCGCTGCTCGTCGTCAAGCAGCACAAGGTGGCCACGCCGGCCAACTGGCCGTCCAACGAGTTCATCGGCGACGAGGTGCTGCTCTATCCGCCCAAGGATGTGAAGGGAGCGAAGGAACGGCGCGGCAAGCAGGGCTGCCTGGACTGGTGGTTCTGCTCGAAGAAGTTGTAAGCCTAACGCTTCTGGCGGCGGATGTTGACCGAGCGGGCGTGCGCCGTCAGGCCTTCGGCCTTGGCCAGCATCTCCACGGTGTCGCCTATGGCTTCCAGCCCGTCGCGCTTGATGACCTGCACCGAGGACCGCTTCATGAAGTGCATGACGTCCAGTCCGGAGTAGGTGGAAGCGTAGCCGGCCGTCGGAAGAACGTGATTGGTGCCCGATGCGTAGTCACCGCACGCCACCGCGGCGTATCTGCCAACGAATATGGAGCCGGCGTTCTGTATGCCGCTCAGCACCGCCAGCGGGTCGCTGACCTGTATGGACAAGTGCTCCGGGGCGATCATGTTGATGACCTCCGCGGCCGACGGCAGGTCCGTGGCGAGCGCGTAGCCGATGTTGTCGAGCGAGCGGGTCAGCACATCCTGTCGGTCGGACCGTGCCAGCTGCCTTTCCAGTTCCCTGCCCACTTTGTTCGCCAGCACCTGATCTGTGGTGACCAGTATGCAGGCGGCGTTGGGATCATGCTCCGCCTGGGCGAGGATGTCCGCCGCTATGAACGAAGGCTCGGCGCTCTCGTCGGCGAGTATGGCGATCTCCGACGGCCCGGCCGGGAAGTCGATGTCCGCCTCGTCGCGCAGCATCATCTTCGCCGCGGTGACATACACGTTCCCGGGCCCGACGATCTTCTGCACCGGCGCGATGGTGTCGGTGCCGAGGGCCATGGCCGCGATGGCCTGCGCTCCGCCCACCTTGTATATCTCGTGCACTCCGGCGATGTCGGCCGCCACCAGGGTCAAAGGGTTCACCGGCGGGGGCGTGCACATGATGATCTCGCGCACCCCGGCCACCATGGCCGGCACGGCGCACATCAGGACCGTGGACGGGTAGGCGGCGCGGCCGCCTGGCACGTAAGCGCCGATCCTGCGAAGGGGGGTGGTCTTCACTCCCACCGACAGTCCGGGAGCGATGTCCCGCAGCCACATGTCGGCAGGCCGCTGAAGCTGATGAAAGGCGCGAATGTTAGCTTCGGCGGCGCGCAGCGCGTCGACCAATGCGGGCGAGACCGAAGAGTATGCTTCCTGGACCTCCGCGTCGGTAACGCGCAGGCGGTCCAGCTTGACCTTGTCGAACCTCTCGGTGAGCTCGTACAGGGCGGCGTCCCCGCTGCTTCGAACCTTCTCGACGATCTCACGCACCGGCGCCATCACATCGGACAGGGAGCCTTTCCTTCGAGCGTTCCACCGCTCCACGTCCAGCTGCTTCCACATCAGGGTGGGGTATGAAAGGAGGGGAATTAAGCTTTGCTCGACGACGCCGACATGTCGGAACGTGATGGCAGCAAGAAACAGCGAGACCGAATGGGTCCGCGCGGAGCGAAACAGAGTTTTATCATCCCCAGGCGCCAATTTCTGCGCATGTCCCTCAAGATCGAGCTGTTCGCGCTCGGCTGCGCCAAGTGCCGCCTCATAGAATCGGCGACCCATGCCGCCCTGGAGGAGATGGGGTTGAACATCGACGTCGACAAGCTTCAGGACACCGAGGAAGCGAAGCGCCGTGGCGTAACGACGCAGCCTGCGCTGTTCATCAACGGCAAGCTGATGGTCCAGGGGCGGGTCCCGAGCATCGACGAGATCAAGGACATGATCAACCGCTCGCGCGGCCTCGTCACCGACTACCGCGTATTCTGATGGAATGGGCCAAATTATTTATCGGGCCTAAAACCTGACCAGCTCCCATGGCTACCAAGGTGCATGCCGCTCATATTCTTGTGAAGGACCAGAACAAGGCTTACGAGCTTCTCGCCAGGATCAAGTCGGGAGAGAGCTTCGAGGCCATCGCCAAGCAGTACTCCATGTGCCCCTCGAAGAGCAAGGGAGGGGACCTCGGTACCTTCGGCAAGGGCCAGATGGTCAAGAAGTTCGAGGATGCCGCGTTCAACGGCAAGAAGGGTGATGTAGTGGGCCCGGTCAAGACCGAGTTCGGATACCACCTCATCAAGATCATCGACTCTCAGTGAGCGTCGGGTCTACCTCAAGGAACGGCCGTCCTGCCGTTCCACTCTTTCGTTTTTCATCCACATACTGTCATGATCATCTTGTCGCGATGAGCCACAGCGCCGCACCGATAGCTAGCGCCGCAGCGGCCTCGGTGCTCGAGCCGAGGGCCATCAGCCCGCCGAGGAATGAAAGCAGCGCTCCGGCCAGGCCGATCGGCCCAGCGGCGCGGTAGGCCGTCCGTGAGCGGCGCACGCCTTCCCTGAGATCATCAATGAAGTAGTATGCCAGCACCACGAGGAGCGCTATGGCGGCCAGCTGGAAATATATCTCCAGATTGTTCAGCGCGGTCTCCAGGAGCAGCTGCCCAGGGTTAATGCCGACCGACACCAGGACGCCCCATATGAAAGCCGAGAAGGGCGTCTTGATGCGATCCCGATTGCGCCTTCGCTTCTTCGCCATCCTTACCCGCCCATCGGCGAGGGGATAAAGAACATTCTGCGAGCGCCGCGGCGATACGAGAACGGTCATGCGAACGTGCTCTCATCGGGATTATATACGAATACAACGGATTTGCCAGACGTGGTCTCGCGCCATGACCTGGAGAACATC
>DATD01000013.1:113896-157918 GCA_002504525.1 Methanomassiliicoccus sp. UBA345
CACGGATCCGGGCCGACCAGGCGGCAAAGGAATGCGAAGAGCACTTCGATGGCCTGACGGTGACTGTCGAGGTTAACGACGACCGCGGCATAGTGACCGTGCTGCAGGACGACCGCTACATCGTCAGCAAGGAGTTCGTGGAGAGCGATGAATCACTGGACCGACTGCGGCATCTTGGCGAGTATGTTGGAATCCTATTAGGCAAGGCAAGGTTGGTGGTCATCGCTCCAATGGAGCGAGCGGTGGACCTCCGGCTGAGAATGCTGGAGCTCAACAACCATTGGCTGTTCTACTATCAGCTGTACTACTACGATGATGGCGGCCGCCTGCACCTCCTCGACCGGGCGGAATGGCGCCGGCTGCGGGGCCTTCCGAAGGAAGAGGAATGGCGGCCCGAGGTGGCATGATGTCGGTGCCGCTGATCGGCGAGACGGCGCCGGACTTCAAGCTGGCGGAAGCGTCCGAGCGGATGATGCGGCTGAGCGATGAGGTGAAGCGAGGGCCCGTGATCGTAGTGTTCTACCCCACCGACTGGGGCATGATATGCACCATGATGATGAAGCGCTTCATGGACATGCTGGGCGAACTGAAACGCATCGGCGTAAGCATTGTCGCCATAAGCGTTAACACCACCACCTCACATCGCTCGTGGAAGATGCACCTGGACATCGAGTTCCCGCTGCTTAGCGATGTGGACGGAGCGGCGGTCAGGCGCTACGGCCTGATGCTCGGCGAGAGCGAGTTCCTGCGAGGTCGGTCAGCAAGGGCGGTGTTCATCGTGGACCGCGACATGAAGGTGCGTTATGCCTGGAAGGGCCCGAACCAAGCGGTGCATCCCGAGTACGAAGAGATACTGGCCGCGGCGAAACGGCTCCATGAGGAAACAACGGTCTAGGGAATTCTATATATCGTCCGGACCTCGATGCATTCTCGGGGTGAATAAATGAGCGAAGAGACGATCAAGCTGGACATGGGGACCATCGAGGCGGTGATGTCCCTGCCGCCGTCGCCAGTGTTCCTGCTGGCAGTTGGAAAGGATGAACCGAACATCTCCACCATCGGAATGTTCAACGTATACTCGGTCGATCCGACGGTGGTCGGCATCGGGATCAAGTCCTCCCGACATAGCTACAAGCTGCTTGAGGAGACCGGCGACTTCACTCTGAACGTTCCGGGAAAGGAGCTTGTGGAGCAGGTGGTGAAGTGCGGCTTCGCTTCCGGAAGCAGGATGAACAAGTTCTCCGACGTGGGATTGACGCCGGAACCGGGAAAGAGAGTGAGGTCCCCGTCAGTGGCTGAATGCCCCCTCAATATGGAGGTGAAGATCACGGAGGTCGCTGACCGCGCCGACTGGGACCACATATGGGTCATCGGCAAGGTCGTGCATACCGACGTCGCCAAGGACTACGACCGCTCCAACACGCTGGTCTACTGGGATGGGGAGTTCCGCACGCCGTCGCCGGTGCTAAGAAAATTGTGATCATCCGAAGCCGTCCACTATGCGGTCTGGTCAAGACATCGTTGGCGAAGATCGTGCGACAGCAGGGAAGATGCCGCCGGCCTGTACAGCGGGCCAATGGGCGATCCTCACATTCTCGCAGACAGCCATGCCAGCCGCTTTGGCCGGATGTCGTGATGATCGGCCATGTGGTCCCTCAGGTCATCGGACAGGTCCTCATCGGTGGGAGCGGTGATTAGGGCGTCGCACATCGGGCACTCCACCCTCACCACGCCTTCGAGTCGGGTCTCGGCGGACCTCCTCTCCATCAGCATCGTTTCCTGCGCCGTGACGGCCCCGCGGTCCTGATGGAGCATCTTCTCCCTGCGTTCCTCTTCCTTCTCCAGACCAGGTATCGGGGGAGAGGTCCACATCTTCATCTCCTCCCTCCATGATTCCCTGACCGGTCCTTCCGCCTCCCTCAGGCTCATGGTGTCCTCGGAGTAGTCGGACGGCGGGATGTGCAACGCGCCGACCCTGTGGGTGCCGGTCAGCTCGGCCATCTCGTGTACGTTGGCCATGTGCTCCCTGAGCCGGTTCGACAGCTGCAGTCCTTCCTCACCGTTCACTTTCTCCTTGCATATCGGGCACTTGATGGTCGTCATATGATCATCCTTTCTCATCGGCTTGGCCTTGGCACAGGCAGCGCGTCCATCTCTCCCACCGAGATAAGATGGTCGCGGAGGCCAGCGCTCAGCTCATCTTCCTCCTTGCCGCTTACACGGAAGCCGCACAGTGGGCAATCAACGAAGTCCTCCTCTTTCATGTCCAGCCGCGGCGGGCGTTCGGCCCCGTACAGATCGCTGCCCCTCAGCGTGAGGCGGGAACCATAGACCGCAGGTGCGCCTCTCACCTCATCCACCTCCCCAGTATCGATCTCCGATTCCGAGGAGAGGTGTCCTTCCCTCCCTCCCTGTAGCATCTGCGGATCGGGAAGGGTCATGGCGTGCTGCCGGACGAGGTGCGTTGCGAGGGCGGATGACAGCATGTCGCCGTCAGCTCCTTCGATACGCCGGTCGCAGGCCGGGCACCGCACGCTCACCAATCCCGACTCACCTTCCCTTGACTCTTTCCTTGGTCCTCTGCATGAAGCTTTCCTTCCCGTGTGACTCCGTCATGTGCTCCTCCAGCCGCGTGGAGAGCTCCTCGCAGTCACATCCTTCCAGCATCTCCATGCAAGTGGGGCACTGCACCCTTTCGGTGGTAGCTTCCTTCCATGCCGTGCCCATCTGCTCCACCGGCTCACCAATGTTCTCCCCGGCCACGGTGGCCTGCCGGCCGGTCTTCAACCCGCCCACCGGGGCGGCCTGGCCGTAGGTCATCGGAGAGGTGCTATCGATCCCTCGAGGCCTCTCCATGCCGTGCTCCTCGCAGAAGTGCTCACGCACCGTGGTGCTGAGCTCCTCCTCGCCCACTCCTTCCAGCTTACAATCACATACCGGACAATCGACCGTCTTCAGGTGATCACCTGGTACCGCTTGACAGCGTCTGGTATTCCTAACCTTTCATCCGCTACGGCGGTCAGGCCGGCTACCACCCGCCGTCGTAGCGTTATGAATGCTGTAGCGGTTCAGCGGTTCTTGCTGATCCTCTCCATGAGGCGGGTCATGTACGGCTCGTTCTTGTGCTCGGTGGCCATATGCCCCTTCAGCCTCTACGACGTCTCGCCCTCCGAACGTCCCGTCACCCTCTCCCTGCATCCCGGGCAGCTGACACCATAGGTCTCCGGAGACGAAATGGACGATCCTTCCGAGGACATCTTGCTCTCTTCTCTTTCCCCGATCCGTTCGCGGGTCTGCCCGGTCCTCGACTCGGCGACAGATGCGCTGCCCCTCGTGGACGGCTCCTCGTTCGGACGCCCCGCTGCCGACCAGCGCTTGTTCCCTTCGCTCTCCTCGCTCCGCGGCTCCATCCTGGTGCCGCGCTCTATGTCGCTCCCGTAGCCGGTCCGTCCGCCCGCTATCACGGTGCTCTCAGAACCCGATGCCCTCTCCGAACTGGAGGGCTCCGTCATGCCATGCTCCTCGCAGAAGTGCACATGCACGCACGACGACAGCTCTTCCTCGCTCCTTCCCTCCACTCTGCAGTTGCATGCTGGACACTCGACGGCTCTCATCCTGGCATTCATTTCGGTCACCTGCCCCAGTCTTGTCAGGGCCACGCATTCCTAACCTTTCCTCGATTTTCTCGGACGTTCACAGAAGGCTCGTAAAATAGGCGGCTGCGAGCATGCTGTAGGGCGAACCGGCGCCGCGAGAGCTATTTATATCACTCGCTTGGATTTCAACGGGGGTCGAGAATGACGAAGGAAGCGCATGCGAGGAAGAAGGCATGGCGGTGCAATGTCTGCAACGACATCCACTATGGGATCAAAGGGCCGGAGATCTGCCCCACCTGCGGCGCGAGGAACGCCTTCGCCCTGATCGATCATCCCGAAGCGATGAAGGTGCTGATCGACCGGGGGGAGAGGCTCGACCAGGAGGACCAGCTCCTCGATGTATGGCAGCGGTTCGCCAAGGACAAACCATTCAGGCTGAACCCCGACGAACCGTTCGTCCGTCAGCTGGCCAGGGGGGAGATCGAGAACCAGAAGAACCACGGGCTGAAATATTGCCCATGCCGGATGACCACCGGAGACTACGAGGACGACCTGGATCTCATATGCCCCTGCAATTTCTTCATACAGCCTGTGTACAAGGAGACCGGCGAATGCTGGTGCGGGCTGTTCGTGAAAAGGTGATCACATGGCCGACAATGACAGACTGATATTCTTCTGGGGGCGCGAATGCCCCCACTGCGCGAAGCTGCATCCGACCGTGACCGAAGCATCCTCGGAACTGGAGAAGCCCATAACGGAGCTTGAGGTGTGGCATTCCGACGAGAACGCCACGTTGATGCGGACCTACGGTGACGTGCTGAAGAAGGCCTGCGGCGGCTCCCTGGGCGTGCCGGCGCTGTACAACGAGAGGACCCAGAAGGCCCTGTGCGGCATGAGGGTCACCAAGGAAGACATCCTAAAATGGGCGAGGGAGTGAGAAGAGCGGAAAGGAAGGTCCCGGGAGGAAAGCTGGTCCAGATGACTGCAGGCGGCGGCAAGGTGCGGCTGACCGGCGACTTCTTCCTTCATCCCGAGGACAGCCTGCCCGGCCTGGAGGCCTTCCTGGCATCCATTCATTCCGACGATGCGGCATCCGCCATCGCCGCTTATGCCGAGCGGAACGGCATACGCATGATCGGGCTCGGACCTGAGGACATCGCCGCCCTCCTGGCCGAGGTACAGCCGTGATCTGGCGTTTGCTCCCCCTCGCTACGGAACGCGGGGCGATGAACATGGCCATCGACGAAGCGGTGGCCGAAGGCTTACGGGATGGTGTCTCCCCTCCGACCGTCAGGTTCTATTCGTGGTCGCCGGGAGCAGTGAGCATCGGCTGCTTCCAGTCGGCCAGGGAGGAGGTCGACGTGGACACCTGCGCCCGCCTTGGGGTCGATGTCATCCGCCGGCGCACCGGCGGGGGCGCGGTGTACCATGACCCGGACGGCGAGATAACGTACAGCGTCATCGCGCCGGAGGCGACGTTCGGGAACGATATCCATACCTCGTATCGCCTGATCTGCGGATACATCATCGATGCCCTCGGCCATCTTGGCATCCCATCGGAGTTCCGGCCGATAAACGACATCACGGTCGGCGGGAAGAAGATTTCCGGTTCAGCGCAGACGCGCCGCGGAGGCGTGTTCCTGCAGCACGGCACGCTCCTGCTGTCGTTCGATGCTGAGCGCATGTCGCTGCTGCGGCCGTCGCCGGCCAAGTTGTCGGCCAGGAGCGCTCGGGGCGTCGAGGACCTCCTGACAAGCGTCCGATCGTACCGCAGTGCGTCCAGAGATGAGGTCCTCGATGCCTTGCGGAAAGGCCTCCGGCCCCTTGGCGAGATGAGAGATGCCGGGCTGACGATCGAGGAGAGAGCAAGGGCCAACGAGCTCGCCCTTAGCTACGACGACGATGCCTGGACGTTCTTCCGCTAGCTTTCCATCAACGCTAGCTCGGGCATCTCAAGCATCCTGACCAGATCGTTGAGGAACATGGCCGCCTGCGCTCCGTCCAGGACGCGATGATCGAACGTCAGCGAGAGATGCAGCACCTTTCTGATGGCCACCTCGCCGTTGCGCACCACCGGCTGTTCCGCGATCCGGCCCATGCCCAGGATGGCGACCTCCGGATGGTTCGCTATCGGGGTGGCGAACGTGCCGCCGATAACACCGTAGTTGGTGATGCTGAAGGTGCCGCCCTTGAGGTCTGCGAGATCGATCCGGCGGGACCGCGCCTGCTCCGACAGCTCCATGAGCTCCTTGGCCAGTTCATAAACGTCCTTCTGGTCGGCCGCCTTGATCACCGGGACCATCAGGCCCTCGTCGGTCGCCACCGCCACGCCGATGTTGTAGTACTTCTTGAGCAGGATCTCCTGCGCCTCCTCGTTCAGTTCGGAGTTGAGATAGGGGTGCTTCTTCAGCGCCGTCACCACCGCCTTGATGACGAAGGGGAGATAGGTGATCTTGACCCCCTTCTCCTCGCTGGAATATGCCTTGACCCGCTCCCTTAGCGCGACGAGCTCGGTGACGTCGGCGACGTCCATGGTGGTGACCTGGGCAGAGGCGGTCTGCGCCTCGATCATGTGCCTGGCGGTCGACCTGCGTATGCCTTTGAGCGGGACCCGCTCCACCCACCCGTACAGGTCGAACTTCGGCTGGACGGCCGGAGCGGCCTTTGGAGCTGAGAATGAGCGAAGGTCGGCCTCGGTCACGCGTCCTTCCGGCCCGGTGCCCTTCACTTTCGAGATGTCTATCTTCATCTCGCCGGCAAGCCGCCGAACGGCCGGGGCGGCAAGCACCTTGTCGGCCGCCGGGCGGGACGTCGGCGCGGGCGGCTGCTCCACCGGCAGTTCGCCTACCACCGATGCGGGGCCCCCCTCCCTCTCGGCCGGCACCTCCTCGGACGGCGCCCCTCCGACAACCGCGGTCCCGCCCTCGTCGATGACGGCCAGCACCTCACCCACCTTGACGGTGCCGCCCTCCTCGTGATTGAGCTTGGCGATGCGGCCGGCCACCGGCGCGGGCATCTCGACTATCGCCTTATCGGTCTCCACCTCGGCGATCGACTGGTCCCGCTTTACGGAGTCCCCGACCTTCACGAGCCATTTCCTGATCTCGCCCTCGGTGACCCCTTCTCCGAGGTCCGGGAAAATGAAGTCCATGATGCATCACCTCAAAAGGACGCGGCCCTCCTGATCGCGTTGTAAATCCTATCTGGACTTATATAGTAGTACTTCTCGCCCTGGGGAAGCGGTACCGTGATGTCCGGCGCGGTAACGCGTTCAGGCGGCGCCTCCAGCGACAGGAACGCCTTGCTTGTCAAACGAGAGATCAGCTCGCCAGCCACCCCGCACGTCATCGGCGCCTCCTGCACCACGACCACCCGGCCGGTCTTCTTTACCGATCGGACCACGGCCTCGGAGTCCATGGGCGACAACGTCCGCAGGTCGATTATCTCGCATGACGTCCCTTCCCTTTCCGATGCGTCCGCCGCCTCCTGCACCATGGGCATCATGGCGCCCCAGCCCACCACGGTCACGTCGTCGCCCTCCCGCACCATCCTGGACTCTCCGATGGGAATGGTGAACGATCCGTCCTCCACCTCTTCCTTGAACAGACGATAGGAGCGGGTCGGCTCCAGGAATACGACCGGGTCAGGATCTCGGATCGAAGATATCAGCAGCCCCTTGGCCTCCCTCGGCGTCGAGGGCACCACCACCTTCAGCCCGGGTATCTGCACGTATAGCGACTCGGTGCTCTCCGAATGGTGTTCCAGCGCCTTCACTCCCGCCCCGTATGGCATGCGCATCACCATCGGGACGGTGTAAGAGCCCCTACTGCGGTTGCGCATCCTGGCAGTGTGAGAGATTATCATGCTCAAAGCAAGGTACGAGAAGCCCATGAACTGCATCTCCGCCACAGGGCGCAGCCCGGCCATGGCCATACCGGTGGCCATCCCGGCGATGAGGCTCTCGGCCAGCGGAGTATCGATGACGCGGTCCCCGCCGAACCGCTCGAACAGACCATCGGTGACGCGGAACACCCCTCCCGCCCTTCCAACGTCCTCGCCCAGTATGATGACCGAATCGTCGGCCTCCATCTCCGAGGCCAGGGCGGAGTTGATGGCCTGCACCATGTTCATGACCGTCATGTCCCGCCTCTCATCTCTCTTCGGATATGCTGCATCTGCTCCTCCAGCAAGGGAGGCATCTCCTCGTAGGTATGCCGGAACACCTCTTCGACTGAGGGCGGCGAAAAGGATTCCGCCTTTGAGACCGCGTCCTCGGTCGTCTGCCTTGCCTCCTCCCAGATGGCCTCGGTCTTGCGATCGTCCAGCACGCCCTTGGCATACAAGTGCTTCATCAGCCTCGCCAGGGGGTCGCGGGCCTCCCACTCCTTCGATTCCGATGCCAGCCGATATCGCCTGGCATCGTCGGAAGTGGTGTGGTTGCCGAGCCGGTACGTGTATGCCTCTATGAGAGTGGGGCCTCCGCCGCTCCTGGCCCGGTCCGCTGCCTCCTTCGCCGCGGCATACATCGCCAGTAGATCATTGCCGTCGACCTGCAGGCCCTTGATGCCGTACGCCACAGCCTTCTGCGCTATTGTCGCCGAAGCCGTTTGACGCGACCTCGGCACCGATATCGCCCATTGGTTGTTCTGTACGATGAACACCATCGGCAGCGAGAACACCCCGGCAGCGTTCAGCGATTCGTGGAAGTCGCCCTCCGAGGTGCCTCCGTCCCCGGTGAACGCGAAGGTCACCGCATCTTCCCTGCGATATCGGGACGCGTAGGAGAGGCCGACCGCGTAAGCATACTGCGAGGCGACCGGGATGGAGGACGGAGTGATGCGGTTCTCCGCTCCGAACCGATTGCCCTCCTCGTTGCCCATCCAGCCCAGGAAGTAACGGTCGAGCGGAAGGCCCTTCCACAGCAGGCCGGCCAACTCCCTGAACGCCCGTACCAGCCAATCCGACCGCTCCATGGCCATGGCCGGTCCGAGGGACGCCGCTTCCTGACCTCGATTGGGGGGATACGCTCCCAACCTTCCTTGCCTCTGCAGCGTCACCGCCTTCTCGTCGGCGACCCTGCTGAGCACCATGTTGCGGAATGCCCGTTCCAGCATGTCATCGTCCAGCGACGGTACGAGGCTTTCATCGACGATGTTTCCGTCCTGGTCGAGTATGCTGAGCATCTGCCCCCTCATCGGGTCGAAGTCATCCGTCAACATGTTGTTCAGCTCCCGCCGCCCATGCCCGGTACGAGGAACGGACCAGGGGACCCGAGGCGACGAATCGGAACCCCATGTCGTACGCTTCACGTTTAAGCTCTTCGAACTCTTCCGGCGTCAGGTACCGGGACACCGGCAGGGGGCCGCCCTTCGGCCGTAGATACTGCCCCACCGACAGGATGTCGACCCCCGCCCTGCGGAGGTCGCGCATGGTCGAGCGGACCTCTTCCCTCGTCTCGCCCAAACCGAGCATGAGCGAGCTCTTGGTCTTCGTTCGCGGAGAGGCCTTCTTGATGGCGGTCAGGGCAGCAAGCGATGTGTCGTAGGAGGCCCGCCGGTCCCTGGCGGTCGCCTGCAGCCGTCTGACCGTCTCGAGATTATGGCCGACGATGTCCGGCCCCGAGCCGACGATCGCACCAAGCAGGTCGTCCCGCCCGTCCAGGTCCGGGATGAGCAGCTCGACCGTCACCGATGGATCTCGATGCTTGATCGCCTGGACCGTGGCCGCGAAGTGCCCCGCCCCCCGGTCAGGCAGGTCGTCCCTCGTCACCGAGGTGAGAACGCAGTACCGCAGACCGAGTCGCGAGACCGTTTCGGCGATCGATTCCGGCTCTCGGGAATCGGGAGGCTCCGGAACGCCGCCGACCGCGCAGAAGGCGCATCGGCGCGTACATCCATTGCCTAAGAGCATGAAGGCCGCATGGCCTCTGGACCAGCATTCTCCGGTGTTCGGACATTGCGACGAGGAGCACACGGTATGGACGCCAAGCGCGAGGATCTCGGAGCTCATGCGCTCATAATCGCTTCCGGATGGGGGGCGAACTCGCAGCCATTCGGGTTTTGCGTCGCTCATGATGCGAATTATGAACAGTTCCCCATCCGTATGATGGTTTTCCCCGCTCCAGCGTCACTTCCCGCCCTTCACCATTAAATATCGCCAAGACTCTTGTGCAGATGATAGCGCATGGATTCCTTCGAGAAGCTCCTCGGCCAACTTAACGCGATGTCCGAGGAGGAACGCCGGAGCGAGATCGACCGCATGAAGGGCGAGTGCATATGCCCAGACTGTCCGACCTACACCGAGTGCGCCGGAGAGGGGGGCGAACGACTGTTCTGTTTCCTGGGAAAGAGCCCGGAGTGCATACAGTCGGAGCAGGGCTGCATCTGCCCCGACTGTCCGATCGCCGACAAGGCCGGCCTGACCAACATCTACTTCTGCACCACTGGCTCGGAGAAGTCGATGCGCAAGGAAAAGTGAGCCATTGGCCGGCCTGGTGGCCGCTGCCATGAACACGCGCGGATGATGTCATGAGCCGCCTGGATGATCTGAACCGGATGGCGCCCGAGCGGCGGAAGGCCGAGATCGCGGCCATGCGTACTCGATGCCCGTGCGCCAAGTGCCCTACCTACACGATATGCGCCGGGGAGCGCGAGGAGAGGATGTTCTGTTTCTACGGCAAGTCCCCCGATTGCATCTCCCGGGAGCTGAAGTGCATCTGCCGGAAATGCCCGGTGCACGAGGAGTTCGGCTTCAAGAACCTGCACTACTGCACCCGGGGCGGAGAAAGGACCAGCCCAAAGCGGTTCTGAACGCCCGCATCGCACCGCAACTTCACCCCGCTCAATGGCACCAGACACCGAACTGGAACGAGCCAGGCATTGCAAAATCATTTATAGGTACAGTCGGTTAAGAGGGGTGCTAGGCTCGACCGGGACGTTCGGCGCGCCCTTATACACCGCCACGTCGATAGCGGGGGTGACAGGGGAGGACGTCGTAACCGGAGCGGTACGGGCCCTGCCGGTGACGATGAGGCCCTGTCCTATGGGGTTGGAAGCGTCATGGAGGCGCGATCGGAGGGTCGCGCGCCATGTCATGGTCACGGGGAACGGGTCAGGCCCTGACGGGAGCAGCCTTACCGTGGATTACCAACGCTCAAAGGGGTGCGGGGCTAAGGAACTTGCAGGATCACCCGGACCAATCCGAGCGGCAACCTCCCCGGCCTGGCACTTTTCATCTCTTCGATGTCGGCACTCTTGACGGATCGCACCCAGTGATCTTGTCAACGGCGAAGTTGAACAGCTCAGCGGTCTCGCCGCCCATGCGGAGCATCAGCTTGCGAGAGCCATCGACCGTGCCGACCGCCGCGGCGGTGACGCCCACTTCGGCGAACATGTCGATCACCCGCTTGGAATTGCCGCGAGGGCACGTGAGGACGAAGCCGCAGCCCTGGTACGCCCTGAGCCACTGGGAGAAGTCGACATCGGCCGGCGTAGGCACCTTGTCCAGGTCCACGGTTGCGCCCTTGCCGCTAGTCTCCAGCAGCATGCCCAGCGTTCCGATGCTTCCCGGGTTGGAGATGTCCTTGCCGGAATTGACCAGCCTGGCCTTCCCGATCTCGTTCATCACGAGCATCTGCTTCCGGCAGGTCTCGTTGTCCTTATGGGACGTGGTGTCCCAGGCGTACGACAGCGACTGTGGGAACCGCCCGTCGAGGTCCATGGCCATGATGATATCGTCGCCCGCCTGTGCGGTGTGGCTGAATATGACCTCATCCCTCCTCGCCGTCCCCAGGATGGCAACGTCGATCGCATCGTAGGCGCAATCGGGATGCGTGTGGCCTCCCACGATGGGGACGCCGAACTTAGATACTGCCGCCTCGATGCCTCTCATCATCTGGGCGCACACCTTCTCATCCTTCATGGAGACTATGTCCACCATGGCCAGCGGGATCCCTCCCATGGCCGAGATGTCGTTGAGGTTGACCAGCACGGCATAGTAGCCAGCATTGAACGGGTTGGTCTTTAGAAGGGTCTCCATTATTCCGTCCGCTGCCAGCAGCAGGGCGTCATCATTGAGCGCGATCACCGCGGCATCCTCTCCGTAGGATGCTAGAATGTTATCGGTCGGCAGAGTAGGAAAGAAGGAGATGACATCTGATATGCTCCCCTTCCTGGTAACGCCTGGATGGCTCCTGATGTCGGATACCAAGGTATCCAAGTTCATGCCCGCGATATAGCCACTTGGGTTAAATATATTCACCATGGCAGACGGATCTTCCGCGAAGCCTCAGAGGGAGTCTGGAATGAGCTTGGTCTGCTTGCTCTCCATCACCAGCGCGGCATAGTCCAGCTTCTCGCACATGATGGAGCAGAGCAGGTTCTCGAAGGCGAAAGCATCGTCCATGGGATCAGCGACGAACGCGGGGCTGGTATCAGGGACCTTGAAGTTCAGCCGCTTAAGGACCCTCTTGGCCTCGTTCCTCTCATCCCCTTCCGCCTGACGGAAGCTCATGGGGCTCGTCACCCCAGCGTGCTTGAGCTCCTCTAGGAACACCGGCCGCTTGAACAGCCGGTTAAGAGAGTATACAATCAGCTGATCTGCGTCCTTTCCGGAACAGATGTCCCTAGCATGTTCGCCGACCAACTCATACACGTCCTTCTCCTTCGACTTGACGGGGATGTATATCTTGGCGGGAGGGACCTCCTTCTCCTTCAACTCATTGAGGTCGGTCAGTGCCCTCAGATATCCCGTAAGGATGAGACGGTGGATGCTGATGCCCTTCTCCTCCAGCGCTCTCGACAGTGCGCTGATGGACATGCCGTCGGTCCTCAGGATCTCGAGGATCGTATCCCTCATGAGCTTGTCTGGATTGAACATCTGGTAACCAATATGATAACAAACCTGGTAAATATATAGCTTGCCTGACATTTCCGGCGAATTAAATTAAAAGTCTCCCATCTGGCCCTCTTGATGGAAGGCATATGCATCGGTCATCGAGCGTATTCAGCTCTGCCCTCATGAAGCTTCCTGAGAACGAGATCCGGCTGACATATTCTAACATGCCCTGGCGCCCGTTAGGTGATGTGACTCGCAATATCCGCGTCGGGCGCTGTGGGACGGCCGATGCGGCCGGGTGAGCGTTCTTTCCGATGGAAAATGCATCATTATCCGATATCATCCCGTATAACCGGATTGCTGATAGATAGCCTTAATATCACTGTAAACTAAGGGTTGATGGGGGCTGGACGAGATGTCTGATAACAGAACTGGTAACAGTAATCGGCAAAATGGCCGGATGTGTCCATCGTTCATTACCAGGTTCAGTTCGAAAAAAGCCCTTAAACCCCCGGCTAGATAGAGCCGTTTGCTCTTATTTCGCTACACATTGGATGGGCAGAGTGATTGATATGAAGGCAAGTGAATCAATACAAAAAGAATTAGAATTAGTCCCCGACAACAAGGAGTCAACAGAGCTCACGCTTTTCGTGAGGACTTCCGATGAGGATTTCAAGAAGTGGGACCGCGTCAAGATCTACGATGCCCTCATGAGGGAGACGACCATCAGCGAGGACGCCGCATCCATCGTCGCTCGCGAGGTCGAGAAGATGGTCTCCGAGCTTGAGATCGAGTTTGTCACCGCACCGCTCATCCGCGAGCTGACGAACGCCAAGCTGGTCGAGTACGGTCTGTCGAAGATACGCAAGCAGCACACCCGCCTGGGCGTTCCGCTGTACGACGCCAGGCAGATCATCATGTCCCCCAACAAGGAGAACGCCAACGTTCCCCATGGGCCGGAGGCCACCAATCTTACGCTGGCGGAGAACATCAAGAAGGAGTTCGCTCTGCTGGAAGTGTTCTCTCAGGACCTGGCGGACGCGCACATGCGCGGCGACATTCACCTTCACGACCTCGGAATGGTCGACAGGCCCTATTGCTCGGGGCAGTCCATCGAATATGTCAAGAAGTTCGGCCTCAACCTTCCGAACGCGCTGAGCATCGCCAAGCCGGCCAAGCACCCCGAGGTGCTGATAGAGCAGATCATCAAGTTCTCTGCGGCCCTGCAGGGCCACTTCGCCGGAGCCATCGGATGGGATGCGTTCAACCTGTTCCTTGCGCCTTACCTCGTCGACGTGGACGACAAGCGCATGAAGCAGCTCGCCCAGATACTCGTCTACGAGTTCGCGCAGCAAGCGGTCGCTCGTGGCGGCCAGTCCATATTCTCCGACCTCAACCTGTACTGGGAGATCCCCAACCACTTCTGCGGGGTCCCGGCCATCGGGCCCAACGGCGAGTTCACCGGCAAGACCTATGATGACTACCTGCCGGAAGCTCAGAGGTTCGTCAAGGCGCTGTTCGACGTATACATGGAAGGGGACGCCATGGGAAGGCCTTTCTTCTTCCCCAAGCCGAACGTCCACATGACGGACAAGTTCTTCCAGACCGAAGGTCACGAGGAGTTCCTCCTGCAGATCTCCAAGGTCGCAGCGGAGAAGGGCAACACCTACTTCGTGTTCGATCGCGGCAATACTGCCAAGATCTCGGAGTGCTGCCGGCTGTCGTTCAAGCTCGACCAGTCGGACCTGGACGACGCGAAGACGCCATGGAAGATGCGCTATTCCGCGATGCAGAACGTCACCATCAACCTGCCCAGGGTCGCGTACGAGGCCCATCAGGACGATGCCAAGCTGTTCAGCTTGCTCACCGAGAGGATCGAGATGGTGGCCCAGGCCCACATCCAGAAGAGGGAGTTCATCACCCAATTGTTCAACATGGGAAAGAACGGACCGCTCTCTCTGCTCACCATGAACCTGGACGGCGAGACGTACTACCGCATCAACAAGTCCTCCTTCCTGGTGGGAATGGTCGGCCTCAACGAGATGGTGCAGTACCACACCGGGAAGCAGCTCCATGAGAGCAAGGACGCCATGATGTTCGGCCTCAAGGTCATCAGCCACATGAAGCAAGAGGCGGAGCGCATCGGAGAGGAGTATGGCCTCAAGATGCCGCTGGAGCAGACCCCGGCCGAGTCGACCGCGTACCGGTTCGCCAAGCTGGACATGAAGTACTACCCGCTCCAGGCGCCCACGGTCATAAGAGGCAACAAGAGCCGCGGGGAGATCTACTACACGAACTCCACGCTGATGAACGTGGGGGCGGATATCTCTGCCATCGACCGCGTCAAGATGGAGGGGCGATTCCATCCGCTCATCGATGCCGGCTCCATGACTCATGTGTGGCTCGGAGAGTCGAAGCCGCCCGCGGAGAGCATCGCGGCCTTTGTGAAGAAGACCTTCGAAACGACTCAGAACGCCCAGGTGGCGTTCTCGCCGGAGTTCACCTCCTGCCTGTCATGCAACCGCACCCACCGCGGGATGAGGGAGACATGCCCCAGCTGCGGATCGCCCGATGTCGAGGGCATCACCCGTGTCACGGGCTTCTTCAGCAAGACCCGCGGCTGGAACAAGGGCAAGCTCGGCGAGCTCAGGGACCGGACGCGCAACACCATCCACTGAGAAAACCCTTCATAACTCCTTCTTTTTTCGTTTTTCCGTTGTACAACTTTCTTTCGTTCTTCGACGGCGTCAGGTCCAAGTGTTATATAGCATGAGAAATGAATCACGCATGACGCGAGGTGAATCAATGGGTCGCGTACAGATACGAGACAACGTGTGGATCAAGCTCAGCCGCCGCAGCATGTGCGACAACTGTTCGGCGGAGCTGTGTGTCTACAACACCGGGAAGAGGGTGACCGAATGCGATCGCTTCACCCCCGCCCTGACGGCGTTCAAGCAGTGCGCCTGCTGCGGCGCGGTGTTCGAGGTATCGTCCAACTCCCAGGCCCTCGACTATGATCGCTGCGCGGAGTGCAACCGCCACGACTGGTTGTGCGCTCGCGTTTGATCAGAACAGCCTCGGTCCGATCAACTGCCAGGCGATGAGGAACACGACCAGCATGATGAACACATAGGTTATCGAGGAGACGTACCTCTCCCGCTCCTCCTCGCTGAGGCCTTTCCTTGCTTTCCGTATTATCGAGTCGATCCAGTCGCGGAACAGATACCCGCCGTCCAGCGGCACCGCCGGCAGGGCGTTGGTCATGCCCAGCATGAGGCTGATCCAGAATATCCAGTAGAAGCAGTTGGCGGTGACCCAGAACACATCGTTGTCCCAGCCGGCGAATATGCCCCCCGGAACGAATATGTCACGGTACGGCCCGTCAAGAGGCTGCAGTCCGGAGAACGGCATCGCTATGTAGTGCAGCGAGCCGGAGAAGAAGTCGCCCAGAGAATCGGCTCCGGCAAAGGGATGGGCCATGCTGCTCAGGATGGCCTCAGGATCGGCGATACCTGCGCCAAGATACAGCGAGGTGACGCCGAGATATGCCATATTGGCGCCACCGCTGACGTATTCGGCGCGGTTGGCCGGCGTGATATTGGTGACATCGCTGGCGACGTAGGATGAGGTCGCGGCATCGTATTGAAGCGCCGCGAGCTCGTAAGTCTCTCCCGGCGTGAGCTCGTTGAGAACGGCGCGGAAATCGCCCTCGTTGTGGATGACGGTGCCGTTGATCGAGTAGATTATCATTCCCGCTCTCAGGCCCGACTCGGCGGCAGGAAGTCCTTCACTGATGCTGAGGACGACGATGCCCGAGCTGACGTTGGTGGTGAACTCCTCCCCTTGATAGTAATATGTCAATGACATCGATGAGCCCGGTGCGGGCGCCGCGAGATCATACAGGTCGCCGTACGACACAGGGGTCCCGTTAATCGCCACGATCTGGTATCCGGTGCGAAGTCCGCCCATCTCAGCGGGCGTTCCATCGTACACGGTGGTAAGAACGGGACCGTCATGAGCGACCTCGGCCGAACCGACCATGACGGTAGAGAATATGAACGCGCAGAACAGCGCCAGCACGATGTTGGTGGCCGGACCGGCCGCATAGATGCTGGTCCTGGTCTTCTTGTCCGCCTTGACCAGCGCTTCCTCGTCCGGCTCCACGAAAGCGCCGACCGGGAATATGAACAGGAGCAGGCCCATCGACTTGATCTTCATTCCCGCCACGCGGGACATGATGCCATGGCCGATCTCATGAACTGCGACGCCTACCGCCAGGGCCAGTATCCCGTACCATAGCGGTATGAGGGGATTGATGCCTGGAAGCCCGACCAGCATGTCCAGGGTCGGAGCCTGATCGGCCGGTATGTTCGTCACCAGGGACGCTTCCCAGATGAGCAACGCCATGATGGCGATCATCACGACCAGGCAGATGGCTTTGCCCAGAGCGGCGTAGCCGCGCCAGAACCGCTTGGGCCTGGCAAGAAGGTCGACGAACGCGCGGCCGCGGCCGGTCCTCCACATTATGAACCCGTACCACGAGCTCATGTTGTACTTCTCGAGTATCTTTCGACGGGAAAGATACGTCATCAAGGACACATATGCAAGAATGCCAACGATAACAAGGAGGATGACCACAAGGTTGTCCATTCGCAGCCTCGGGCCGCACTAACGCCCTCACACTATTAAAAGAGATTGACAAAGAGGTTTGGGCTCACAGCAACTGGCTATTGGTCTCTCTCACCCAAACATCCTTGGACATGCTGTCGTAGATGGACGCGACCTCGTCGACCTCGCGAGCCTTCTCTTCGGGTATCGCCGCCAACCGGAAGATCTGGTCCTTCTTTAGGATCCAATAGTGGATGCGCCACATCTTCCCCTTCTTGAGGTGCACCTCTTCCTCCGTGGTCGTTACCAGCCCTTCCTCCTCCAGCATGTAGAACACGTCTCGGTCCTCGGACGTCAATCGGTTGTCGATCACCGCGTCCGTATAGCCGAAAAAGCTCATGATGTAGTCTGCCAAGCGTTCGATGTCGCAGTCCTGCATTCCCTTCTTGCCCAACGTCGTCTTCAACGCTAAGACAAGCTCCTCCATACTAACCACCGACATGCAGTGAACATTGGAGGGTCGAGTAATTAAACATTACCGGCCGCAACGGCGGAGTATATTAAGGCAGCAACGCCGAGCGATGAAAAGTTCGCTCGGATGGAACGGGGGCGCAGAAATAGCGGCCTCACTCCTTCTGATTCAAAATACCGTTGTCCCCCCACAGCTTCAAGAATAGGTAGATCTCCCCTAGTATAAGGGCGATAACGACGAGAACGGCCACTGCCAGTGGCACTGCCTTCCAGATGGAAAAGAAGAGCATGCTCGTGCCGAACAGGCAGAGAAGGACGTACCAGTATCGGGCGTAAACCTCCCTGAACCACCGCTTCCATCCCATGTCCCAATATTTTTTGGGGAGAGGGGGAGGGGCGGGTCGAGGGAGGGAGGCTCCATCCACCTTGATGCGGCGCTTCTTCGCCATGGTCACTTGGCCGATGCGCGATGGCAGGCAACGAGATGCTCCCCACCGATATCCATCAAGGGTGGTTCCTCCCTCTCACATCTCTCTTCCCGATACTTGCACCGCGTGTGGAAACGGCAGCCCGATGGCGGATTGGCAGGGGACGGTATTTCACCCGATAATGTGAGCTTGTTCTTCTGCGCCTTTGGATCTGGAATAGGAATGACCGATAGCAACGCCTCGGTGTAGGGGTGTAGAGGGCGCTCGAACAGCTCGGTCTTGGGAGCTAGCTCAACGATCTTGCCCAGGTACATCACCGCCACCCGGTCGCACATGTACCGGACGGAACTAAGGTCGTGAGAGATGAACAGGTAGGTGAGGCCGAACCTGCTCTGCAGGTCATTCAGCATGTTGAGGATCTGGGCTTGCACCGAGACGTCCAAGGCTGAAGTTGGCTCGTCGAGCACGACGAGCTCAGGGTTGAGAGCGAGCGCTCTTGCCACCCCGATACGTTGTCTCTGCCCACCCGAGAACTCGTGAGGATAGCGATAGAGATGCTCGGGATTGAGACCGACGGTCTCAATCAAACTCCTGACATACTCCTTCAGTTCCTCACCCTTCATGATGCCGTGGATAAGAAGAGGTTCGCTCACGATGTCCTTGATCAACATCCTGGGGCTCAACGAAGAGTAGGGGTCCTGGAACACTATCTGCATGTTCTTTCGCATCATTCGGAGTGATTCGGAAGGCTGCTTCTCCAGAGAGTACCGCTTCCGGATCTCGTCGATCTCGCCCTCTATCCTCTTCTGCTCTGGCGATTTTCTTCTGCCATTGCCCTCAGGTAGTTTGGCCAGCTCGGCCTCCAGTTCGATGAGCTTGGAGCGTATGTCCGCAGGCATCTTCCAGTAAATGTTGCCCCCGGTAGGCTTGGTAAGATGCAAGATGCATCGCCCGGTGGTGGTCTTTCCGCATCCGCTCTCTCCGACCAGACCGAGGGTCTCGCCCTTGCGGATGTATATGTTCACGCCGTCGACCGCTTTGATGGTGCCGGTGCTGCCCATTAGGCCGCCACGAATGGGGAAATGTTTCTGGAGGCCGCGTACGTCGATCAATATCTCATCAGACATCATTGCGCTCTACCCCCGGTATAAAGGTGGCAAGCCACCTGATGACCCGGCTCGATCTGCTGCAGAATCGGTTTCGCTTGGCGACAGATACCCATTGCATATGGGCAGCGGGGGTGGAACCTGCATCCCGAGGGAGGCTTTGACAGGTTAGGCACAGCTCCCTCGATGGTCTCCAACCTGGGCAGGTCCTTATTGATGCGTGGTATCGCGTTTATCAGGCCCTGAGTGTATGGATGTAACGGCTCGCTGAATATCGTTTCCACCGGCGCGAGCTCTGCCATGGTCCCAGCATACATCACACCCACTCTATCGCAGGTCTCTGCTACCACCCCCAGATTGTGGGTGATCAACAGAATGGTAGTGCCCGTATCCCTTTGGAGGTCCCTCATCAACTTTAGTATCTGGGCCTGGATGGTCACATCGAGGGCAGTGGTCGGCTCATCGGCGATGAGCAGTTGCGGCTTACAAGCCAGTGCCATAGCGATCATCACCCTCTGTTGCATACCGCCCGACAGCTCATATGGGTAGGAGGAGGCAACGATCGCCGGATCAGGGACTCTGACCTGCTTTAGCATGTCGACCGCCCGGCTCATTGCCTCAGCTTTAAGTGGACGCTCGTACCTCTTGAGAAGAGGGATCTTCGACATTATTCGAAGGCCGAGACTGTCTGGATCATCCATGACCTTTTCCATCAGCCGCCGGTAGGATCCCTTGTTGAAACGGATGTTGTTTAGGCCCTCGTCAAAGCTTTTCCCGCAGGAGATGCAAGTTTCGGCAGCCTCCGCGACCATGGCAGAGCAGGCTGAGCAGTGCCATTCTCCGTCACTCATCTGCGTTTTTGTTACGCCGACGGCCTCGGTATCACGATTCATGCGCCTCAAGATGGCTCCGGCTAGCTCTCTCCTCTCATGTAACAATAAGACCTCGGCGATCTGATCGCCTGCCGTGATTACTGGATTCAGGGAGGTCATCGGCTCCTGGAATATCATCGAGATGGAGTGCCCCCTGATCTTCCTGAGATCTTCCAACGGCATCTCAAGGACGTTGTACTTCTTCATCAAAGGGGCAAGTTCCTCTGCCTTTCGCACCACGCCGGGGTCATCGGACCCCTTCTCTTCCTTCAGCTTGCGGAGTTCATTCCACTGAGAGCGAAGCTGATGGAAGGCCTGCCTTTCCTTATCTAGTTCGGCCTTCTGTCGCTCTGCCTCCTCGGGCGAGATCTTACCATGCTCCAATTTCATTTTGAGCTCTTTCTCGGCCTTTATCAGCGCGCTCGGTTGAAGGTAGTATATGCTGCCTCCCTCGATCTTTCCTGGAGGGGATGGTACCAATCGCATGATGGAGTTGGCAGTAACGCTCTTTCCGCATCCGCTCTCTCCAACCAGCCCGAGAGTCTCACCTTTGAATATCTCCAGGTCGACGCCGTCCAACGCGTGGACCACTCCGCCCTTGGTGTAGAACTTCAGATACAGGTCATCGATGTCGACCAGAAGAGGCTTATCGATCATATTCAACTCCTCCTCAGCCGGGGGTCAAGTATGTCCCTAAGGCCATCGCCTATCAAGGTGAATCCCATGGTAAAGATGAAGATGGCCAAACTGGGGATGGTGGCGACCCACCACGCGGTGTACTTGATCCCCTCATACTCGACCAGAGCAAACATCCATTTTTGACCATCTGATGCCATACGTCCCCATTCTGCATACCCGCTTTCCACACCGAACCCGATGAAGCTCAGAGCCGCTGCGGTCAGTGCGACAGCGCCTAGGTCCATCGTGATGCTGACCACAAGAGGAGAGATGGAATTAGGAACAATGTGTTTGAAAAGAATGCGCCCTTTTTTCGCCCCAATCGCTCGAGCTGCCTCTACATAGGTGTTCTCCCGAACGGACAGAACCTGCCCCCTTATCAGCCTGGCATAAGCTGGCCACCATACTAGCACTAGAGCGAACATCATGTTTTCCATGGTCCTCGGCAGCACCGCTGCCACTGCCATGGCCAAAATGAGCGCAGGAAGAGAGAGGAAGATATCAGTCAATCGCATGATGACCTCATCCACCTTTCCACCATAATAGCCAGAAACAGCGCCGAGGACAAGACCTATGAGCGCTGCTGTCAGTACCACATATAGCGAGGTAGTTATTGTGATCCTAGCGCCCCAGACCAGGCCGTGCCAGAGATCTGCACCGTCCTCTCCAGTGCCTAGTGGGTGACCGGGGGTGAAAGGAGGTACTGGGGTGCCAAAATCCATTGGCAGTCGCAGCGGGTCAGCGAATGGAGCAACCGGGGATAGTATGGGTGCAAGTAGCGCTACGCCAACTACGAAGGAGATGAGCATCAGACCCATCATGGCCGTCCAATTTCCTCGGATGAGGCTCCAGGAGTTCTTAATCTCCCTGATGCGCGGGCGGAGCTCTTCCATCAGGTCGTCGGTCGTCATCCCCGACTTGGTCGGGACCTCACCATCGAAGGGGGCCCCGTGTACTTCACTCACCACGCCTTCAGTGCTGGCAATCGGATTGGATGGTTTTGATTCAGTGACCATGATCTCACCCCAGTCTGACCCTTGGGTCGAGATAGGCATACAGAATATCCACTATCAGGTTGACCACAACGAAAATGAGTGCTACGAGCAGACAGAACCCTAGGATGGATGCATTGTCGGCCGAAGATATCGATTGAGTGGCCCATAGCCCCAACCCAGGATAGAAGAATATGGTTTCGGTTATCACAGCACCGCCCAGTAGACTGCCGAACGAGAGACCGACCACGGTAGTGGTCGGAATAAGTGCATTCTTCCGAGCATGCTTCCTTATAACGGTCTTTTCCGGCAGGCCTTTTGCCCTGGCAGTCTTGATATAATCAAGGCCTAGAACCTCTAGCATGCTATTACGTTGCATCCTGAGAACCACGGCGATGGTACTTAAGGACAATGCCATAGCAGGAAGTATCAGATGCTGTGCCGCGTTCAGGAACATATCGAAGTTGCCTACTATGAGGGTGTCCAGAAGAAGGAAACGAGTCGGCCCATTTGGTATATCCGCATAAGCAAGATAGGAGTTGTCCAGTAGCCCGCCCGAAGGCAGAATTTTCAGATAGAAAGAGAAGAAGAACTGCATCAGCAGTGCGAAGAAAAAGAGGGGGATAGAGATCCCAACGAGAGAGAACACCCTTGCCAATTGATCAAAAGCTTTGTTTCTTTTTATTGCAGCCCTAGTGCCAGCGGCTATTCCAACAGTGACAGCGATCAGAAGAGCAATAACTGCCAGTTGAAACGTATTAGGGAAAAATTTCATAATTGAATCAGTAACTGACAACGTGGCGACTTTCGACCATCCCCAATCTCCCTGCATGATCCCTTGTAGCCAGTACCAATATTGAACTATAGGTGGCTCGTCAAAGTGATACTTCTCCTTGACAAGCTGTATCTGCGTCGGTGTCATCTTCTCGCCAATGAATGCAGCAGCAGGATCCCCTGTAATCTGATTCAGCGAGAAAACGATGATCGATACCCCCAGAAGGACGGGGATGATCAAAAACAATCTCCGAAGGATGTAGCGATACAGCTTCATCTGATCCCTCTAGAAAGTCGCAGACCGCTATAAAAATGCTTTTATTGCAATATGTTTCGATAAAAATGGTCCAGCACATCTACTTATACGTAAAGATTAAAAAAAAAGATTGGGTTAAGAGGTTTACGCTTCAGACCTGTTGACGACGGCAGAGAAGTCAACGAGGGGTGCCTCATCAGATGTCGACTTATCGACCTTAGCAGCCTTCAGGTACTCTTTGGCCTTGTCGAGATTGTACTCATACATAGGTACATCCTCAGAGTATCCGAACATGCCCATTGGAATGGCCCCATTCGGCTGGATGGCTGTTCCCATGAGCGTTTTGTTTATGTAGGTCGTATAGTCGAAGGCATATGCGAAGGCAAGCCTGACGTTCCTGTCGGCGAAGAAGTCCGCTGGCACATTGGTCTTGGTCGAATTGACCTTCAGATCCTGGTTAAGGCCCAGGAACTCGACGTTAAAGGTCGGCTTCCCCTGGACAACCGCGATGCCTTCAGCGTCCTCTACGGTGAGCTTCTGCTGACGAGGCACGAAGACCGCGTCGGCTTCACCGCTCTTTAGGTGCAGGATACGAGTATTGGCATCAGAAACCTGCTTGATAAGCACGGTCCCTATTGCAGCCTCGCCATCCCAGTAAGTGGGGTTGGCGACCAGCCTGGTAACCTCCTGAGATCTGAAATCGTCAATCTTGTAAGGGCCAGTACCCATCATGTGGTGCCAATCTTTGTCCATCGCCTCGTAGCCAGCGTAGCTGATGCCACCGATGCTCTCAACGTAGTCCTTGTCAACAATGTTGCCGATGTTGTACGCAAGAACGGAGTTGAATGCCGGGTAGGGCTGCGTCAGATTGAACCGGACGGCCGTGTCGTTGATCGCCCAGATATGTTCTGCTATGACGTCCTGGGGGACGGCCCAGTCCCAGCCGCTTCCGCCGGTAGCGTTCCCGCCGGCGCCGTACTCATAGTAGTCTGGAATCAGCACCTGTCCGATCATCCAGGTAGCACTGTGCGGGTCGTTCAGGGCAAGCGACCTCTGGAAGGAGTACACGACATCCTCGGCAGTGAAATCGTTGCCGTTGGAGAACTTCACATTCGGGCGGAGGTTGAAGGTGTAGTTCATACCGTCCGCGGAAATGCCGCCGTTCTCAACGGTCGGAACCTCAGTGGCAAGCTGACCCTTCAGCGCAGTGGCGGACTCACGGTCGTAGAACAGGAGGCTCTCATAGATGTTCTGGAAAAGCTCTCCCCCAACGGTCTCATAGCCCACGGCAGGGTCAAAGCTCTCGGGGTTGCCTTTGATGGACTCATATACGAACAGGTCTGGATCGTAGCCAGACACTCTCTCGTCCTGCGCATCCTTGCTCAGGGCGTAGTAGTACAGGTTAGAGTACATCGGGTTGAAGTAGTAGCCGTTTATCGTGTCGCGTCCGGCAAAGAAGTTGGTGGCCTGTCCGGTCCAAATGTAAACGCACTCTTCATACATGTCCTGAGAGATCTCAAGGTACATCTGAGCCCTGGTCTCCTCGTCGATTTCGGCCGCAGCCTCCCCGATCATCCGATCAAGGGTGGTGTTCTCATAACCAATCATAGAGGCATAGGTGCCACCAGAGAGGTAGAATGGCTGAACGTAGTCGTCCGGATCAGCGTAGTCAGGAGCCCAGCCGAGGAACATTGCGGGCATCCTGCCCTCCTCGCGATACTGCAGGTACGCCGACCACTCGAGAGGCGTGACAGTAATCTCGATCTTTCCCGGGTTAAGGGACTCGAGGTTGGTTTTCAGAATCTCACAAGAGGTCTTTCTGGCGTCATTACCAGCGTTGTAGTACAACTCCATCTTGAACCCCTTATCAAGCCAATTGTCTGCCCCATCGTCGGACGATCCTCCTCCGAGGAGCAGAATACCAGCAACAGCAGCGATGATCACTATGGCCGCTACAATAATAGCAATGGCCTTAATGCTCATGGCGCCGGCGGCATTTGCGATGCCAGCTCTCTTCTCCATGTAGTGTCCTCCATTATTCCCCTTTCGAAATAGTATAAGGGGAATGTAGAGGAAGTAACGCGATGTTGCTATATATAGATATTTAATTCATTTAACGACCTTAAATAATAGCCAGATGATCGATTTGGCAATAATTTTATGATTGAATTTAAGGCAATTATAAATATTAGAAAAAAAGGCATTCAAAGCCGCGTTCAATGAGAATAGATTGATCCTGATGCTCAGCCATGATTTCGCGTTAATCGTTTATTACCATTGGAAAAAAGGCGAGTACATGTAGCCGAAGCCGAGTGATAATGGAAGGCAAGCCATGAATTGACCCTTCTATCGCGCATTCAGGTCTCTGCGTTCATATTATTTTGGCCAATGACTAACGTACTTTGTGCCCGCGGAATCAGTGTCGCAGATAAGCCGGCGGGCCCAAGCGAGCTTTCTCTTCTTCACTTCGACATCTCGGCCCTCCTTCAACCGCGGTGTGTCGAAATCGAAGCCCAAAAGGCGGGTCGGTGCTCCGAGATGCCTCGCCATCAGGACCGCGCGGTCGCCATCGGTGAATCCGCCGAAGTTGTGCAGCCGCCCGAACGGCCTCGACTGAGTGGTCCCCATAACCTTGCCTGGAAAGCGAGGAACGTAGCGCTTCATTGCGTCCACGTTATCTCCGTGAGCGTGAACGATGGCCACCGCGCCCTGCGAATTGGCCGAGATCTGGTCGGCGACATCGCCGTCGAGGTCGGTGACGATGACGTCAGGCACGCGACCGGCGACATGAAGCAACGCCGATGTCGCCCCGTCGGCGGCGATCACTGCTCCTGAGAGATCGCACGTAAGAAGAGCGTCCTCCAGTCCCGGGGCGTTGCCGCATACCGTCACGCCATTCGCCAGCTTCCTGCGCAGTAGTTCAAGCGGGTAAACATCCTTGTGCGCCAGTAGCTCGTCCAGCGATCGGGCTGCCTCCTCATCGGCCCGACGTGAGAAATTGAACTCCTCCAATATACGTTCGTAAAGGGGCTCCCATTCCTCGAATTCCATGCCCCTCACTCCGAGGACTCGGCGGCTTCTTTGGCCTCCTCGCTGTCGTCCTTATCCCCGCTCTGAGGTTGAAATGACGCGTTGAGCAGTCCACCGAAGACGGCAAGGAGGAATCCCGTGACGACCTCCAGGAATACCACTACCTGGTCGTAGGAGCCGAAGCCGAAGAAAATCTGCGCCGCATCCAGAGCTCCCTGTATGATGAAGCCGATGGCGAAGATGGTGACCGACGCCACGAGCGTGGGATAGGCGATCTTTCCACGCGAGAGCAGGTTGTTCGTGAACAGCCCTATCTGATAGGTGAAGAATGCGAACACCCACATCCACAGAGTGCCACCTGCGAACAGCAGGATCTGCTGAGTGAGATCGAACTCCGCCGACTCGGTGGCAGCGTCGATCCCGTACAGAATGCCTAGAAGGAACAACAGGGCCGCCAGTATGGCGAACGGTATGAGGGCAGAGCCGGAGCGGACCGCTCTGCCGACATCCACCGATAATCGTTTGATACGATCGCCCGCTTTGTAAGCAAACGACAACAGGTACGTTCCGACCACCAACCATATCATCGCCAGGCCCATGTTGGTGAACGATACCTCAGACATATCGCTCATCAGCTGGTACAGCGGATCCAGCAGAGCGAACGCTCCAAAGACGACCAGCGCCAGGCCCAGAGGGACCAGGATCCTCTTGCGGAACTTGTCGTCGTTGAGCATCCTGATCAGAATATAGTAGGTACCCTCAACGGTCGGCGCCTGCTTTACGTATACCTTCCGGACAGAGTCGACCTTCACGCGGGACGAGATCATCGGATAGATGTACTCGTCCTCCGCTCCATCGGAGACGAGGACCGCACGGTCCGGCTTCACCATCTCCAGGACCGTCTCTAGCTGGGTGGTCAGAGCGAGATCTGACTCGTAACCGACCTTGATGTCGCCGCATATCGTAGCAATCTCGACGTCCATCCCCTTCTTGACCATCTCATCATAGAGGCCTATCGCTGCCAACAGCGTATTGGTGTCAGAGTCCTCCGGGTCCTTCAAGCCCAGAGCTAAGGCGGCATTGAGGTTCTCCGCCCGACCTACGAACGGAGAATTAAGCCCTGCCTTGATGCCGAAATCATCATCCCGGTCCACGCAGATGACGAGGGTCTTCATCTTACAAGCAAATCCTGTTGTTTCCTATATAAGACTTCCAGGCCAGCGCCGTTCGGTGAGCGACTTTTCATAAATCGATATATTCTTTCTATCTCATCCCTAAAATGAAAGGGTTATTATGAATGATGTTGATTCACGACACTGGAAGGTCTGATGGAGAAAGATACAGGGCAGAAGGAATGCCCAAGGTGCGGTTTGAAGAATCGGCTGGGTGCTAATCAGTGTGATTTCTGCGGATCAGACTTCAGGGCCTCATCGGACGAATGGCTCGAAATGGTGGGCAGCCTGGAGCGGATCAGCCGCAGCCCCGTCCGCTCTGAGATCGATCAGAGCACCGCAGCCCGCATCGAGCTCACCATCATTAACCCGGCCGATATCCATGTCAAGGCGCCTCTCCCCGCCGAGGACGTTATTCTAGAGAGCGCCGACGCGCTAGATATTGTACCGGACAACAGCGCCGATGTTGAGATGGCCGAGGCCGTCGAGGTCTCCGGTTCTGGTGAGGAGATGCTCCCGGCCGAAGAAACGGCGGTCCCGGAGACGATCGACGAAACCCCATCCATTGAGATAGGAGCGACTGCAGCGGAAGAGAGCCTGTCCGAAGCTGAACCAGTAGCGGTTCCGAATGAGGATGCTCCAGCTGTAGCGCCTGTTCCTGACGGGCCGTCCGAGATCCCTCTCGACCGGGTCGCAGCGACAACGGTTAACCGATCGCCAGAAGGTAAGGCCGCAACGATCGGGCTTGACCTTGTCACCGTCTCCCTGCTAGTTGCCGGCATCGCTGTATACATGGGCGCCATTCTGATCAGCCCCGCAACAGGTAAGGCGGTCGGCTGGGTTCTGGCCATCATCGGCGCGGCCCTCATCACACTTGCGGCAGGAAGGCTTCTGGCCAGTAAGAAAAGTAGCGGGGATGATGAGCTTATCCTGTGTTCGAACTGCCATGAGGTGGTATCGGACGCCGATCACGACTGCCCATCCTGCGGGGCCCGGTTCACCAGACCAATATTGAAGGAGTGAGAAATTGAAGATCTCATGGCATGGCCATTCTTGTTTCGAGGTCCATGACGGCCTCGTCGTGGTGATGGACCCTCACGACGGCAAATCGATCGGCATCAAACCGCCAGTCGTAAGGGCGGACATCTGCTTGATATCCCACGATCATTTCGACCACAACTGCTCCCGGATCGTCTACGGTGAACCGACGGTCGTCCGAGAGGCGGGCGAGCGTGTGGTCAAGGACCTGAAGATCATCGGCATCCCTACATTCCATGACGATGAGGGCGGGGCCAAGCGGGGCCGCAACATCGTCTTCCGATTCGAGATGGACGGCATGACCTTCGCCCACCTGGGCGACCTCGGTCAGGAGCTCACAGATGCCGAGATAGGATCGCTGGGCAGGATCGACGTGCTGTTCATCCCGGTAGGCGGGGTGTTCACCATCGACGCTGCGGCCGCCAGGCGTCTTGTCGACAGGATACGGCCGAAGGTCGCCATTCCCATGCACTTCCATTACGGCGGCCTGTCCATTACCATCAGCGCTGTGGAGCCGTTCTTGGAAGGCGTTCCAGAGGAGAGTGTCCTGCGGGTCGGCAACGAGATCGAGTTCGCCAGGGACGAGCTGCCGCCACAGACGGAGTTCTGGGTCTTCTCGCCGTGAACATAGGTTCTGCGATCATTAGGGCCGTACCCGATCAAGAGAATGAACGGATCGGCAAAACCTCTTCGATTTCTTATTGATATATCTTGATGTAGCATTCAGCATCGCTCCCCTATTTATCGTAGGGCAGATGAATAAGAGGGTGCGATTTTGCCTTCATTTCATATATCATTGGGGCAATCATCGCCTGGCAGATTTCGGCACACGCGATGGACATCGCCAAACGCGTGAGGATGCGACAGCTTGCTACGACGGTGAGCCGCCATATCGCCAGGTCGGTTGCGCTATGACATCCATGCTTTGCACGGGGGAGCGCAATGAGCACCATGGGCCATAAGCCGGAACATGCCAGATGGGTGCCTGTTTGCGATCGCAAACCAAATGCGGAAACACCGCAGGGCTGAGATGATACCATTGGAACGTGACCTGGATAATGCCAGCGGACGGATTAACATGAAACAGGACAGGAAGGACGATATCAAGGAACAGATGGTCCAAGCGGTCGAGGCCGTCAAGCGGACGAACCCGATGGCGGGATCGATCACCAACACAGTGACCATCAATTTTGTGGCCAATGCACAGATCGCGGTCGGCGGGTCTGCCGCCATGGTGTACCTGCCCGATGAGGCCGAGTTCCTGGCCAGGGCGGGGGGCGCCATCTATGTGAACGTGGGGACCCTCCTACCGGTCCATGAGAAGACCTTGCCGCGGGCGGCGAAGGCATTGCATGAGGCCGGAAAGCCCTGGGTCCTGGATCCGGTGGCCATCGGCATCGGCTCCCTGAGGACTGAACTGCTTCGGCAGTTCAAGACATACAAACCGAGCGTTATCCGAGGCAATCCATCAGAGGTCTTGGCCCTGGCCGGCCTGTGGGGGCTGGAAGGCGGAAGCAAGGGATCGAACGCTCGCGGAGTGGACTCCACGGATCCGGTGATGGCCGCCAGGGATGCGGCCGTCGCGCTAGCTAGGTGGACCGGAGGAGCTGTGGCCGTGTCAGGGGAGACAGACCTAGTGACGGACGGCACGTCGGTGGTCCTCTCTCACGGAGGCTCTCACTTCATGAATCGGATAACGGGCTCAGGCTGTGCGCTAGGCGGAGTCATCGCGGTATACGCGACTGTGGCCTCGCCGTTCATCGCCGCGCTCGCCGGCCATGCAGTGTTCAATCTAGCAGGCAGCCGCGCGGGTTCGAGGGCTGAAGGCCCGGGAAGCTTCCAGACGCTGTTCCTCGATGAACTATACAACGCCACTTGTGAGGACATTGCTGACAACCCGTTCGAGCTGATGGAGGCCGAACCATGAACACGCTGGTCGCAGTGGCCATCGCGCCCCTGGGCATAGGAGATGAGCTTGCATCGGAGGTAGCGGAAGTGGTGAATGTGATCCGTGCATCCGGCCTGCCGAACCGTACAACCTCCATGTTCACGGAGATCGAAGGCGAGTGGGACGAGGTGATGAGGGTCGTAAAGGACGCGACCTTCGTTCTCGCTTCCAAGGGAATACGAACCGAGGTCGTCCTGAAGGCCGATGTCCGGCCAGGATACACGGATATGATCAATGCAAAGGTGGAAAGGATGAACAGCTTCCTAGAAGGGCGGGAAGGGCATGAGGAGTAGATTCGATATCTCCGCCTACCTTGTGGTAGGGCCGGAGAACACCAATGGCCGCCCTGTTCCTCAGATCATCAAGGAGGCAGTCGAAGCCGGGTTCACCTGCGTGCAGATCCGTTCCAAGATAGCCTCGGCCCGCGAGCTCATCGAGCTGACCCGCCACGCGTCCGATGTGATCGCCGAGTCTGGCAGGTCCGAGGAGGTCACACTGCTCGTGGACGACCGCCTGGATGTTGTTCTGGCGGCAAGAAAGCAGGGGATAAAGGTGGACGGGATCCATGTTGGTCAATCGGACATCCCCGTGGAGGTCTGCCGGGAGTACCTGGGGGAGGATTCCATCATCGGCCTGTCGGCAAGCACCCATGACCTTTTCGAATACGTTCGGACAGCCGATGTCAGCCAGATAGACTATTTCGGTGCCGGACCGCTGCATGAGACCAGCACGAAGCCGGATTGCGGGCTTGACCTTGACGGGAAAGTGAAGATCAGGGGCTTTTCCGAACTTGCCGAGCTTGCCCGGCTCAGCCCCATCCCAGTGGTCGTCGGCGGTGGCGTCATGCTTGACGATATACCGCAGCTCGCCAGGACCGGGGTCGACGGCTTCTTCGTGGTATCTGCGGTCGCAGGAGCCAACGACCCGAGGTCGGAGGCCATCAGGCTTGTCGAGGCCTGGAAGGCGAATAAGCTTATGAAAGCAGGTGTAAGACCTGATATCGCCGACTATGATGCAGATCCCTTTTTGTAGGGCTCGTAACCGAGAGAATAAAACGAGAATTTAGCGGACCCGGCCAGGCGCTTGAGCGCCCTTTTTCGTTCTAGGGCAGCAGCATCGCGAATCGACCATTACGGGCTATCGCTCGACCAGAGGTCAGCAATATGAAGAAAAGCTATTCCGGTCTCAGATGTACAGGGCGTCCTCGACCCTGCCCAGCTCGATCGGCGTGGAGCGGAACCCTACGGCCGCGCCCTTGCTGTTCGCGATGAGAGAAGCACCGATCACGGGAGCGCCATAGTTCAGCGTTCCGATGGCGGCAGGGACCTTGAACAGGTCACTGAGCATCTTCATCTCTTCCTTCGAGGTGGCGGGATGACACAGTATGCCCTTGTTAGTGACGGCACAGACCGAACCAACGGTGTTGTACCCGGCTATTGAACCTTGAACGACCTCAACCTGCAACGCTTCCTTGATCTGCTTCACCGCGCTGTCGGAAAGTTCCTCGTTCACCAGCGCGGCGTTGTCGTTCACCAAAATATTGTTGCCGCAGGCGTTGAGCTTGTCCTTGATTCGCTTGAAGGGTAGCTTCTTGCGGAGAGGACGCATCTCGGCCAGCGGGGCCATTCCGGAGACGATCCCGCCATAGGAGTTCATGGCCGCCAGCGCTCCCAAAATATTGGTCGAGGCGAGCGTGGCGTTCATGACCTCGCAGCCCAAGGCCTCGGAGATATCCGAGACCAGGGCCTCCGGGGCGTCGAATGGGACCAGGGCCAGGCTCTCGTTCGCTACACAGTAAACGCCGATGTATGGATTTCCTAGGTAGCTAGAGAGCCTGAGCATGTTGCTCGCCTACTCCTCTACCGTGGAATCCTCGGGAAGAGAGACCTCTACCAGGCCATCCTCGAACTTGACCGCTTTGACCTTGATGCGCAGCGGCGGGTTCTGGATGCCTCTGGCCCAAATGGCCTCGTTGAGGCGGTGGTCTATCCACACGTTGTCCTTGTCGGTTTTCATGTGGCGAACCACGTTGGCACGGATCTCCTTGATGGCGCGCGTGGCCCTCTTGGTGCGAGGCGCCATCTTGGTCTTCCTGAGCGTTATGTTCATTATCTTCTCGTCCATGATGAATCACTCCTTCAGATTGCTGTGTCTCCAGTTCCTTCTCTTAGGATGGCGGAGCACGGTCCTGTTGGTCCTCATCATGACCCATGCGGGGACCCTTCTGTTGGATTTCTCAGCCCTCATCAGGCGGATCTTCATAGCGGCGGGCTTGTTCCTGGCCATTAATTACACCCTCTCGATCTTAATATCTCTTTTCTGTGGGGTCACCTTCTGCAGGATGGCCTTTAGGGTACGGTCGTCGACCTGACCCTGTATCCTTCCCATCTGGAGAAGACGAATGAGCTGTTCCTCCACCGCGGCGGCAACATCTGGATAAGCCAGTCGGACCGTGGCTAGACGGTCTCGCGCTTCAGGGGTCAGTATCTGGCGCATGACTGCCTGTATCTCTGCATCCCTGCGCGCTGCCTGCTCCTGCATCATTGCCTGTTGCTGCAGCTGCTGCTGTTGAGCATTCTGCATCTCTGCCATTCTGCGGCGTCGGATCTGCTCTAGTTCGTCATCCTGCATTTAGATCTCCCTTCACTGATGAGTCTCGTCGTATACCTCTTTGGACATCTTGTCCAGGAGGGCCTGTCCCTTGGGGGTGATGACCCTGCCGTTCTTCTTGTCCTTGGCGACGAGGCCGGACTGTTCAAGCTGTATGAGGCACCTGCGGGCGATGGCCCTGGAGCCTTTCACCGCGCGGTTGGGCTTGGAGCCACGGTCGACAAAGCCACCGTACTCAGCGGCCAGGCGGGACGAGCCAACCGGCCCGATGACATAGACCTTCCTCAGGACGGAGGCGGTCCGGGTGAACCACCAGTCGGGCTGAGAGGGCGCCTTTTCAGTGTGCATTCCTGTCTTCACGAACTCCGCCCAGTCGGGTGCCTGGATCGCATCCATCTGCTTCAACTGAGCCGCCGTCTTGGCGATGAGCTTCTCGGGCGGAACATCATAGACCGTAACCATATGACCTACCTCGAAATTACATTAATTCTATCCAAGCGAGGATAATGCCTACCGCATTAATATGGATGTCCTATAAAAGCGTTTCTGGCTTCCGGGAACCGCTGGGAATGATCCTGTCATCAGGCCTTGAGGGCGGTCCTGGCGCAATTACGCTCTCGTCAGGCGCATAGAGGGCAGCCGACAATCTCTCCGAGTTCGTCATATGTCCCCTTCCTCCAACGCCTAGGGCGACATCCCTCATATACCTTTGTGGATGAAAGGGCCGTCGACCAGTGTCGGCGTTTAGAAGACCGGGGTCACAGCATCGAGTCGACGGGCGTCGCGGGCCAGCGCATCACGGCGATACGCTGCGCTTGCTGTCCCACCGATTCCCGCACGATCGGCATTGGTGGTCGGGGCTGTCATCACCGACGCAGCAACCGCCGTGGACCACCCTGCCCTCCCGGTCCGCCTCTTCCATCTGCGGCGACCACCTAGGGGACCCGTAAATAATGACGGCGACCTTGCAGGAACCGCATCTCGGGCATCTCTCATCCGACATCGATGAACGAAGGCGTTCAACGCCCTTGAACATTGCCATAAGCGCCGGTTCGAGCCGCATGCGACCTGGACGGACGCCTCGATCCGACCTTAAGGGCCATTCATTCTGCGATGCTCGTTGCCACCGTGGTTTAAAAATAGGCGGGTGGGAATGAGGCACCCATGCGGTACGTCGTGGCGCTCACCGGCTGCTCAGGCATCCGATATGGCATCCGCCTTCTTGAAGAGCTAGATGGCGAGAGGGAACTCATCATATCCGAGATGGGCAGGAAGGTGCTCGACGAGGAGACGGGGCTGACCATGGACGATCTGGAAGCGAACGCCGAGGAGATCTACAGCGATGATGATCTGTTCGCTCCCCCGGCCTCTGGATCACACCGATTCGACGCCATGATCATATGCCCCTGCACCCAGTCCACGCTCGCTAAGATCGCCGCGGGCATTTCCGACACCCTCATCACCCGCGCTGCCTCCGTTACGCTGAAGGAGAAGAGGAAGCTCATCATCGTCCCCCGAGAGACCCCGCTCAGCACCATCATGCTGGAGAACGAGCTGAAGCTGGCCCGGGCGGGAGCAATCATTCTTCCCGCCTCGCCGGCGTTCTATGCTGAGCCGCGCACGGTCGATGACATGCTCAACTTCGTCGTCGGCAAGGTCCTGGACCAGGTGGGACAGGAGCATGACCTGTTCAGGCGATGGGGTTGAGAGGCGGCCCCGGCCCCCGCCTTTGCCGGACATGCATACGGCCGATCTCTGAGAGCGCTTCGCCATTTCCTATCAGCCCTCCGCCGGACTTCCCTCTTTCTTCCGATGAGGGACGAACACATGCTCCCTCATTACATGGACCATTATCGGCACGGCCGCTAACTGGAGCGCCGTTGAGAACGCCATCATGGCAACGATCGAGCTGCCGTACAGGGCGCCCATGATCACGCTTCCGAGGAACCACGACACACCAAAGGCCGCATTGTATACGCCGAACGCGGTACCTCTCCGGACCTGAGGGGTCATGTCCGCCACCACCGCCCTCATCACCGACTCCTGCGCCCCGAAGCCGAACCCGTACAGGGCCATGCCCAGCATTACCACCGTCAGGTCGCTGGAGAAGATCAATGGGACGCACAACGGCACCACTGCCGAGGCGCAGATCAGGGGCAGTATGCCGATGCGGTCGTATGACCTTCCGAACGCCAGGGCGGACAGGCCGTCCGATGCCATGACGAGGGCGTACATGACGGGCACCCATCCGTCGGAGATCTCTGAGAAGTCGCCGATATGCATGGCGACCAGAGGAAAGTCAGCATAACCGGCGGCTATCAAGGCTCCTGCCAGCACGTAGAACCAGAACATTCGGGGGAGCTTCGTGCTGCTTCCCGCCGCCGGCACGGTCTTCTCCATCCCTCGGGGCTGAGGGTTCATCCTCCTTGCATAGGCCAGGAGGACGATCGCCATCAGTGCCGGGATCATCAAAACCTCGAAGCCGAGGCGATAGTCCCCGCCCAACCACATGACCACTACTATCGCGACTGGACCGATCATCCCGCCTACCGATGACAGCGCTTCCTGCACCCCATACGCCCATCCCCTCCCCATGTCCGAACCGGCGTACGATAGCATGGCGTCGCGGGCAGGACCTCGTATCGCGCGGCCGATCCGCTCCAGCATTATGAGGCACATTGCGCCCACCCAGTTGCCTGCCAGAGCAAGGGCCGGCACGGCGATGAGGTTGATCCCATAGCCTATGAACAGAGGCGCCCAGTAGTTGCCCGTTCGGTCCACAAGCCTGCCGAAGAATATCCGGAGGCTGTATCCCAGGAGCTCGCTGAGCCCTGCCACGATGCCCACCACGGCCGCGCTGGCGCCGAGCAGCCCGAGATACGGGCCCATGACGCTGCGCGTACCTTCAGTGGCGATATCGGCGAGGAGCCCGATCAGCCCCAGCATGATCACGAAGAGAACTGCCAACGATCGCTTCCGCTTGCACTTATGTGCACTAATCCCATCCACCCGCCCCATCCTCCCAACCCTCAGCCTTGAGCATCAACCAAGACCGGAGGAGGACGGCGCATCGTCTAGACAAGACGGCGATCCGGCAGCACAATGGCTACCGCATCTCATGGCCTGACCCATCCTCCAGGCATGGCTGCCGGTTCACATTTACGGCATCCGGGTTTGGTATGCGGTGATGAATATATAAATCCGATTAATCGACCGAGGGCGGCGTTGTCTCTCGCTCAGGAGGGGGCGGTTCTACGAGGTTACTGAAAATGTGCTCCCATCGCCCCGGCATGAAAGCAGGCCTGGAGCTTATGGGCAGGACCGCGACGGACCGCGTATGACAGCACCGTGGTCCTGCGTCATCTGCGATCGGAAGCATCCAAGCTCTGATCGCATCTGCAGCGCTCCGAAAGCGACGATATCCGTTCGAGACGCAGGCCTGCGAGGACGAAGCTCGGCGTCATGAAGGGGGTGCCCCGCATCACTCCACGTAGATGGCGGGGCGGCGGGGCTGGGCGGCGCGGGACTTCTTCTGAGGGTCCGGGGCCGATGCGTCATCGGCGGAGTACACCTCGACCGTCGCCCCGATCTCCTTGGTGAGGAAATCGAGAGAGCCGGCAAGATGGTCTAATTCATCCAGCTCGACGGACAGCCGCTTTCTCTCGCCCTCGGCCCGCTTCATGAGGTCCTCGGCGGTCTTTCGGGCGAAATCGGCCGCCTCCTTTCCGTGGCGCTTAAGCTCATCGCGAGACATGACCGCCTTGGTCAGAGCGGGGACGGTCAGCTTGCCCTCGTTCGCCAGCTCGAGACCGGTGGCGAACACCCGGCGCTTCCACTCCGGAGCGGTGTACAGCATCACCTTCTTCGGGGATATGCCCGTCACCCGCAGGATCTCGTTGATGTCGGACATGACGTCAGCGAGGTAGGTCTCGGCCACCTCGGCACTCCGGTCGATCTGCTCCGCCATCGGCTCCGGGTATGGGGCCATGGAAACGAACCCTTTCTCTCCGATGCCTTCCCACATCTCCTCGGCGATGTGCGGAGTGATCGGCGCCATCATGCGTATCCACATGCTGAGCACCCTGGCCGCGGTAGCGGCGCTGCGCCCGCCGCGGCGAACGTACCAGCGAACGTCGGCGAGCGTCTCGAAGTACGCCTCATTGGCCATGCGGCGGAGGTCGTAGTCGTTCATAGCGTCCGCGATCGCTCCCGCGCGGTTGTTCATGCGGGAGATGAGCCAGCGGTCGATGATCGTCCCCTCGATGCCGTCGAAGGCCTTCAGCTCGTCAACCGTGCGAATGACACGCTCCATCCGGGACGCGTAGTTCTCGATGTTGCTCTCGTCCCACTCCACGTCGGCGAAGGGGGCGGCGATGTGCGCATAGTACAGACGGAGGGCATCGACGCCGAAGCGGCCCGCCGCGTCCGGTATGGGCTCCGCCCCGCCCTTGGACTTCGAGATCTTTCCCAGCTTGCCGGTGACGTACCAGTTGACGAATATGCCCCGGGGCCACAGCTCCGGCGGCAGGATGGCCACGTGGTTCTTCAGGAACGCCGGGAAGTGCACGGTCATGTGCTCCTTTCCTCCCAGGTTTATGTCCAGGGGGTAGAAGTACTGCACATCGTCGCGAATACGGCGGAGCAGGCCTGGATCGATGCCCGTGGAGGCCGCTACCTCGGGAACGGCACCCTTGCCGAGGAACACCAGGTCAAAGAACTCCTCGGTCATCTGCTCGAGCTTGAGCAGCCCGGTGTTGTAGTAGTGCGATATAGTATAGTATATTGGATATAGGGTCGAATCGGAGATGGCCTCTATGATCCACTTCGGATCGAAGGGGAACCGTGTTCCGAGCCAGTTGCCCTGGCGGACGCAGGCCCTCTCGCGGAACCAATCCAGGACGCCCTGCACGTTGGTGTAGAACTCCGACGGTAGTATGTGCATGCTCCGGCAGTGCGCCTTGGTCGCCTCGGTAAGGGCAACATTGCCGTAATCGATGAACCACTGATCGGGGACCTTCTTGATGACCACAGGCTTCCCGCAGCGGCATACCACCTCTTCGGAAAGGTCGTAGAACACCTCCGCCTCGCCCTTCTCGACCATCATCTTCTTGATGAGCTCCTTGGCCTCCTCCACCTTGAGGCCTGCGAACTCAGCGCAGTTGTCGTTCATCCGGCCGGTGTGGAAGCCATCCTTGTAGATCTGCTTCTTGAACTCCTCCAGCCTCGGGTCGGTTCCGTCGGTGATGCCAGTCCTCTCGATCAGCTCCACCGCCGGCATGGGCCCGTAGCCCTTGGTGTCGATGATCGGTATGGGCCTGATGGCACGCACCCGCTCGGGATCGATCCCATATCGGGCCATGGTCTGCTCGTCATTCTGCAGCAGCAGGAGCGCCATCCAGTCGTCCGGCGCGTCCGACGGCACCGATGTGACGAGCCCCGTTCCGACCTCCGGCTTGACGAATGACGCCGGCAGCACGGGAATCGGGCGGTGTATGACAGGCGCGATCGCTTCCTTGCCGATGAGCTCGCTACCGTTCATCGAGCCGATGAGCTCCAGGCCATCCTTCTGGTAGAGCATCTTCTCGTACGACGGCCGGCTGATGACCCACGTTTCATCGCCGCGGCGCACTTTTACATACTCGATCCCGGGGTTCACCCAGAAGTTGGTCTGCCCGTACACCGTCTCGGGACGCAGGGTGGCTGCGACAAGGAAGAGGTCGCCGCACTTGAACTTGAGAAGAGTATACTCGGTGGTCTCGGCGCTGCCGCCCTTGGAGAGGTCCGTCTCGGACGCATCGATGGCCACCGGCCCGCACTCCACGCAAGCAGGGGCGAAGTAAGGCTTCTGGATCAGCAGTCCGGCATCGTGTAGCTTGCGGAACTGCCACTGGATGAAGCGCCCGTAGTCGGGGTTGGTGGTGCTGGTGAACCGCCGCCAGTCGGCCAGGAAGCCGAAGCGGCGCCAGTACTGGCTCTGATATACCTCGTTGAAGAAGTTCACAACGTCCATCGGTTCCGTCAAGTGGGATATCATGTCCTCCGGGCAGCCGTTGGCGAGCAGGTAATCGACGGTCTTGGGATCGCGGGCCTTGATGCGGTTGGCGAGCGAGATGGCCCCGTTGCCGGTGGCATGGGTGCCCAGGGGGAACAGTACGTTGTATCCGCACATCCGCTTGTATCGGCCGATCCCATCGACGTAGGTGTAGCCGCGCATGTGGCCGACGTGAAGGTAACCGGTCAAACCTGGGTATGCGAAGATGATCATGAACTTGGGACGGGCGTCCCTCTCTGCCTCGTTGATCCTGGCGGCGTACCATTTCGCCTGCCACTTGGCCTCTATCTGTGTTGTCCAAGCCGACATCTGCACACCTTGATGGCCTCGGTATTGATTAAAGATATTAATAGGATGTTTCCGCGACAGCGTGAAAACATTCACACTGGAGCCTTGCGGTCCCCCTCAGAGCCGCCATGGTCGGCATCCTGTCACACGATATGCTCCGGCATGCTCGCCGTCATATCGGTCGCGCGGCGGACGCTTCCGTATGACACACCGCATGCGCTCCAAACAACGAACGTATGAGAACATCATCTTAATATGCTGACGGATATATGACTGGCCTGCAGCATTTACCAGAATCAAAATGGATATGACAATATATGACAAGTGACATATTTTTAAATACCCTGTAGGTCATTACTGTCATACCGCCTCGTTAAGGGAGATAGAGCAACATGGATGGAGAGAGGATCTCACTGCGGCTAGAACCGGAGGACCTGAGGATGCTGGACAGCTTCCTTGTGGAACACCCCGAATTCTCCAACAGGTCGCATCTGGCCCGTCTCGCCATACGCGGCTTCATCGAACAGACCGCGGCGACAGCAGACACCGGGAACGTCTGCCAGCCTTCCAAGAGGAACGCGGTGACGATCGAGGTGCCCGCACTGGCATACATGACCATCGAGGACTTCATACGGGCAGGAGTCTACAACTCCATGGAGGACGCGGTGGTCGAGTGCCTGAGGGAGAAGTTCATCACTAAGGAGGCCAAGGATAGGATCCTGCGTCAGCAGGCCGAATCCGTCCGGGCCGTCGAAGTGCTGGACCGCTAAGGAGGCTCTGTCGGCCCGCGTAAGGCCGGACCGATAGGGATGGGATGCACGTCTTACAGGCAAACAACTTCAGCGAACGCTAGAATGGGTGAGAGGGGATGATGATGAAGGGCATTAAGAAGGAACAGATAGTCGCGGACCTGAGCAGGAGCCTCATGGGGCCAAAGATCTCCGTCGTCGGTTGCGGGGGTGCGGGCAACAACATCGTGAACAGCCTGTACTGGAGCAACAAGAACGTCAAGACGATCGCAATCAACACCGACCAGTCGACGCTGGAGGCGATCGAGGCTCACACCAAGATACTCATCGGTACCGACGTCACCTTCGGAAAGAGCGCCAACGGGTTCCCCGAGGTGGGGGAGCACTGCGCTGAGCTTGCCCGGGGCGCCATCTCCAAGCACATCAAGGACAGCGACATCGTGTTCATCGTGGCAGGCATGGGCGGCGGGACCGGCACGGGTGCCGCCCCGGTGGTCGCAGAGATCGCCAGGGAGGCAAATGCCGTTACCTTCGCCATCGCCATCAATCCCTTTTCCCACGAGGGCGGCCGCAAGGAGGTCGCCAGGGAAGGGATCCGCCGGCTGAAGCAGGCCGCGTCCAACGTCATCATCCTGGAGAACGATCGGCTGCTCAACCTGGCCGGCGACTGCACCATCTCCGAGTGCTTCGGCATCATCGAGCGCTCCGTCAACAACCTCATAGGCTCGCTCAGCGAGAGGATCTCCCGGCAGCTGCAGGAGCAGATAAGCCAGGAGGTCTCTGAGACCATGATGGAGGTCGAAACCATCAGGATGGCCAAGCCGATCTCGGCCACTATGCCGGAGATCATCCGGGCCGAGTCCGTGGCGATCGATCGGAAGATGCCTTTCGCCCCGGGCATCGCACCCCAATTCCTTACCCGTTAAAGGGAATGGGCGTGGAGGGCGTACCTCCCGCCCCCCTCCATTTTTCACCAAACATTAATTCAGGGCTTGCTCATCCATCGTTGATGAAGGTGGGCTTGCTGATCAACCCCATAGCCGGCATAGGCGGTTCCGTGGGCCTCAAGGGCACTGATTCCACAGAGGTGCTGGACGAGGCGCTCAGACGCGGCGCCGTTCCCATAGCGTCGAGGCGGGCGGCCGAGACACTCAATGCTGCCGGCGACCTTGAGGCGTACGAGTTCCTCACCGCCGGAGGCGATATGGGAGAGGACGTCCTGAAGAACCTGATCGACCATATGATTGTCGTGTACGATCCGGGGCATATCACCAAGCCGGAGGACACCGTGCTGGCAGCAAGGGCGCTGAGGGATGCGGGCATCGATGTTCTGATGTTCGCAGGCGGGGACGGCACGGCCAGGGACGTCATGGATGCCGTCAGCGACACCGTCACCGTCATCGGCATACCCTCCGGGGTCAAGATGCACTCCGGCGTCTTCGCCAACACCCCGCGCGACGCCGGCCTCCTTCTACGCCGGATGCGCGTGGACGAACTGCCGACCCGCATGGCCGAGGTCATGGACATCGATGAGACGGAGTTTCGTCAGGGGCGGTTAAGCGCCAGCCTGTATGGTTTCATGCGCATCCCCGAGGACCCTGGACTGATCCAGCCGTTCAAGCTGATGATCGGGGGCGGCACCGAGGAGGAGCACAAGGAGGCAGTGGCCCGCTACATCGCCGAGACGGTCATGCCAGGAACGTTATACATCCTCGGCCCTGGAACGACGGTCGAAGCGGTCGGCAGGGCGCTCGGCATCCAGAAGACGCTTTTGGGCGTCGACGTCTACAAGGACGGCGTTCAGCTCGCCAGGGATGTGGACGAGAACGGCATACTGCGTCTGCTGGGCGATGCCGAGGACGCGAGGATCGTTGTCACGCCCATCGGTGCTCAGGGGTTCATATTCGGCCGGGGGAACCAACAGATCTCGCCGCGCGTCATACGCCGGGTGGGTGTAAGGAACATCATCGTGGTGGCGACCCCTCTGAAGATGAAAGAGACAAAGATGATGAGGGTCGACACCGGCGACGCCGAGCTCGATGACGAGATGCGCGGCTACGGCAAGGTCGTCATCGGCTACGGGACGCAGCTGGTGGCACCGATAGAGTGAGCCGTTCTTACTCTCTCCTCACTTCCTGATAGCCGAGGTCGAACGCCCTCACGTTCACGTCCCTGGCCTTGGCCGGGACCGCGGCCAGAAGCGCATCGAGGACGCGCTGTTTGGACAGCGGGAACCCCTTCACCGCCGCAATGGCGCCGATGAGCACGGCGTTGGCCGTGATCGCTCGCCCAGCCTCGATCGCCTTGGCCGTAGCATCGATCGCCACCACGTGATCGTTGACGGAACGGAGTGCTTCAAGTATCTCTTCCAGCGGCGGGTAGGTGCCCTGCCCGATGGACACGCTTATGGGGACGACCGGCGCGGTGTTCGTTATGATATAACTGTCCTTGCTGGCCGATGTGACGCTGCGAAGCGTCTCCGCCGGCTCGAAGCCCAGCAGCAGGTCGGCCCCGCCCTTTGGGATAAGCGGAGAATAGATCTCACGGCCGATGCGCACCGAGCACTGCACACTGCCTCCCCGCTGCGCCATTCCATGCACTTCGGACATGACGGCCTCCATGCCCTCCGCCACCGCCGCATTGCCCAGGACGGTGGAGGCGAGCAGCACGCCCTGGCCGCCCACTCCGACGAGCTGTATGTTGTATTTCATTCCCTCACCCCGATGGCGCCCTTTGGGCACACCTGCGCGCACACCCCGCAGCCGATGCACATCGTCACGTCGATGACGACGTTCTCGCCGTCCTTGCTGATGGCCGGACACGACAGCCGCGACACGCAGGTGTAGCAGCGGACGCACTTGCCCTGGTCGATGCCATACGCCGAACGCGTAAGCTTTCCTTCCTTGCGCTTCAGCAGCGGGCATGGATGCTCCGCGATCACAACGGACATCCCGTCGTGCGCGACGGCCTCCTTCATGGCCTCGACAGTGGTCTTGAGGTCGTAGGGATCGACGGTCCTGACATGATCCACGCCACAGGCCCGGACGATGGGTTCCAGCGGAAGAGCGGGAGTCTCGATGCCGCCGTGCTCCCTTCCCACGCCGGGATTGGGTTGATGGCCCGTCATGGCCGTCGTCCTGTTGTCCAGGATGACCAGCACGAAGTCGTGTTTGTTATAGACGGCATTGATGAGCGGCGGAATGCCCGCATGGAAGAAAGTGGAGTCGCCGATGAACGCAATCACTTTTTGATCGGTCACCTGAGCGAAGCCACCGGCCGCCCCGATGCTGGAGCCCATGCACAGCGTGAGATCGGCGCACTGCATGGGCGGCTGAACCCCCAGGGTGTAGCATCCGATGTCCGTCGAATAGATCGCCCCCTTGGGACCGGCCGCCTTCTTGGCCGCATAGAACGAGGCGCGGTGCGGACATCCGGCGCACAGCACCGGCGGCCGCGGCGGGAGCGGCGTGTCCGGCTGCGATACTGGCAGACGTTCGGACTTCACCGGCAGGATGTCCTTCAGCGAAAGTATCAGGTCGGGCGAGTACTCGAACGCGCGAGGAAGATGACCAGTCCTCTTGCCCAGTATGTCGACGTTGAGATGATATTGCTGCGCGATGCGGCGGACCTCGTCCTCCAGGTACGGCTCCAGCTCCTCGAGGATGACGACCTTCTCCTTCGACGCCAGGAACTTCCGGACCTTTTCCTCCGGAACCGGGCTGGTAAAGCCCAGTTTGAGGATCTCTACGTCATTCAACCATTCTCTGGCGTACGTGAACGAAACGCCGCTGGCGATCACCCCGAGGCGCGAGGTCGTTCCGATGATGTGGTTGAGCGTTGATGTCTCGGACAGTTTGAGCGCATGCTCCATCCGCTTCAGCTGCTCGATGCGCAGCGTCCTCGCGTTCGCGGGAACGGTAACGAAGCGCTTGGGGTCCTTCTCGAAGGTGCTCTTGGCCACCGGCCTAGGGGCCTTATGAAGGTCCACGACCCCGCGGGCATGGTTCACCCTGGTGGTGGTCCTCAGTATGACCGGGACCGACAAAAGCTCCGATATGCGGTATGCTTCGACCACCATGTCCCTTGCCTCGGCCGGACTGGACGGCTCAAGCATCGGCAGCAGGCCCAATTTAGCATAGTAGCGGTTGTCCTGCTCGCTCTGGGAGCTGTGGCATGATGGATCGTCGGCGGTCATGACCACCATGCCGGCCCGGACGCCGGTGTAGGCGAGCGTCAACAAGGCGTCGCTCGCCACGTTGACGCCGACATGCTTCATGAACGCGAACGAACGGACGCCGGATATGGCGGCAGCGCCGGCCACCTCCATGGCGACCTTCTCGTTCACCGAGTACTCGAAGTACATCCCCGCCGGGGCGGCGAGGTCCTCCAAGAGCTTTCCGACCTCCGAGGACGGCGTTCCCGGATATGTCGCCGCGAGGCCGACGCCCGCCTCTATCAGCCCTCTGGTGATCGCCTCGTTGCCCAGGAGTAGAAGTCTCCCGCTGTCTGCCAGCAGCCT
>DATD01000013.1:158202-161228 GCA_002504525.1 Methanomassiliicoccus sp. UBA345
CGACGAGCTCCTGGACCTCGGCGACCTGCGCCGGGGAGAGATGCCTGAAACGCCCCTGGAGGCGAAGATATTCTTCAACCGGCTTCCGGTTCTTAATCTCTTTGGTGAACTGGTACTGGCCGTCACGATATTCGTAGAGGGGGAACATCCCGGTGCGAGTGGCTAGGGAAGCAGCCTCGATGGTCTTCGACGGGTCCATCTTCCATCCCGAGGGGCACGGCGAAAGGATGTGAAGGAACTTCGGCCCGCGAATGTTCTTGGCTGTCCTCACTCGCTCCACCAGGTCCTCGGGATAGGCGACGTTGGCGGTGGCTCCGTACACTATCCCGTTGTCGACCATCATGTCCAGGATGCGCTTCTTCCCGCTGCGGCGCATGATGTCCTTGCCCGACGGCGTGGTGGTTGTCCAGGCGCCGCAGGGAGTGGAACCGGAGCATTGCGCGCCGGTGTTCATGTACGCCTCGTTGTCGTACATGACGTACAGGAAGTCGGTCCTACGGTCGACGGCACCTGACAGCGATTGCAATCCTATGTCCACGGTGCCGCCGTCGCCGGCCCAGCCGACGACCGTGACGTCGTCCATGCCTTTCGCGTCCAGCGCCGCCCGTATGCCGGACGAGGTGGCTCCGGTGCATTCGAAGGCATGATCGATCAGCGGAACGCGGAGGGAGAACCGCGGCCAAACCCCGGGTATGACGGCGCAGCAGCCCGCCGGGATGTTCATGATGGTCCTCGGTCCCAGGGCCTTGAGAAGCAGCCTCATGGCGATCGGCTCCGCACAGCCGGGGCAGGCGCTATGGCCAGGGTACATCAGTTCCTGGCTTGGTATGGTGAACGTTCCTCTCTTTTCATTGTCTGCCATGTTACCACCTCCCCGAACCGTCCCTCAGCCCGACCCATTCGATCTTGCGGTCCAGTCCGCTCTCTCCGATGTCTATCATGTTGCGAAAGATCCATTCCATGTGCGCCGCGGTGACGTCACGCCCGCCCAGTCCTCCGACGTAGTTCTTCATGATGTTGTCGGAACCGTGCATGGCGGAGCGCACCTCGTTGAACATCGCGCCCCCGTCGCCAAAGGTGAAGCTACGGTCGAAGACGCCGACAACTTTCTTTGACGATAGCCGAGCTATCTCCTCGGAAGGGAACGGCCGGAACACCCGGATGCGCGCGACGCCCACCCTGAGGCCTTCCTCGCGCAGACGGTCGGCGACCTCCTTGGCGGTGCCGGCGGCCGAACCGGCCACCACCAGCACGGCGTCCGCATCGCCGGTGCGATACTCCTCGACCAGGCCGCCGTAGGAGCGGCCGAACAGCCGTCCGAACTCACGGTCCGCCTCCCTGATGCGCTCCTTCGCCCCCTCCATGTCAGTGGCGATGCGGTAGCGGAACTCGGTCCACCAGTCCGGCATGACCAGACCGCCGAAGCGGCGCGGGTCGTCCATGTCGAGCACGGGGTCCGGAGCGAACTTGGGCAGGTACTTGTCGACCAGGGATTGATCGGGAACGTCGACGGCGTCCACGGTGTGAGTGAGGATGAAGCCGTCCACGACGACCATGGCCGGCAGCATGACCGACGGGTCCTCCGCCACCTTGTATGCCATCAGGACGGTGTCCAGGACCTCCTGGTTGTTCTCGCAGTAGAACTGCATCCAACCCACGTCCCTTTCGGTGATGACGTCCATATGCTCGCCCCAGATGTTCCACGGCCCCCCGATGGTCCGAGCGGCCACCGGCATGACGATCGGGCGTCTCACTCCGGAGGCCCACATCAGCACCTCGTGCATGAGCGCCAGTCCATGCGACGACGTTGCGGTGAACGTTCTCGCCCCGACGTACGAGGCGCCGATGAGCGCCGACATCGCGGAATGCTCGCTCTCCATGAGAAGGAAGCGAGCGTCCATCTCGCCGTTCGAGACCATGTCGGCCAGCTTCTCCGATATGGTGGTCTGCGGGGTGATCGGATAGACCGCTGCGACCTCCACCCTGGCGAGCTTGGCGGCCAGCGCGGCGGCGTGGTTGGCGGTGATGGCGTGGATCATAGCGGCTCCCTCTCCATGACGATGGCACCCGCCCGGCACTCGTTGGCGCATATGCCGCATCCCTTGCAGTGGACGTAATCTACCGAAGGATGATCGCCCTCCTCTCGCACCACGATGCTGAGGTCCGGGCAGAACTTCCAGCAGAAGTAGCAGTTGTTGCACTTCTCTTCGTCGATGACGGGCCGGAACGTTCTCCAAGTCCCGGTCGGCATGTCCTCGGTGCTCTGAGTGGTGACCTGGATGGGCGGCAGGTCGCGGTACGTCTCGTACATTCATATCCCCCCTTGCATGTATGCGTCCATCGCGGCCTGGGCGTTCTCCTCCTTCTTAGCCGGCGCCATGTCCTTGATGGCCTCCACCACCGCCTCGATCGGCACGATGTCCAACTGCCTCGCCAGCCCCCCCAGGATGGCAGTGTTGACGATGGGTGACGACCTGGAGCCGAGCCGCCTTGCCAATGCTATCGACGTTGCGTCGACGACCGCGACCGAACGCTCGGCCGGCATACCGAGTTCCGCCGGCGTCTTGGACGAGTTCACCAGCACCGTTCCGTTCTCCCTTAGTCCGGAGAGCACGTCGGTGAGCCGGATGAGCGCCTGGTCGAGCACGACCACGTGGTCCGGTTCGTATATGCCGGTGTGGAGGCGGATGGGGCGGCGGTCGATGCGACAGAACGCCGTGACCGGCGAACCTTTGCGCTCGACACCGAAGAATGGGAACGCTGATGCGCTCAGCCCTTCCATTATGGCGGCCCTGGCCAGGATCTCAGAAGCCAGAACCGCTCCCTGTCCCCCTCTTCCATGGAATCTGATCTCTATCATCAAACCTTCCCCCAATAACCTGCGCTTCCCCATGTTCTAGCGCTTGCTGGAAAATTTGTACTTGAGCAGGCATTATTTATTATGCACCATTTTTCAGACCGGGAAGCGTGTTGAATTAATGGGCAGAAGAGTGCCTGGCAAAGTTTTTCCGGCGTGCGTGAGCACG
>DATD01000019.1:0-24272 GCA_002504525.1 Methanomassiliicoccus sp. UBA345
TTGCGGTAGAAGATGCGGGCGAACGACTCCGCCACGACGGCGGTGATGCCGGCCTGCAGCAGCGCCCGGGGAGCGTGCTCCCTCGACGAGCCGCAGCCGAAGTTCTTTCCCGCCACGATGACGTCGCCCTTGCTGACCTGTCCGGTCATTCCGGGGCGGACCTTCTCGAACATGAACTCGCCCAGCCGGTCGTTGTTGTCGCTGAGCAGCCTCTCCGCCGGGATGATCTGGTCCGTATCGACGTGATCGCCGAACGACCATACTTTTCCTCTTAATTGTTCCATCACAGCACCTCCGGTGCGACGATCCTGCCAGCGACCGCGCTGGCCGCCACCACCGCAGGCCCGGCCAGATAGACCTCCGAGCCCTGGTGCCCCATCCGCCCGATGAAGTTGCGGTTGGTGCTGGATACGCACTTCTCTCCCTTGGCCAGGACGCCCATGTGCCCGCCCAGACAGGCGGCGCAGGTCGGCCCGGACACGAACGCTCCGGCCCTGGCGAATATGGACAGCAGCCCTTCGTCCATGGCCTGCTGGTATACCTCAGTGGAAGCAGGCACGACGATCATGCGGACGCCGTCGCGGACCTTTCGGCCCTTGATGATCGCGGCCGCGACCCGCAGGTCCTCGATCCTTCCGTTGGTGCAGGAGCCGAGGAACGCCTGGTCGATAGGAACGTCGACCTCGCCGACCACCCTGCCGTTGCTCGGCAGGTGAGGGAACGCCACCATGTAGTCTAGCTCGCCAAGGTCGTACTCGAGCGTCCGGCTGTAATCGGCGCCTTCGTCCGCCGAGACCGGGGAGTAGTCTCCCCTGACGCGGCCCTTCAGGTATGCCTCGGTAGCGGAATCGCACGGGAATATGCCCGCCTTGCCGCCGGCCTCGATGGCCATGTTGCTGACCGTCAGGCGGTCGTTGACGGGGATGTTGGCCACGCCGGGGCCGGAGAACTCGAACGCCTTGTAGTTCGCACCGTCGACCCCGATGTCGCTGATGATCCTGAGGATGAGGTCCTTTCCGGAGACCTGTTTCTTGAACATTCCCGTAAGCTTTACGTTGATGGCCTCGGGGACCTTGAACCACAGGCGGCCCTCGGCGAAGCACGCAGCCGCCTCGGTGGAGCCGATGCCGGTGGAGAAGGCATTGATGCCCCCATACGTGCAGGTGTGCGAGTCCGCGCCCACGATGAGGCGGCCGGGGGCGGCGAAGCCCTCGTCCACCATGACCTGGTGGCACACTCCTCCGCGGCCCACCTCGAAGTAGTTGGGCAGCTTCCATTTCTGCACGAACCGCCGCATCTCGGCGGCCTGCTCGGCTGAAGCGATATCCTTGTTGGGGACGAAGTGATCGGGGATGAGCACGATCTTGTCCCTCACCGGTTCGCATTCCAGGCCTTCGAACTCGCGGAACGCCAGGGGCGCCGTGACGTCGTTGGCCATCACGTAGTCGATCTCCGCTTCTACGATCTGACCAGCATAGGCGTCCACGCCGGAGCGGGCGGACAGGATCTTCTCGGAAATTGTCTTAGCCATTATCATTCCTTCCTGCAGTAGAGGCGGTCAAGGGCCTCCATGGTGGAGTCCACCGATGTTTGGACTATGTCCGAACCGATGGCCTTCCCTATAGACATTATCGTCTTTTCTCCGTTCTTCGCCACCCTCACGCTCACCTCGCACAGCGCGTCGCTGCCGCCGGTGATAGCGTTGAGGCGGTACTCCACGAGATGGATGTCGTTGCCCATCACCAGCTTTATGGCGTTGAGGGCCGCGTCCACGGGGCCGATGCCCGTCGAGGAGCCGATCTTCTTCTCGCCGTTCACTTCGATCGACACGACCGCGGTGGGGGTGGTGTTCATACCGGTGAAGACAGCGAACTCTTTTAGCTTTACCTTCTGCGACTCCCTCCTGCCCAGTATGTGGGACGCCAGAGCTACGAGCTCCGCATCGTCCACATCCTTTCCGGAGTCGGCGAGCTTCTTGACCATCTCCACCACGTGCTCCACCTGCTCGTCGTCGAGATCGATGCCGTACTCGGACAGCTTGGTCCGCACGCTGTGCGCTCCGGTGTGCTTGCCCATGACGATGTTTCTCTGCACCCCGACCAGCTCTGGCCCGAACGCCTCGTACGTTGACGGGGCGCCCATGACGCCGTGGACGTGGATGCCGGACTCGTGGGCGAAGGCGTTGGCGCCGACGATGGCCTTGGTGGGCGGAACGGCGTAGCCGGTGAGGCGGGACACTACCCTGGAGGTGGGGCCGATGAGGCAGGTGTCGATGTTGGTGCCCACCTCGTAGAAGGCCATGAGGCCGAGCACCGTCTCGTCGAGCGACGCGTTCCCGGCCCTCTCGCCGAGGCCGTTCATGGTCACATGGACCTGGCGTGCGCCCGCTCTGACCGCCGCCAGGGTGTTGGCGACCGCGAGCCCGAAGTCGTCGTGGCAGTGCACCGAGATCGGCACCCTGGTCACCGTTACGAGCTCCTTGATGAGGTATTCCATGGCCGGAGGGCCGATCGTTCCCACCGTGTCCGGCACGTTGATCTTGTCGACCCCCGCCCCCTGGACCGCCACATGCATCTCCTTGAGGAAATCGAGGTCGGTGCGGGTGGCGTCCTCACAGCTGAACTCGACCGTGAGCCCGTGCGACTTGCCGTATTCGATTGCCTCCACGGCCTTGGCCTTGACCTCTTCCCGGGTCATCTTCAGCTTGTACTGGAGATGGGTGTCGGAAGTGGCGATGAACGTGTGAATGTAATCCAGTCCGCAGTCCAGGGCCGCGTCGATGTCCCTCTTGTTGCAGCGGGCGAGGCCGCAGATGCGCGCATCGAGGCCTTCGGCCGCGATCTCCCCTATCGCTTCCCGCTCCCCTGCTGACGATGCGGGGAAGCCGGCCTCTATGACGTCCACCCCGAGATCGCTGAGCGCCCGCGCTATCTTGACCTTGTCCTCGATGGACAGCGCTATGCCCGGCGTCTGCTCGCCGTCCCTGAGGGTGGTATCTAACACCGTGACCGCGGACGGCAGGCCCGGAGAGATGACACGGGCATTGTATGGACTGGTGAACACCCTCTTCCTGTCGAGGGAACGGGGTTGGCAGGACAGTGCTTGCTCTAGCTTACCTCGGTCGACCATAGAATCGCCTCAGTTAGCCCAGGGGTTCAGCGATGAGACTAGAACGCGCGCAAAATCAACAGTGGTTCTTGCCCGTGGTCGCTGTTCATGGACTGACTCATTCCCTATGAACGGAGCGGATATATATTAAGATTGCAGGGACCGGCCGAGGCCGCGCGCGCGACCCTGGCCAGGAACGTTCCGAGGGTCCCCAGAACGCAACATTTAACTCCGTCCTCTCGCTCTGGCGGAGGGCATGAAAGGACCAGGGGCGATGAACGGAAGGTACGTCGCCCTAGCCATCGTGATGGTGGGGGTCTTCATGTCGGTACTGGACGCGGTGGCACTCAACATCGCGCTGCCGGCCATCACCTCCGACTTCGGCGTGGCCGTAGCGGATGCCCAATGGGTGGTGACCGCCTATCTTCTGACGCAGACCTGCTTCCTCATCATCGCCGGCAAGGTGTCCGAACGCACCGGACAGGCCAGAATGTTCACCGCCGGGCTGGCGGCCTTCACCGTGGCATCGCTGCTGTGCGCCCTCTCCGCCAACCTGGAGCAGCTGGTCCTGTTCCGGGTGGTGCAGGGCATCGGGGCATCCATGCTGTTCAGCGTGTCGACGTCCATCGTGTTCCGGTCGTTCGACGTCCGTGACCGGGGAAGGGCCATGGGGTTCCTCGGCTCCACCGTGGCGGTGGGAGGCATGCTCGGCCCGGTCATCGGCGGCTTCCTGGTCGGCACCGTGGGATGGCAATCCATCTTCCTGATCAACGTCCCCATCGGCGCGGTGGCGGCGATCGTGGCGGTGAAGGTCCTGAGGATCGATGAGATACTCGTGGACCGCCTGCACATGGACTATCGCGGAGCGGTGCTGTGGGTCGTATCCATGGCCTCGCTGATGCTCACCCTCGGATGGGTGGGGCAGAGCGGAGCGGTGACGCCAGAGATCGTCATCGGCCTCGCCGCCTTCGTGGCAGCCATCGTCCTGTTCGTCCGCCAGGAGAGGAAGGTGCAACATCCGCTGATGGACATCTCGGTGTTCGGGGTGAAGCGGTTCACCCTGGTCGGGGCGAGCATGGTCATGTTCTTCCTGTCGTTCAGCATGGTGACCATCCTCGGCCCGTTCTACTACGAGGGCGTGCTCAACTACGAAGCGACCATCGTGGGCCTGATCTTCATGGTGCTTCCAGCGGTGACCATGTTCGGCTCCCCTCTGGTCGGCCGCATGTACGACGCCAGGCGGTTCCGCCCGTACGCGAGCGCCGGCCACATCGTCCGCGCCGGCGGCTTCTTCATCATGGCATACGGGTTCCTGACTGTCAACGTCCTGCTGACCGTGGCAGCGTTCTTTCTCATGGGAGTCGGCAGTTGCCTGTTCCAGACGCCGAACAACAGCGAGATGATGCTGGCGCTGCCAAGGGAGAAGAGCGGACTAGCATCGAGCATCCAGGCCACCACCAGGAACCTGAGCATGGCCATGGGAATATCAACGGCCACCATACTCATGACCCTCATGATGGGGTCGATGGACTACGGAGCCATCGCCGGCGGCCCTCTGGCCGATGAGCTAGCCAGGTCCGTGGCCATCGCGGTGTCCTTCGGCGGCGTGCTCTCGATCGTCGGCGCGGCCATCTCTCGGTCGAGCGAGGAGAGGGTGCTGAAGGAAGAGGGGAACGAAGATCGTTGATGGGGCGAACCGATGCAACGGCGAGATCAGACCCCTCTCTTCTCTCCCCAGATGAGCTTGTGCAGCTGCGGCAGCACCCGTACCCACAGCCGGTCGTTCAGCACCCAGGATGCCAGGTCCTTCAGTTCGGTGCCGCCGACGGGGGTCATGATGATCGGGCAATTGATCTCGTTCTCGCGAAGGACCTTCTTGGCGAACAGGTAGTCGACGCGATCGGCGATGATGAACTTGAGCTGGTCCCGGGGGCCTAGGAACTCCAGGTTGTCGCGGTGGAGGGAGTCGCTCATGCCCGACGACGGACATTTCACGTCCATGGATATGAGGAGGTCCTCGGAGTTCGGCAGCGTGTCCAGCGGGAGGGAGCCGTTGGTCTCGATGGACACATGATGCTCCGAATCGAGGAGGTCCTCGACCAGCACCAGGATGTCGTCCTGCAGCATCGGCTCTCCGCCGGTGAGGCACACGAAGGGAACGCCGAATCGCTCCACCTCATCCAGGACCTCGTTCGCCGACATCTCCTTCCCGCCCTCCCTCGCATACTTCGTATCGCACCATTTGCAGTCGAGGTTGCATCCCTCAAAGCGGACGAAAGTGGTGGGCGTGCCCATCAGTACGCCCTCGCCCTGCAGCGAGACGAACGTCTCGATCACTTTCATGCCACCACCTCGTAAGGCACCGGGTCCGTCTCCCCGGCCTCCTCGAAGCCTTTCAGGCGGAGGAGGCACGACTCACACCGGCCGCAGGCCTTCTCCTTGCCGTTGTAGCAGGACCAGGTCAGCTCCAGCGGCGCCCCGAGCTTCTTGGCCAGACGGACGATGTCGGCCTTTGACATTCGAAGAATGGGCGTCTCGATCCGTATCGGGCGCCCCTCCACCCCCGCCTTGGTCCCGACCCTGAGCACCTCCTCGAAAGCATGGAAGAACTCCGGCCTGCAGTCGGGGTACCCAGAGTAGTCGACGGCGTTGGCCCCTATGAAGATGGCCTCTCCGCCCTCGGTCTCGCACAGGCCGGCGGCAAGGCTCAGCATCAGGATGTTCCTGGCAGGCACGTACGTCACCGGGATCTCGCTGCCGATGCCCTCCGCCGAGTCGCGCATCGGGACGTCGACTTCCTTGGAGACGAGCGCGCTGTTGCGCAGGTACGAGAGGTCCAGGTCCAGAACGACGTGGTTCTTGATGCCGTAGTGCTTCGCCACCGCCCGGGCCGAATCGAGCTCCCGGGAATGCCTCTGCCCATAGCGGACGCTCAGCGCCGTTACCTCGTAGCCTTGCGATAGGGCGTACGCCAGCACCGTGGTGCTGTCCAGGCCGCCGGACAACAGGACGACGGCCTTCATGGCCGCAGCTCCCGGCCCGCCCATGCGGTCTGCCCCCGCTCCTCGTCGAGGCCAACCTCGACGTAGCGGACGTTGGGGGTGAACTCGATCTCTCGGATGAGGCGCTCCAGCGCCATCCCGGCCATCTCCTCTGCGCTGCATTGCGCCACATCCAGGATGGCGACGTCCTCGGCCGGGAACACATAGCGCTTGCTCCCCACCTGGACCTCGACCTCGCTGCCCTGCGTTATCGTGACCTCGGCAGATCGTCCCGGGAGGAGGACGCGATGGTCCAGCTCATCGACCATGGTCTTGAGGGCCTTCTTGAGGTCCACGAAGTCCATGATCATTCCGTTGCCGCCGACGTCGCCGTGCAACACCAGATGGAGAACGTAGGAATGGCCGTGCAGACGCCCGCACTTGTCATGGCCGGGGATGAAATGTGAGGCCGAGAACCGTATCCCGGAGTAATTGCCATCAATGGCTATGCGCATGTGGCCAAGGACGCCATTATCATTATATGTGTCTTTCTGAGCACCGCCCAGGCCCGCTTCAGCGGATGGACGCCAGGGCGCACGCCAGGGCGATGGAGTCCCCGTAGGAGGACTTGGCCCTTGAGGTGTCGATGTACACCTTGTCGATGTTGAGCACCGGAGCCCCCAGCGCGGCCGCGCCCCCCAGGAAGTGCAGGGTGCGGAAGATCAGGTTCCCGGAGACGCCGTCGGGAGCGATCACCACATCGCAGTCCCGGGCGGCGTTCTCGATCAGCACCTGGACGTCCCTCGCCCTGATGCCTTCCGAGATGGCGATCTCCGTCGCCGCCTCCGCCGCCTCGATGCTGCGGTCGATCTCGGCCATGCGTCCCTTGTCCGAGGTGCGGCCGCCCGACATGAAACCGATCTCCGGCTCGATGTCCAGCCGCCGCATCAGTCTCGCCGACAGACGGGCGATCTCCACCTTCTCGGCGATGCTCCAGCCTTCGTCGATCCCTACCGGGGCGAGGAGGAAGAGCCTGCCCTCGCGGGGCTGCATGAACGCCGCCCTGAGCACCTTGGTCACCTGGAAGGCCTTCCTCACCGCGCCCATGGCCCGGTTGGAATCGATGTCGCCGCGCACCGCTGCATCGATCTTGCCGTTGAGAAGGTCCTCCGCCAGCATGCTGGCGTCGTTGTAGAGCAGGACATCGGAGAATCCGCGGTCCTCCGCGTCCACCTTCGCTTCCATCGCCTTCTCCACGTCCTTGCCGACCCCGAGGCCGATACGGAGGCCGGAGCGCTGCGCGCGAAGATATATGGACTCGGCTGTGAGCATCTGCCGGTGATTGCCTGGAATGATTATCATTGTTGCCCCGCTTCTGACGAGGTCTGTGCGCCGTAGCCTGCTTCGCCGCAGGAGGCGGAGCCGCCGCGGCCAGGACGCGCAGCGCAAAGCGCTTAAGCCGCGCGACAACAATCTGCCATGAGAACGATATGCTGACCGATTCCGAAAGACAAAGGGTGCTCGGCTATCGCTTGTCGGGCCACCACCTCTCCGAGCGGCTTCCTCCGGAAAGGATGCTCGATGCCGCCGGGGCCTGCGCCGTGCAGAACACCCCTCCCGGCTCTGGAGCACTTTCTCTACTGGCCAGAGTGGACGGCCTGACGCCGGAGATGCTGCATAGAGCCCTCTACGAAGACCGCTCGATGCTGGAGGCATGGAGCATGAGGGCCTCGCCTCACCTCTTCCCGACATCACAGGCAGCAATCTTCGGACGCTGCCTGCAGCCGGACGACCGCTCTCTCGTCGAGGTCGTCATCGGCGCGGCCCCTCTCATCGATGAGATTGGACTGTCGATGCAACAGCTCTACCGCCTGGCCGAAGAAGCGGTGACCGCTGAATTGGGCGGGAACGAGATGCCGAAGACGGAGCTGGCCGCCCTCTCCGCGAGGCGCATCGCTCCTCGGTTGAACGATGCTCAGCAAGAGATCTGGACTCAGACGGCCATCGAATACGACGGCATGACGAAGGGAGAGGCGATGGTGCGCTTCGCACTTTACGTCCTGGGCATGAGCGGGGTCGTGTGCTTCGCCGAGCATCGCGGCGGGAGATCGCCGATCGCCCTCACGCGGCAGTGGCTCGGCTACAGCGTTGACGAAGAGGTGGACTGCCGGGAGCTGGTCCGCCGCTACCTGCGTTGCTATGGGCCCTCCACCGAGCGCTACTTCGCAGAGTGGAGCGGCGTCGGCATCGAGCATGCCACCCGACTGTGGTCAATGGCCGAGGGGGAAATGAGCGAGGTGACGCTCGACGGCAGGACATTATGGCTGCTCGATGAGCAGATGAACCTATTCGACGAAGCGCGCATTCCCGAAGGCGCGCGCCTGCTTCCGCCCCACGACCCCTACCTGCAGCAGCGTGATCGATCCATCATCGTTCCAGAGCCGAGTCGACGCCAGGAGATGTGGAAGGCTGCCGGTTCGCCCGGCGCGGTCCTTATCGACGGCGAGGTGGCCGGAACGTGGAGGCCGCAGAAGAAAGGGGCCACGCTCCGCCTGGAGCTCCGCCCCCACCATACGCTGGATGACTCGGAGGCCGAACAGCTCGAAAAGGAAGCGAACCTCATGGCGCCCTTCCGCAACGTGGCGCAGGTCGAGGTCACTCTTGTCCCGACGCCTCACCAGTGATGCTGTCCAGACGGTAATCGTCCCAGCTCCTCAGCCCGAGGACGATCTCCACCTCCACCGGGGTCAGCAGCGGCTTGGGATACCGAAGATAATCATCGATGGCGATGCGGGGGCATGCCGTCGAGACGAAAGCATCGGCATCGAAGGGCAGCAGCCGGTCGGGGTGGAACTCCTCCAGAACGATGACGTCGGCCGAGCGGCCGTTCTCTTCCAGCATGCGGCGGAGGTCCCACGCCATGCCCAGCCGCCTCTGCCCCACCTTGGTGGAGACCAGGATGACAAAACGCTTTGCCTCCGAGGCGCGAACGATCGCACCGTGCCTCTGCCGCAGTATCCTCTCGCGAAGCTCGCTGAGCTCTCTCACCTCTTGCATGAGCGGATCGATCACCACCACCGGGCGGTCGGTCTCTATCGCAACGCTCAGCGGGTGGAAGTCGCCGCTTCCGATGTACAGGAAGCTGTCCGCGCGGCCCTTGAGCGGCTCCACGGCGCTGATGTTGCAACCCAGCACCTGGCCCTCGAAGACGATGCGGCTGTCGCCCTTTCCCACCAGGGCGGTATGGCCGTTCGATTCGAGCCATTTCACCACCGAAGGGATCATCCTGACATGCTGCACGGTGGTGAGCACTCCGACGCTACCCTTGAGCAGCGGCAGCGCCCGGGGAAGCAGCGATGAGATGTCCATGTCCATGAACACCTCCACGAACAGGACGTCGGGGCCGGCCTGCATGGACGGAATGTCGGCATGGCCGAACTGGACCAGGACATCTGCATAGTCGGTGAAGCTTTGGTCCACGTCGCATGCGCCGTAGCAGGGGTCAGCGATGAGGACGCATTTGCCGCCGGTCCTTTCCTCCAGCTCTCGGCCCAGTTCCTGGGCATGGGATTTCAGGCCCTCGGGCATCTGCAGGGCGAAGGTGCGAGCGCCCTTCCCCATGATCCATCTAGACACTTCGTCAAGGCGAAAATCATACACTGGCGCTCACCTGCGAAAAATGAGAATGAAAGGAATTGGTTGGGGTTTCACGAGACGAGCTCAGCGCCCTTCTCGATCTCCACGTAGCAGGGGGAGGGGAGCTTCATGGAAGCCTTCCACAGCGCCTGCTTGGCAGCCGGGAACGCCTGCTGGGTGACGCGAAGCTTCATGATGACATCGTCGCTCTGCACCCTGGCGGCGGTTCCAACGTTCTTGCCGAAGGCAGCCCTCATGCCACCCGACACACGGTCCGCGCCGGCGCCGGTGGCCATCTTGTGCTCCCTCAGCACGATGTGGGGGTACGGCCTTATCCTGAGATGGAAGGAAGCGATGCTGGTCTCCTTGGTGAGAGTCCTGTTGGCAGCGATACGAGCTGCCTCGAGAGCGGTGTGCCTAATCTGGCAGGGTTCCTTGATCTTGAGCAACATTACGATGGGGAAGTCACCGTTGACGGTCCCAAGGTCAAAGCTGTTGATACGGGAGGCGGGAACTCCACCCATGTACTCCCTGCGAGTGAAAGCCTGACCCCTGATCTGTCTGTACATTCGTCCGGGTTTACGTGCCATGCTGAATCACCTATTGAATAGGATGTGAAGGTCTGCTTACATTATTGTTCTTGTATTTATGCGCTCTGGTCGGGCCGCAAGTATGGCCAAGTCGACCGACTGGCGCTCGCTCAGACCATATCGGACTCGTCGATAAGGGGCATCTCCTCCACCTTTCCGTCGTCGAGCTCGATCTTGACCCTTACCGCACCGCGGTCCATGAATATGGTGGCCTTTTGGAGCCTTGAGCTATAGACCGAGATGAACTTTCCGGTCGGGGAACGGCGCCGCTCCACGCATTCCAAGAGACGCAGCGATTCCAGATGGTGGATGCGGCTGTAGCAGGCTGAGATCGGTATTCCTAAACTGGCGCTCATCTCCGCCGCGGTGCGAGGGGTCTCCATCGCCCATACGAGGATGCGCGCGCAGTAGTCATCGTTCATTACTCTGGAGATGCTCAATGCATCCATATGACCCGGGGATACGTTACTAAGATAATAGTTTTTGTATATGGATCGAGTGGATAAATGATATCTGCGACGAAAACAACTTACATTCGCAATACCGATGGTGGCGCATATGAGCGAACAGGGCGGAGTGCAAGAGGAAGTGGAGAGGCGGCTGCAGCAGCAAGAGGATTTCTATGGGTTCCGGCCATTCCTGGCCCAGTTCCTGTCGGGATACCCGGACCTGTTCATGGCCTATACCGGACTGTCAGGGCGATTGCTCGTAGAGCCGAAGCATCTCACCATCAAGGAGATGGAGCTGGCGGCCGTCTCGGCCAGCGCGGCGCTGGGAAGCGAGCACTGTCTCAACGTCCACGTACCGCAGGCCCGCAAGGTCGGCGCGACCAAGGAAGAGATCATAGAAGCGGTGATGGTCGGCAGCCTCATGGCCATGACCAAGGGGCAGTCCACGGCGTTCCGGAAGCTGGCCGGGCTGGACTGAAGCAAGATAGTTATACTCGCGGAACAGAAGTCTGAACGATGGTTCAGCTCGACCTGGAGGATGCAATCCGACTTCGCATGGAGATGCTTCTTAGGAACAATCCCGACCTGGAGATCGACAGCTCGGTGCAGGAGGGCGATTGGGCGCTGCTCACCCTCAACGAGGGCGGCCGGCTGGTAGGGTTCGAGTTCTTGGAGACGGACGACAGCTGGAGCCGCCCGGACGCCCTTCTTCAGTACTACGAGGCGGCGAACGCCGGCTACTACGTCGGAGTGATCGTGCCGTCCTGGGCCGTCGATGACGTCAACGAGCTGGTGTTCAGCATGGGGGAGTACCCTGTCACCATACTCACCTATGAAGACCTGGGCATCGAAGAGCTCGCCTCGGCCTGAACATGCAAAGCTATTTCAGCGCAATGCCCTTCCTGCCCTCACAGCGCTGGTAGGCAGATGGTGAAGAAGCGCATATCCAATCAAGAGGCGAGGGGCATCGCAATGTCCCGCATGGGGCGGCTCCTTGACCTTGCTCTCGTCGAGGCGAGAGAGGGCCGGACCGAACGAAGCCGGCGGTATGTCACGCTGGCCCGCAGGATCGGCATGCGCACCAACACCCCGATGCTGAAGGACCGATCGTACTGCCGGGAATGCATGGTCGCACTGCTCCCCGGACGCAACTGCCGGATCCGCCTACGCTCCGATCGCGTGGTCGTGCATTGCCTGTCCTGCGGGGCGGTGCGAAGGGCGCCATATCTCAGGGAGAAGAGGGGCGAGCAAAATGAACAAGGTAAAGAAAAAGCAACTGATAGGAAAAGGCAGCGAGCTTGAGCCAACGGTCCACATCGGGAAGGAGGGCCTGACCGACGGCGTCGTGGAAGAGGTGCGGGCGCAGGTCAAGAGGGCCAAGCTGGTCAAGGTAAGGCTGCTGCCCAACTCCGAGCTGAGCGTGGACGAGGTCGCCGCCGAGCTGTCGGAGCGCTCCGGAACCGTGGTGGTGGACGTCCGGGGGTTCACCGTCCTGCTGTGCGACACCCGTTCGGCGCGCTGAGCGCCGGATGCCGTCGCAGAACGCCTCGGCCCATCCATCAGCTGTATCCCGGGCCCGCCCGCGGCGCCTTCGATGGCAAGGCTTTTTGTGGAAAGACGCGATTCACTCGTGAAGGTGACTGGCTTTGTTGGATGTTGATCTCATTAGGCGCGATCCAGAGCTAATTCGCACCATGATGCGTAACCGCAATTACTCGGAGGAGGCTCTTGACAATTTTCTCAGCCTGGACGGGGAGTGGCGCCGCCTGGTGGAAGAGTCCAATCAGCTCCGGCACAAGAGGAACGTCGCGTCCGAGCAGATACCAAAGCTGAAGGGCGAGGAGAAGCAGAAGTGCATCGCCGAGATGAGGGAGGTGGCCGAGAGGATCAAACAGCTCGATGCCTCGGCCCTGGAGCTGGAGGCCCGGCGGGACGAGGTTGTGCTCAACATCCCCAACGTTCCCGACGCCTCGGTGCCGGTCGGTTGCGATTATGACGGCAACCGGATGGTCGCATCGCACGGCCAGGCGCGCAAGTTCGATTTCATCCCGAAGAAGCACTACGAGCTCGGGGAGGACCTCGACATCATCGACTTCCAGCGGGGGGTCAAGATCACCGGCAGCGGGTTCTACATCCTCAAGGGGGACGGGGCCAGGCTGGAGAGGGCGCTGATCCAGTACATGCTCGATCTGCACCATGAACAGGGATACACGGAGGTGTTCACCCCCGCCATCGTCAACACCGGCGCGGTCATCGGCACCGGGCAGTACCCCAAGATGAAGGACGACATGTACTGGTGCGAGAGGGACGACCTCTGGCTGAACCCCACCGCCGAGGTGCCGGTCACCAACATGCATCAGGATGAGATCTTCGAGCGGGAGCAGCTGCCGCTTTCGTACACCGCGTACCTGCCGTCGTTCCGCCGCGAGGCGGGGAGGAACGCTGACACCAGGGGCATAATCCGGGTGCACCAGTTCAACAAAGTGGAGCTGGTGAAGTTCGTTCATCCGTCCAATTCGTTCCAGGACCTGGAGGCGCTGCGCTCCGACGCCGAGGCGGTCCTGCAGGGCCTGGAGCTGCCGTACCGCGTGCTGCTGCTATGCACCGGAGACATGGGCTTCGCCAGTGCCAAGACCTACGACCTGGAGGCCCATTCACCGGGCGCGGACCAGTGGCTGGAGGTGTCCTCCTGCTCCTGCTTCACCGACTTCCAGGCGCGGAGGGCCAGGATAAAGTTCCGCCCCGAGCCGCACCTCAAGAGCGAGTTCGTCCACACCCTCAACGGTTCCGGCCTCGCTCTGCCAAGGACGATGGTGGCCGTTCTGGAGAACTATCAGAACAAGGATGGCACGGTGACGGTGCCGAAGGCCCTGCGCTCCTATATGAAAGGCCAGGAGATCATCGGCTGAGCGGGGCCGGGCACTTAAATAAACGGGAAGGGGTTTGCCAGTCCTGGGGGCCGATCACAGCTCGTAGTTCTTCGGCTCGAAGGCCGGGACACTGGCGTACTCCTTGAGCGCCCAGTCCACGAACTTGCCCTCTTCGTCAGGCAGGGACCTGAGGTCGGCGACGATCCGGTTGAGGGCATCTTTCTCCTCCTTGCTCAGCTTGAGCTTCCCCTTATCGTTGGACGCCTGTATGAGCTCCGCGGCCTTCAGACCGGCGGCCTTGGCCCTCAGGTAGTAGCTGTCGCCAGCCCCCACTATGGCCTGGCCGATTCTGTACGCGTTGTCGTATGACAGTATGAACGCTTCCGGAGAACGGAAGCGGTCGGAGGCGACGTAGGTGTCACGCAGCATCTTGTCTGTCTTCATCTGCTTGGAAGCGGTCATCAGGGCGGCCTCGTAGCCTATCACTCCCAGCCAGCACTGGACGGACGATCCGCCGAACTCGGGGTGGTACTCCACCGACTCGTTGGACCACAGGTCGCAGGTCTGGGCGACCAGATTACCCATCAGGTCGGCGTGAGCGCACTGGGCGCCCTTGCCCTCCTGGGAGGACGGCCGCCCCGAGATCGCCTTGACGATCGGCCCCTCGTAGCCGCAGTCCTTGTCCGGACCGGTGGCGCCGACCTCGATCGCCACCAGCGTCCTGGCGGATGCGATCGCCCTGGTCACGGCCGAGAATGTCCTCGGAATGTCCCTGTCGAGGAAGCCGCCGGCCATGAACATCGCGGTGTTCGCTCCGGCGCAGTTGGTGTCGCCGCCGGGAACGACCTTGTTCTTCTTGGCCACGTCCACGATCTGAGTCCACAGCCATTCCATGTCCAGGCTGCCGAGGTAGCCGATACCGAACAGCCATCCCTTGATGTCCTGGCGCACCACGGAGTAGTCGGCGATCTCCTTGCCGCCGACCGATTCGATCGACAGAACGTCGGCGCCGTTCTTGGCGGCGACCTCCAGGGACTCCAGCAGCTTCTCGGGATAGGCGTGCTTGCTGTCCATCCCCGGCCGCAATCCGGCATCCCCCTCCCTCTGGTCGGCGATGGTGTGCCGGATGGCACAGGCAATCCCGTACTCGTCGTGGTACTTTCGCATCATGTTCTTCTGCCCTTCCACGATCGGCTTGGCGAACTTCTCGGAGTTCGAGCCCATCTGAGAGATCCATTCGTTCTCCAGCTGCACCGATGCGAAACCCAGCGTGACGGCCCGGTCCAAGACGTCCTTGGTGATGTAGTCGACGTACTCCCGCTTGAGGCTCTCAGGCGTCTTCTCCGATCCGGGACGGGGGGCGAAGTTGATCTCCGGTACGATAGGCCCGGAGCCCACCTTGAGGCCCAGGCCATATGACAATGGGTACTTCGACTCGCCGAAGATCATCTCATCCGCCGAGCCGTACTCCATCTTGGTGAATCTCTTGGTCGCCATATCTCATCCCTCCTCGGTCTTTCCTCCGCCGCTGATCAGCTTGTCCCAGTTCTCCCTGATCTTTCTCCAGTCCCAACCTCCTACGGCCTTGGATACCAGCCGCGGCCCCTCGGCCGCCTTGTCCGCATATACGCCCATGGGGAACGACTCCACATAGCCGCGGTTCACCGCGCCGCCGGCGCAGATGAAGGGGATCTCCAGCCCATTCTCCTTCAGCTTGTCCGCGACCCGGGGGAAGGCGGACATAGTGGTGGTCATCAGCGCGGTGCCAGTGAGCACAGCAGGCTTCTTTTCCATCACCGTTCTCACGACATCGTCGACGGCCACGTCCCGGCCCATGTCGATGACGCCATAGCCATTGGACCTGAGCATCACGGCGGCGATGTTCTTGCCGATGTCGTGGGGGTCGCCCTCGGCAGCGTGCATGACCACCGTTCCCTTGGTCTGCCGTCCCCCGCTCAACTTGCTCTCGGCCACCTTGATCCCCTTGTCGAAGGCATCGGCAGCGACCATCACGTGCGGGAGATAGTAGATCCCCCGGTCGTAGATCTCGCTCACGATCTCGATGCCCCTGAGCAGGCCTCCGTCAATGACCTCGTTCGGCGACAGGTTCGCCAGGGCGGCCTCGACGTCCCCCTCGACGCTCTTGCCCCTAAGGAACACGATATCCTCCGCCACCTTCTTCAGCGCCGGGTCCTCGGGATACATCCTCGCGGCGATGTCCTGCGGCGATTCCTTGCTCTCCATCACTATGTCATACCGCGTCAAGAACGGGCTGACGTTGATGCTGTCGAAGTCTACCATCGTTCGCTTCACCTCCAAGGCCTCGCTGGCTTGGAATGGCCGGTTGTTGCGAAGGCACCTTATTTAATTCTGCATGGCGATAATCCTTGGTCGACGGCCAGTATCACCACAGATTCTGATGCGAGTGCATGCCGTGCTTATAGCGATCCGATGAACCATACGTACGAACCGCCCAGCAGGACGCCGCCATATCGTAGGCCATGCGGTCACCGCTCTCGGTGATGTGCTCCCACCTCGAGGGCGGTGCCCAGCGCCTGAAGTCACATGCCCGGGACGAAGGGCGCAGTCGTCACGGCCGGCAATGCGTCGCAGACCACAGGAGGATCGAACCTCGCCGGTCACGCCGGACGGAGGGTGCCTTGGATGAGCCACGCCTCCACCTCGCTCCGGACCTCCGCCGGCGCCTTAAGCATGTTGATCCCTACGACGGCGCTCAGTCCGAACTCGATCCTCCAGTCGGTCTCCTTCCCGCCATCGAGCATGTCCACCACTGCCAGGTTGAACTGTATCGAGGCCTTTGCCTGTACCAGCTCGTCGAACATCGAGCTCATGACCCCTCCGGGAATGGAGAGGGACATGTACTTCGAGTAATCGATGAATATGTCCTCTGGACCGATCATGCCCAGCGGCTCGAACACCCGCAGGAGGTTGGTCGGATTGAGAGGGTCATTGAGCAGCTTGAAGACATTATCGACCATCGCCAGGAGGCACTCCCGTAGAGTAGCCCCGGCGATCTTGATGGCCGCCGTCACCCCGAGCTCCGCCACCCCGGCGGCGTCGCCCGCACCGGCCTGTACGAACAGCTGCACGTACGATACCGCTCCCAGAAGCGAGGCCACGAGCTTCTTGACGGCGATCTGTATGGCGTCCCTGATAAGATCGCCGAGGTCTCCGATGTCCCCGAGACCGCCGGAGCTGCGGAACGCCTCCTCGAAGGATTCGCGAAGGACGTTCAGCAGATCGAAGAGGCCGTTCACGTTACTGAGCTCATCACCGTTCTTCACTCCTGGAGTGCCTTCCCTGAACACCCATCGAGATGAGGAGTCATGGTCCCTCTGCCACGTCCGTCCATCGTTATCATGGTCGGTCGCCCATGGGCCCCGGTCCACCTTATCTCCGGTGTTATCGACGAGGACGACACACTCTTCCTTGGCGAAGGAACCGCTCCCGCCATTGTCCAATGCCTGCCGTGGGAACGTGTGGACGTAATATTCTCCCGGAGACATGATCTTCGATGGGAGGGAATGCTCCTTCGTGCTGCCATGGGATGTGACGAGGCTCCATCCGCGAAGGTTGATGGGGCGGTCGGTGGGGTTGTACAGCTCGACCCATTCCCTCCCGCTGTCCATCCCGACGGGGTTCAGCTCCACCTCGTTGATCATAAGGGTAGTGGCGGCCGTGGTCACCATGCCGACCTCCAGCCCGGCATTGATGGAGAGCTTGGTCCCCGGGACGAAGGGTATGTTCTGCAGCGCCTGCCCCAGGACCGGTATGTCCTCGAGGCTGAGGGTGATCTTGTTGATCACCTCCACCTTAGGAAGGACGACGTCCAGCACCATTCCGCCGAAGTACCCGGTGGCCCTCATGACGTTCTCATATATCCTGGTGCGGGGATCCACGCACAGGTCCACCTTCCAATCGTCCTTCCCCACCGTGGCGCTGACCACCATGGTGTGGTCCCCCTCGTCCATTTTCAGCAGGCGCATGGTGCCCGTAAGGGAAAGGCCGCAGAGGTCCATGCTCATCTCCATGGAGAGGCGGTCCGTCGACCCCGCGATGCTCGACACCTGCGGATCGACGATGATCGCCAGGGAGAAGCCGAACAGGCTGAGCCGAATGACCGTCCCGCTCGCCACCGATCCGACGATGTCGGCCAGGCCTCCCAACACCTTGCTGATGAAGGAGCTGGTGATCCCACCCAGCTGATCGATTATGCCCATCAGCACCTCGGTGAGCGCCCCCATGGGATCGAGGGCGTAGGACATGACGTCCGATACCATCCTGGCGAAGACGTCGAAGGCGCTGGCAATGGTCCTTCCCAGCGATTCCGCGCCATCGAGGATGCTTTCCCACACCTTCGTCAGGAAATCGGAGATGGTCTTTTGCATTGTGACGGTAGGCGTGTACTCAACGCCTATCAGCCCCCATCCAGATGTCGTGACGATGCTGAAGCTGCCTTCCAAGTTGATCTCGAAATCCATCGGCTCGCTTCGTTCCCCGACCCCGGAGACCGGCGCCGACACGGTGACCACCGCGGTTCCCCGGTATGAGACGTTCCATTGGGACGTGTACGGGAGGTTGTCTGCCTGGAACAGGTCATTGAGGTGGAGGTTGCACGGGTACTCGCCGACCTTCTGCTCCCACGGTCGGACGACATCGACTTGGAGGGTACCTCTGCTGCCGTCCCCCGCGACCAGGGGGGCGTGCTCCGCCTCGAGCGCCTCTTCAAGAGTGACCCCTTCCGGCCCATGAAGGACGAAACCCTCGCCGGTCAGCGAGCGGGGCCCGCCCTCGTACCTCGCGGACAGGTAGCGTTCGACGTCATCGATCACTCCCAGGACGGAACTTTTGGCGATGGGGTGCAGGGTCGGGCCATACAGCCTCCCGCTCAGCATGCCTATGGCCTCGTCGAGGACGTTGAGATCCTTGGAGCGCGCTGACAGCGCCGCCTCCATGGCCCTCATGAACCTGTCGCTCACCGCCTGGTAAGCCTCGACCAGGATGTGATTGTATTCACTCTCAGGGTCCCGGAACTCATATGAGATTATCAGGTGTAGCCTATCCATGGTGTCTTGGTCGAAAGGCACTTGGCTTGCCACCCTTTCGCACTCCTCGGTCGCGATCCGCTCCGCCATGGCACTTATACTAATGGTCTGGTTGGTCAGCCACGCACGGTTCTCCCGTATGAAGTCCAGGGTCGTGAGGGAGGCGGCGTCCTGTATCCTTCCGACCTCCCGGATCGCCTCGATGGCGGGCGCGGTCCAGTCCTCCTGGTTGTCGAAGGCGCTACGGATCCTCTCCAGCAGTTCTTCCGTCCATGAGGCTCCGTTGACAGGGTCCGCGACGTCCCTCATGACCGGCAGGTCAGCGTACAGCGACACCTGATCCGCCACCGTGCGCACGAAGCCTTTCAGGTTATCGGCCATGATGGTCAGGTCGGCGCACTGCTTATCGAAGAAATCCTCCCACAGATAGTTGGAGAACACGTCGTAGGGCCCTATGTCGAAATGTACGATATTTCCGAAGAGTGTCACGGCATGCAGCTTATCCTTATCATCCATGACGTTGATCTTCATCTCCGGCAGGTAGACGTTGTCACGAACGAAGCCGATGGGATTGTAGTAGCCTTCCTCGTACCCCGCCTCCAGGGCCCACTGCTTCAGCTTGTTGATGCTATGCCCTAGGTACAGGTCCTCCTTGGTGCACAGCTGTATGAGCTCGTTGAGGCTTGACACCACGGTGCTGACGGTCCTGTCGACCACATTTATCGGATTGAGATAACCTAGCTGCTCCATCAGGCCGATGATGATGCGATCCATAGCTCCATTTATGGCCTGGGCGGCGATGAACCGGAGGTCATACTCCGCCGGCCCGTAGGTGCTCAGGAGGAGCTCTCCGGCATCGATCTCCTTTCCCATCAGGAGGTCTCCGTCGATGCCGCACGCGGACATGGAGTCCCGGAAGACGCTCATCTCTTCCAGAAGCAGGGCGATGTTCACGGCCCGGACGACGTCGTCATCGGTGATGATGGCGGCGGTCCCGGCGGTCCCGTCCCGATCGGCGGCGCCGTATCCGCGAAGCACCCTGTCCTGAGCCAGTACGGAAAGCGAGTACCGGACCGTGGCCTCGATGCTTCCCCGGACCCCTGATGAGGATTCGAGCTTCGACACACGGTCCAGGAGAAGCGGCAGAGGCACGTATATCGAATCGTCCATGTCCTGTACCCAGATCAGATGCCCGTCGGTAGTGGAGACGTTCAGGGCGTAGTTGCCGTCGAGGGAGAAGTAGGCGGGGACGCTCGACTGGCCGGCGTCGTCGTCCATGGTGGCGTAGAGGACCCTCAGCTCCAGATCGAGCGAGGAGATCGACACCATGGAGCCGGCGACGAGGCCCGGATAAGTATCATTGAGGGCGGATGACAGCGAACGGAGGAAACGCTCCTGGAGGGCCGAAGCATTGAGGACGTCCTTTCCCCTGGTGGCCTCCAGGGCTGCCACGTACGCCGTCCTCGATATGTCGTCGCATGCCTGGATAGACGATACCTTCAGCTCCTGGATGGTTTCCGGGGTCATCCTCTCCTCCCTGACGGCATCCTCCTGGTACATCAGGGCGATGCTCGTCCCCGAGAGGACCAGGAGCAGAACGGCCACCAGTGAGAATGGCATCTGCCCCGATCTCGATCCGCATAAAGTCTTCCTTCCGATGCCTGCCGCCTTCATCGGAAGAGCGAACTGTCGGGCTGCTTAAGAGCGGAAGAACTACCATTAGGCTACATCGCCCGGCCGAGAGGCATCAGGACGAGAGGTTGAGGAAATACTCGAAGTGCGCCACCAGGAACGGATTATCGGTGTAGCCGCAGATGCTGAGGTCCGGCGACGACAGCAGGGCCTGCTCGCTGTCCACGATGACATCGATGGCCACCATGTCCTGCTTCCTCATCACTTCCACATTGTCGGGCACCTTGGCGGTCGGTTCTGCGACCACCTTTACGGCGACCCCGCGCTTGACGGCATTGGCGATCCGCCCGGAGCTGTCCTGCAGCACATCCCTGAGCGCGGGACCGGAGACGAGGAGGGTGCTGGTGGCCGAATCTATCATGTCGCCCACTTTGGCAAGCACCCGGTCCTTCCCCACGATGGTGTACACCAGCTGGGGAACGCCCCTCTCCGACAATGTGCCCTGCAGCCGTTCCAGCTTATGAAGCGCCCGCTCGGCATCGGCGAGGAGCTTTTCCCGGACCTCCCGCGGCGGGACCGGGTAATATACCGTGGGCCGCCCTCCCCGAGAGACCACCATTTCCCGCCGCTGCAGGGACTCCAGCACCTTGTACGCCGAGGTACGCGGGATGTCCGCCACGTCGGCCACCTCCTCCGCGGTGCCATGGGAGCGCATGACCAGGCCGAGATAGGCCCGGGACTCGTAATCGGTGAAGCCTATTCTCTTCAACAGAGATAGAATTTCCTCCTTCTCAACATTTATCTCCCCTTCATCCAGCATCAGCAGGTCGGCAACGTTCATGGCTCACCTTGTAGCTAAATAAGCTACAATAGTATTAAATTATATCACTCTCTACAGCCCTCAACGGGATGACCCTTCATGATAGCTAAGGACAGTGTTCTACAGAAGGGACTGCCGAAGACCACGCAGTCCCTTTGCCCGGAATGTAAGAAGGTCGTGCCAGCACGGATCTACGAGTCGAACGGAAAGGTGCTCATGGACAAGGAGTGCCCAGAGCACGGAAAGGTCACCGACACATACTGGTCGGATGTCGATCTGTTCCTCAAGGCCGAGAAGTACGCGTACGACGGCATCGGGATCACCAACGCCCTGATCAAAGACGCCAAGACCTGCCCCGACAACTGCGGACTGTGCAACCTGCACACCTCCCATACGGCCCTGGCCAACCTCGACCTGACCAACCGGTGCAACCTCCGCTGCCCCATCTGCTTCGCTAACGCCAACCAGGCCGGTTACGTGTACGAGCCGTCCTTCGAGGAAGTGGTATTCATGATGGAGAAGCTTAGGGAGGAGCGCCCCGTCCCCACCCCGGCCATCCAGTTCTCCGGCGGAGAGCCGACCATCTACCCCCGCTTCTTCGATGTCATAAAGAAGGCGAAGGAGCTCGGCTTCGCCCAGATCCAGGCCGCCACCAACGGCATCAAGCTGGCCGAGGACCCCGATTTCGCAAAGAACTGCGCCGAGGCCGGCCTCAACACCATCTACCTTCAGTTCGACGGCGTCTCCGACGACATATACATGAAGACGCGCGGCAAGAAGATGATGGACGTGAAGCTCAGGGCGATCGAGAACGTCCGCAAGCTCACCGACAGGAGGCCGTCCATCGTCCTGGTGCCGACCGTCGTCAAGGGCCTGAACGACCACCAGATCGGCGACATAATCAAGTTCGCACTGAAGAACCGTGACGTGGTCAGGGCGGTGAACTTCCAGCCCGTCGCATTCACCGGCCGCATCGACCAGAAGGAGAGGGAGGAGGGCAGGTACACCATCCCCGACCTCATCAAGGACGTGAAGGGCCAGACCGGCTTCGCCAAGGAGGAGGACTGGTTCCCTGTCCCATCCGTGGCGCCGGTCTCCGCATACGCCTCCGCCATCCTGAAGCAGGACAAGGTCACCTTCACCACCCACCCCCACTGCGGGATGGCCACCTACTGGTTCGTGGACCGCGATGAGAACGTCATGCCGCTGACCCAGTTCGTGGACGTGGACGGCCTGATGAAGGAGATCTACGATCTGGCCAAGGAAGCGTCGTCGGCCACGTTCCCCAAGCTCTCCCTGCTCAAGGCCAGAAAGATACTCCACAAGCATATCGACGAGAGCAAGCTCCCCGACGGCCTGACCGTCACTCAGTTCATCGACACCCTTACCAACGTGGTCAACAACGAGACCAAGACCGGACTGGCCAAGTTCTCGTGGAACATGATGCTGGTGAGCTCGATGCACTTCCAGGACGATTACAACTACGACATCGAGAGGGTCCGCCGATGTGCCATCCACTATGTCGTGCCGGACGGCAGGATCATACCGTTCTGCGCCTACAATGGCGGCCCCACCTACCGCACCGAGGTGGAGAAGAAGTTCTCCGTTCCCCTGGAGGAGTGGAGGAAGACCAAGGGCAACGAGTACACCTGAGGTGATTGCGATGATAGTATCAGTTGAGAGATGTCACCATTGCGGAGCCTGCGTGGGCTCCTGCCCCCAGAATGCCATATACATGAACGATTTCGCCCTCGAGTTCAGCGAGGCGTGCAACAACTGCGGACGCTGCATAAAGGTCTGCCCGGTGGGCGCCATCAAAAAGGAGGAGTGAGATGAGAACGATCGAGTGCGATGTCGTAGTGGTCGGCGCCGGCCCGGCCGGCTCCATGACCGCCAAGTGGGCGGCCTTGGGCGGAGCGGACGTGGTAATGATCGACAAGAGGCCGGAGATCGGCTCCCCCATCCGCTGCGGGGAAGGGATCTCGCGCTCATGGCTGGACCGCGTCGGCATCACCGTGGACCCCAAGTGGGTCGCCAGGACGATGAAGGGCGCCAAGATAGTATCGCCGTCGGGCAAGCACAGCGTCACGCTCGACGAGAGCAAGGCCGGCAACGAAGTGGGGTTCGTCGTGGACCGGGTGTTCTTCGACAAGGCTCTCGCCCGCGACGCCGCGGTGGCGGGCGCCAAGATCATGCTCAAGACCGCTGCCACCTCCCTCATAAAGGAGGACGGCAAGATCGTTGGCGTAAATGCGATCAGTCACGGCGAGCCGCTGGAGATCAGGGCAGGATGCGTGGTCGGCGCGGACGGGTTCGAGTCGCAGGTCGGCCGGTGGGCCGGCATCGACACCTCCCTGAAGGCGAACGACATCATCACCTGCTACCAGTACCGTCTGACCAACATCGAGTATAACCCGGACTTCACCGAGTTCCTCCTCGGCTCCGTGGCGCCGGGCGGCTACGCCTGGATATTCCCCAAGGACGAGAACACTGCCAATGTCGGGCTGGGCGTCCTGCTCACCAAGCTGAAGAAGCCGGGCGAGGTGAAGGAGTACTTGGACAGGTGGATCGCCAACGACCCCCGCCTGAAGAACGGACAGCCCCTGGAGGCGGTTTCCGGCGCGGTATCGGTATGCGCTCCCCTCGACTCGGTCGCCATGGACAATCTCCTGCTGGTCGGCGACGCCGCGCGTATGATCAACCCCATAACCGGGGGTGGCATCGCCAACAGCTGCTATGCCGGCATGTTCGCCGGAAAGGTCCTGGCCAAGGGCGCCAAGGCCGGGGACTTCACCATGAACGTGCTCCAGGAGTACGAGGACGACTGGAGGGCGAAGATGGAGAACGGCCTGTGGCGCGACTGGATGGCCAAGGAGAAGCTCATCACCCTCTCCGATGAGACGCTGGAGATGCTGGTGGAGGCGGTGAGCAAGGTGGATCTTGAGAAGATCACCGTGCACTCCCTCCTGGCCGCCGTCAAGCAGACCTACCCGGACCTGGTCAAGGAGTTCGAGGACCTCATCTGAGCGACTAACGAGGCCTCCCGGCCTCCCCTTCCCTTATTTTTCATTCAATTTCTTCGATCCATTCATGCGGAGCATTCACTTCCACAATGACGTT
>DATD01000019.1:24488-35915 GCA_002504525.1 Methanomassiliicoccus sp. UBA345
ATCGGGCCTTAAGGAGGAACCGTTGGAGGAGAGCATGACAAAGTTGCGTCGACCTGCCGGCCTGACGCGTTATGCTAGTTCCGATCACGAACAGGGTGCGTGGGGCTTTTTGATGATACCGTCCGAACCGATGGCTTGTATTGGATGTATCATCCAACTCAGTATTGCCGAGACCCGTATTTATTACTATCCGACGGAGAACCACGCACGTACGACGGTGATGGGTTCAGGACGGCTAGAGGAGCGGCCGGCATCACTCGGACATCGGCTCCGCCCGGACGCCGTCGACGCCGGCGCGGACCACATAGGGTACGCCACCCCTTCGGGCTATTGCTCCGGCCACCTTCTCGGGACGGTCGGTAAGCGCGATCATGCTGCCTCCTCCACCCGCCCCGGTGAGCTTGGCGCCGTACGAGAAGGGCATCGCCGCATCCACCAGCCTCTGCAGCTCCGGTGACGACACGCCCAGGATGGCGAGCAGATTATGGTCCCTGCTCATCAGTCCGCCCAGGGCGACCACGTCTCGGTCGCGCAATCGCTTCACCCCCTCCATGGTCACGGCGCCGATCTCGTCCACCACGTCCCTGGCGAACCGCGTCCGGTCAAAGTACCTCTTGACCTTGGCCACCAGTGGGCCAGTGGGAGCGCGCATTCCCGTAAAACCGATAACGAACGTTAGGTCCGGGACGGGGCAGTGATGAACGTACCACTGCCTGGAATCCCTCCGGATGTGCCATAGCAGGCCCTCGCGGCGGGCAGAGTCGATGAACACGCCCTGCCCGTGGCAGCTGACCGACGTATCGATCGGGCTTGCCCTCCCCTGCACCGTGGACTCCACGTCGAAGGCCGCCCTCGCCACTTCCTCTTCGGCGATGCCGCCTCGCATTTCGGCCACGGCCCCTAGGAACGCCACGGTCAGAGCGGCGGAGGAGCCAAGACCGGAGCCCGAGGGGATCTTCGAATCGATGGTGATGTTCAACGGCCCTCCGGACCAATGGTCCCTGATCGCGGCATGGATGTAGGAGTGGTAGCGCTCGCTGAGCGGCTGCCCGTTCACCAGGTTCTCCGTCCCCTTCTCCACCGCACAGGTCAGGCGCATGTCGATGCCCAGAGCTATCGCCGGTTTTCCGAAAACGACAGCATGCTCCCCCAGGAGGATGATCTTGCCGGGGGCCGAGGCGGCGGGCATCGCCAGGCCATATTCTTTCGTTCATTAAACCATTTGCCAGCCATCGCGCGTCTGGATGAAGCATTCCACCAATTCAGAGAACATTGATATAGGAAATGCTCACAAAACAAGTTAAACCATTTGACAACAAGGGGGTTGATGAGATATGACGGATGATAGAAGCGCGGTGGTGACCACCTTGAACGGTCAGATCGTGGAGTGGAAGGTCTTCGACGACCAGACCCATGCCATGGACCATTACAGCAAGGAGGTCGGCAGGCTGAGGGACTTCCTGCAGCGCTCCTCTGAGGAGGACGCCTGGGAGATCATGCTCTGCGACGTGCGCCAGTACGCCCTGTCCAAGCCCCGGGGAGAGAAGCGGTGCACATCCGAGGAGGGCGACTGGTACAGCCGCTCGATCAAGGCCGTGACCGACCAAGCACGCCGGATGAGGGACCTCCGGCCGCGTTGGGACCTGCATAAGTGGAACCATACGCGAGACCAGCATAGAATAAGGTCTCGCAGGGAAGAGGAGCCGCTGAAGACCTTCTGAAACATATATTTCTCTCAAAGTTCTGTTTTGTCCATGGGCGGGCGTTCCGTTGACGCCCGTCACGCGCGCCTGACGGCGCGCGACATTCTATCCGCGCCGGCCGGGTCGCTGGTTCTCAGCAGGGGAAGCGCAGTCACTGCGATGAACGCGGCGGCGAGGAAGAATGGCACCGCGGATATCGAGCCCGCGGTGCCGGCCAGCGCAGCCAGCGCCACCGGCGCTATCACGAATCCTAGGTCGCCCATGGTCCTGAACAGTCCCATCGCTCCACCTAGGTCCTTGGAGTCCACCACATCGGTCAGCCAGGCCGCCATTGGTCCGGCGAGGCCTAACGATAGGCTCAGGCCGGCGACCGCCACCGTGAGCTGCACGGGATCGGAGGCCAGCGGGACCATGGCGGTGAAGAACGCGGCCAGACCCAGCCCGGCCAAGAAGAACGGCTTCCTCCCGTAGCGGTCGGTCATGGAGCCCGACAGAAGCATGGTGGCCAGGTTGCCCACTGCGCCGATGGACAATATGATCCCAAGGTCGCTGAGCGTCATCCCCAGGTTCAGGCGGGCATATAGCGGGACGACGGTATTGAGGATGCCCTGCCTGGCCACGAAGACACAAACATTGGCAAGATTGATGGTCAGGATGTCGTAGTGGCGAAGGAGGCCAAACAGGCTCCGAAGCCGGATCGGCGCCGACGTATCGACGACCTCCTCCCTGCCTATGGTCTTCCATACCAGCACGAAGGAGAATGAGGCCATCATGCCATACACGATGAACGGCGCCCCCAGGCCGAAGTGCTCCGCGGCGAACCCGCCGACCACCGGCCCGATCATGGTGCCTATCAGGAACATGCTCATGTACAGGCTGAGGTTGATGCCGCGAGTCTCTCGGGGAGATAAACGCGTCACCGCGGTAAGTGCCGTGGTAGTGTATACCGCAGAACCGGCGCCCTCCAGGACGCGGGCGGCCAGCAGCACGGCGTAGTTGGCGGCGAAGCCGGCGATGAGCGACGAAACGGCAATGATGGCCAGGCCGAGGAGCATAAACCGCCTGGCCCCGAAACGCTCCGACAGCATGCCGGCCGGCAGGTCCAGGAACAGGCGGGCCACGCCGAAGCCGGACACCAGAAGGCCGGCCAGCGCGAAGGGGACGCCGAAGCTGAGGGCGTAGTCCGGCAGGACGGGAGAGACTATGCTCATCCCCATCATCGAGAAGAACGAGACCGCTGACAGTACCAGTATCGAACGCGGAGGTGCCCTCATGTCCCACTACAGAGCGGAAGCTTACAGTTCGTGCTTCTTGCTCATCTCTTCCAGGGCCTGGTTGGGGCTCTTGCCTCCGATCTCTTCCCGGGGGGTCTCCCACCATTCATCCTCGAAGGACTGAAGGGCGGCCATGAGCTTCTCCTCGGAGTGGAAGTTGTTGCCCATCGCCTCAGTGAACTCCTCTTGGAAGGTCTTGAGCAGGTCCACGCCATACTCATTGTTCACCAGGGTCACCGCCAGATAGTCGTCGATGTTGCGGGCGAAGGTCAACGCCATGTCCTTGGGGACAACGTCCATCAGCATATCCAACAGGGCGTTGGTAAGAGTGAGGAACATGACCTCCTCCCTGGCGCCCTCCGGCACGGTGGGGTCGGCGATCATCTCCTTGAGACTGGGGTACCATACCTCCCTGAGGGCGTAGGTGCGGGCCATGTTCTTCCCGAATATGACCTCCTCGGCAATGGAGTCGAGGTCCTCTACGATCTCCTCGGGAGAGGGGATCTCCTCCGGTTCGGCCTCCTCCTTCGCTCGCTTCGCCTGTCCCTTCTTGGCAGCGGGCCTGGTGGTCTTTGTCGCGTTATTCATGCGTACACCTCTAAATGGTACCCCGCGCGGCCTGCTGGCCTCTCCGGAGCCGTGACAAATGATGCATGTGCCCGTATATAACTTCAATCCGTCCGGGCGTCAGGGGGAAGGACCAGAGGTCACTCTTCGGCGACCTTCTTCACGATCTCCAGCCCCTTGACGATGCTCTCCTCCGAGGCAGCATAGGAGAATCGCAGGTGCCCTTCGCCCTTCTCCCCGAACGCGGTTCCAGGCGCCACGATGACGCCGGCCTTGACCATGCGGATGGCAAGCTCGCGCGATGGGGTCGGCATGTCGTACGATGGGAAAGCATAGAAGGCGCCCTTAGGGATCGGACAGTGGAACCCGTCGATCTCGTTGAGCAGCTTGGCCATCAGCTTCCTCCTCCGGTCGAACAGCGGCATGATCTCATCGAGAAAACGCTGCTGGACATGGAACGAGGCGGCCAGGGCGTACTGTGGCGGCGTGGGCGGAGCGGCGACCATATGGTACTGCATCTTGGCGATCTCATTGGCCAGATCGGCCGGCGAGGTCATGTAGCCGACCCTCCAGCCAGGCACTGCGAAGGACTTGGAGAAGGAGTTCAGCACCACCGCGCGCTCGATGCGTTCGTTGAACGAATGATGCGTACCGCCGTCGTACAGGAAATCCTCGTACACCTCGTCGGAGATTATCCACAGGCCGTGATCGTCGGCGATGTCGCACAGCGCGTTGAACGTTTCCCTGTCGAGGACGCCGCCGGTGGGGTTGGACGGCGAATTGACCACCAGCCCCTTGGTCTTCGAAGTGATCGATCGCATGATGTCATCGATGTCAGGCATGAACGTCTCCTCGGTCATGCCGTATGGCACCGGCCGGGCGCCCGCCAGGGATGCGTCCGGTTCATACAGCACGAAGCCGGGCTCCGGGATCAGCACCTCGTCGCCTGGATCGAACAGCGTCTGGTATGCGGCCATGGCGCCCTGCGTCCCCGAGCAGGTGATGATCACGTTGTCGGCCGTGAGGTCTTTGCGGTACCTCGACACCTTGGACGCGACTGCGGCGCGCAGTTCGTCAATGCCCTTGGTCGGCCCGTAACGGTTCCGGCCCTGGTCGGCCGCCTGCTTGAGCGCGTCGGTCAACTCCTGCGGGGGCTCGAAGTCGAGCTCGCCGAGACCAAGGTTGATGGAGTCCTTGGTGGCCATCTCGAACATCGCCCTTATGCCAGAAGGCTTGATGGACCTAACGCGCTGTGATACCATGGGCGGATGATTATTTCTAACACGGATAAGGCGTTTTGGGTGTTCCGCCCGCCCACTAGGGAGGAACGCATTTCGATCTGCGAATTTCGCCGCGCTCGACCGCTCAAAGTATATGGCCGTGAGGCAGCCTGATAGTTCCGAGGCCGTTCCATGTGCCCATACAGAAAACAGACCGCTCGGCAGCTGGACGCCAGGATCGCGGAGGCGGAAGAGCGTGCGCCTAACGTGTGGCCGCCGCCCGAGAGGAACCGCTCTCAGGTGGGCAGGTCCCGTGCTGACAGCTACCTCAAAGGAAGGACAAGGTTCGAAGCAGAAGAGGACCTTGTCAGCCAAACGCCAAAGCCGGCCGTTTACTCGGAACGGTCAGCATGGCCCAGACTGGCCATCGCTCTCGGGAGGCTGCCGATCGACTTCTTCGAGGTGCTTGAGTCAGGCAAACGCGACGTTCGTTTCCACGTCCAGCCGCCTCTCTCACCCTCCTCGCCGCCCCTCGCCGAGGTTCGTCCGTCCGGACCCGGAGACCGACGCGTCTATGTCGTCATGCTCCGCGGGGTCCTGGAACTGGACGACCGGGTGTTCTTGGCGGTGGTGGTGCACGAACTGTGCCATGTGGTGCTGGACCACCCCGCCGCCATTGCCTGGCCCCGCGACTCCTACGAGCTCAGGAAGGCCACCGCCGCCATGGAGAACGAGGCGCTGAGACTTGCGGACGAGATCGGATTCAGGGATGAGACCTGGGTGCTACGGGACATCATCGCGGACCTGGCGGATGAGAGCGGGGATTTCGGTCACGTACTTCCGGATGGCAGCATCCGAATGCCCAGGTCGCCGCCCGGACTCATGTGAGCAATACTGATCGTTCGGGATTCCGCTCTAATACTGGGGCAGGCATAGAAACGATTATTGAGCATGTGGCGTTACAGGAACAGAAGGTGCAGACATGGTTAGCGTTTCCAAGCCCATCCCTTATCAAGAGATTGTCGATAAGCTCAGCAAGGGGGAGCGGCTGGCCATCGTCTCGTGCAACAGTTGCGCCAACTACTGCCGCACCGGGGGGCGGAAAGCCATGGCAAGCATGAGCTCAAGCCTGGCGGCCGACGGCTTCAACGTCGTCGCCTCCGAGATCGTTCGCAAAGCCTGCATACTGACCGACCTGGAGGCCGTCGAGCTGCCCGAGGACGTCGACGCAGTGCTGATGATGGCCTGCGTCTCCGGATGCCGGGCGGCCAACAAGCTGTTCCAAGGCAAGAGGGTGGTGGCCTCGAACGTCACCCTCGGGATCGGCTACTACGAATCATCGAAGAAGGGCAGCATCCTGGTCAGCCCATACCCCGGGTTCAGCAGCGAGGTTGGGAAGGTGTTCCCCGGATGCGGCGACGATGAGGGGGCACTCTCATCCACGGGGGGCGGGACCGAATGATCGCCTCGCTAAGAACCATCACCTATGAGGAGCTCAAGGGCATGCTCAACCGGAAGGACCGCATCGCGGTATGGTCCTGCGACACCTGCGCTAGATCCTGCCAAGGGTTCGGAGGTGAGGACGCCATGAAGGATCTGGCATCCCGCCTGCGCCACGATGGCTATGATGTCCGGCGGGAGGAGCTCATGGTCGCCTCATGCTTCTTCGAAGGGATAAGATCGAAGCGGGAGCAATGGGTCGCCGAGGGCGAATGTGACAAGATAGACGTCATCGTCCCGCTGGCATGCCGGGAGGCCCGCGCCGCGATGACGAGGGTGTTCCCTGATAAGAGGATCATCGACGACTCGAGGACCGCCGGGCTGGGCGTGCTGGATGAGAACGACATCTGCATCCTGACCGATCCGTTCGAGTGGACCGGCCTGGAGCCATCGGATGAGGGGATCGACCTGCCGAGCGCCGCCAAGAAGCTGGGCCTATACTCCGGACCATTCTGATGACGACATCGAAAGGAGGCTGTGACTGACCACGTCGATGCTTCCGAACGGCATTCCTATCGAAGTGCCGGAACGTTCCTAAAACGATGACGAGAAGAGATGGTGCGAGGGGCCGGATTTGAACCGACGAACCTCTTCAGGAACAGATCTTGAGTCTGTCGCCTTTGGTCGATGAGAACATCATCATTGACCTGGCTTGGCTACCCTCGCCTGATGGGGTTCGTAAAGCCGCATCCCTAATTAAATGTTAGCACATCATGATTTTTGCCACAGGGCGTGCGGCTAGATCACGGACATCGGCGATTCGTTGTTGTCGACGCTGCTCACAACCGTGCATCCGTGAGGCGTTCATCAGCATACCGATGATTAAGGTAAAGAATGAGAAGCCCTTCGGGGGGCCATGGAGAGGGATACCAAGATCCTGCTATTGGCCGTTGGCATCTCGCTGATGGTACCGACCGCCCTGACCGCGCTACTGTTGGCCAGCTCCGTTGACATCATTGATGTGGTCGTCCACGCGATCCTGCTCTTTTCCATGGTTCCGATCATCGGCCTGTCCGCTTACATGTGGGCGACCGGGAAGGGGGCCTCGCTCATCGCGGGATACAACACCTCCCCGAGAGCGGTGCAGGAACAATATGATTCAGAAAAGATGGCCCGATTCGTCGGGAAGCTGGTCTTCTTCAGCATGATCCCCATGCTGCTGGCCCTGGAATCGATCTTCATCCTGAACTACAGTTGGCCGTTCTGGGTCCTTCTCGCGGCCAGTATGGCTATCATCGTTGTCGGCATAGTGTACATGAACACCGGCGGGAGGTTCCTGAAGGAAGGCGCCATGGATCCAAAGCTGCTCATCACCGAAGAGGACAAGAAGAGCAACCGCCAAATGACCTACGGCTTGCTGGCCATCACTGGCATAGTGACCGTCGTGATCGTCATCATACTCCTGCTCGTCGCCCCCGCAGGCAGCGTGACCGCATCGCTCGAAGAGGAGGGTCTGAAAGTGGAGGCGCCCATGGTCAACGACCTCATACTGTACGAGGACATCGCATCCATCGAGCTGCGGGACGACCTAGACACCGGGCGCCGCGTCGGAGGCTTCGGCGGCGAGAACGTTCGCAGCGGTAACTTCCAGAACGAGGAGTTCGGGAGATACGTACTGGCATCGTACAATGCCGTTCCGCTTCACATCGTTGTCCATCACTCCAGTGGGGTCCTGGCGTTCAACCTCGAGACAGAGGAAAGCACGCGGCAGATGTTCGATCAGCTGCAGGCGAAGCTGTGAGCATCAAAAGCGCTCTGCGATCCCTTGAAAAAAAAGCGCACCCAAGTGAATGGAAGGTGGCAGAAGTACGATAATTAAGGGAAAATATTTAATATATTCATTTCTATACTGTATCGCCTGTTAACCGCAGGCAAGGGAGCGGTGCTGCGATTACCTCGCATTTCCTCCAGATTCGAACCACCCACAGATTCTAATGAGGTCGGCGCCCTCCCTCCTCTTCCATTCTACATCATGCCATCCGCATTGAGGCCGGCGGCGATGCAACCGATCTCCGCGGCATGGTATTGTCGGAATCGAAGCTCAGGTGGTGATCTCCGCTCTCGAATCGTGGATGACCACGGTATGCTCCTTCTGCGACACTCTGCCGCCGCGCACCTCCGACAGCACCGGATATGCGAACACCAGGCCGTGGCGGACCAGCATGCGCAAATGGGTCGAGGCCTTCGGATCCAACGCAGTGGCCCACCTCTCGCAGAACGGCAGGGTGCCGAAGTTCTCCATGAGCAGCGCAAAATGCTCTGCCGCCGCCTGGTCACGGAGCTCCCGCTCCCGCATGATGCGATAGATGTTTCCCGGCTTGGAGTTCCTCACCTGCCCTGCCCCATTGGTGGCGAAAGGTTCGATGGCCAGCACTATGTCGTTCGGAACCTTTATCGACTCGCCGTCGTCGAAGTTCGGCACGCTCAGACCAGCATGGAGATTGTACTGCTTCATCGAATGGCCTGTGAGGTTGGTCACTGGCACATGGCCGTTGCTGCGTATCGCGCGATCGACGGCGCCGCCCACTGTATTGAGAGGGATCCCTTCCCCGATGATCTCGGTCGCTACCGCCAGGCCCTTGGCCGACGACTCGATGAGGCTGGTCCAGTTCTTCGTTCCTACCTCGACCGTCACCGCGGTGTCGCCGATGTAACCGCCGACATGAGCGCCCACGTCGATCTTGACCAGGTCACCGTTGGCGAACTTAAGCTTCTCGCCAGTTCGGGGGGTGAAATGCGCAGCCACCTCATTGATGCTGATGTTGCAGGGGAATGCCGGCTTGGCCCCCATCGAGCGGATGCGTCCTTCCACCTCTTCCGCGACGTCAAGCAACGAGGCCCCCTCGGCCACCATGCCCGCTCCGAGATCCCTTGCCTCTCGGGCGATGGCGCCGGCCCGGCGGAGCGAGGTTAACGCTTCCTCATTCATCGAGAGCCGCCTCGATGTCATCTTCCGTGATGGTGCCGTGCCTGATCACGGTCATCTCGCCGTCGATCAGCTGAACGATGGTGGACGGTTTGCCCAGCTTCGACGGTCCGGCATCGATGTAAACGCTGACGGAGGCGCCGAGGTCGCCTATGGCATCCTGGCAGGTGATGGGGCTCTTGTGCGAATGAACGTTCGCCGACGTGGTGACGAGCGGTCCGAACTCGTCGATCAGGCTTAGCGCCAGCGGGTGGTCCGGAATTCGGATCCCGATCTCATTGGTCGACGAGGTCAGTATGTCTGGCACCGAGGGTCTCTTCGCAACGATAAGAGTGAGCGGACCTGGCATGAACTTCTTGACCAGCAGGCGGGCCCGGTCGTCCAGCACGCCCAGCTCCTCCATCATCGGGAGGCTGTTGACCACCACCGACATGGCCATATCGAAGGGGCGGCGCTTGGCCATGTAGGCCCGCTTCACCGCGGTCTCGTCGAAGGGATCGCATCCGAGACCGTACACCGTCTCGGTCGGATAGACTATGAGCCTCCCTGCTGTCAGCTCTGCCACTATACGCTTCCTGTCCGAATCCGGGATCGTTGGGACCCCGTCCTTCTCCGTCGCTCTTATGATCTCCATCAATATTCCCCCAGATAGCTCAGCGCTCCTCTCAGACGGCCGCTCGCGTCACCTATCGCGCACGGGCCGTGACCTGGGTATAGGTCCACCAGGTGAAGGGCGTTTAGCCTTCTGATTGACACCGCCAATGCATTGACGTCGCCGGTCGGCAGGTCCCATCTCCCCACGCCGTCGGCGAAGACAGTGTCTCCTGAAATCAGTATGCCCGAACTCTCCTCGTGAAGGCATATCCCCCCGGCGGAATGACCGGGAGTGTGCAGTATCTTGAGAATGTGGTCTCCGGTATCGATAGCATCGCCGTCGCCGATATCGGTGACCTGCATCGGTTCAACGGTTCGGCCGAAGATGTCGGCCGAGGTGTCGACCGAGTTACCTTCTCGGACCGGAACGGCATCGAGCGGGTGCATCATAACCTCGGCGTTCAGCGCCGCGGCGATACGCTGCGCTCCACCGATGTGATCGAAATGTCTATGTGTCAGAACAATGCGCGCTTTCGAAGAGCCGATAACATCTCGTACACGGCCGAGCAAGCGATCATGGTTCATGCCGGTGCCCGCGTCCACCAGGACAGGATGTTCCCCGGACACGAGATAACAATTAGAATCGTATCCCGCTCCTTGGAACATATGAACGGTCATCGGTGCTTCGGTAGCTGATGCGCCTATATATTCTTTCCTGAAAACAGAGGATTGAATAAAAATAACTGGCAGTCACCAGCGGATATCGCATTTTTCACCGCTGAAATGTCATTACGTCAGCAGCGGTTCCGACGACATGGCGCTGATCATATGCGATTGAGATATCTAGAAAAAGTCTCGATGCTTAGAGCTGACAGAATGAAAGATCGTCATATGCCTTCCACCTGCAGCATTCAAGCTGACCTTATAAAGAAATGATAGAACGGAAGATTTGATCATACGCAATTCGATTGACTGTTAAGCCGACACATAGCGGCGAGAACGTTAGTAACAGCGGGCTGAGTACCTCGGAGAACCTTGGTACGTACACCCCTGTCCTATCAATCCCGTCATCTACGGGTGTTCTAAGATGTCTCTTTTCCGGGGTAGTTTCGAGCTTAGATGCGTTCAGCTCTTATCCATTATCGCGTGGCTGCTCAGCAGTGCCTTGCCAGACAACTGATGAACTAGAGGCGACGAATCCCTGTTCCTCTCGTACTAAAGGATCCTTCCCGTCAGACATCAATACACTTCCACCAAAAAGCAACAAACCTGTCTCACGACGGTCTAAACCCAGCTCACGATCCCTTTTAATGGGCGAACAACCCCACCCTTGGCAGCTGCTGCACCGCCAGGATAGGGAGAGCCGACAGCGAAGTAGCAAACCGCTAGGTCGATATGAACTCTTGCTAGCGACGACTCAGTTATCCCCAGGGTAACTTTTCTGTTATCAATCACCCCCATTCAGAAGGTTGATTGGTTCGCTAGGCCCTACTTTCGTATCGCGGATTGTTATTGTCCCAACCCGCGTCAAGCCAGCTTATACCCTTGCATTCAACGGCAGATTTCTGACCTGCCTGAGCTGACCATTGGGCGCGCTTGTTATCTTTTTGAGCGCGTGGCGCCCCACCCAAACTGCCTACCTA
>DATD01000019.1:36100-36661 GCA_002504525.1 Methanomassiliicoccus sp. UBA345
GCGTGGCGCCCCACCCAAACTGCCTACCTATAGCTGTCCTCCCAGAGGAGTAAGTGATACGAGTCCCGAAGGGCAGTGTTTCATTGATCTCTCGGAACATGCCTAGCGGCATGCCCTGGTAACGAGTCCTGCCTACTCTACACATCGAGGCTCGTACCACAACAACAGGTTGCAGTAAAGCTCCATGGGGTCTTCGCTTTCAGGTGGAAGATACCGGATTGTGCGCCGGTACTATCAGTTTCACCGGCTTCCATGCGGGGACAGTAGAGCTCTCGTTGTGCCTTCATGCAAGTCGCCAATTAAGCGACAAGGTATTACGCTACCTTAAGAGGGTCATAGTTACCCCCGCCGTTTAACGGTCCTTCGCTCCGTTGAAACAGAGGTTCAGATACCGTCACTGGGCAGGCTTCAGCCACAATACAAATCCTTTCGAACTAGCTGTGACCTGTGTTTTTATTAAACAGTCGGAGCTCCCTTGTTACTGAGACCAGCAATTCTCATTGCTGGCACCCCTTATACCAAAGGTACGGGGCTAATTTGCCGAATTCCCTCGCACGGATT
>DATD01000019.1:36910-52904 GCA_002504525.1 Methanomassiliicoccus sp. UBA345
CCTTTTCATTGGCACCTGGAATCACTCGAAGCGGGCCTACGCCCGCCTACTCACGCATTCACCAACTTCTCACCATTACGGTTCTCCGAAGGCTTCAACGCTTGAACAGATTGACACCCCTGCTCGAGCTATCCGGATGCGTAGCTGCTAGGCGATGACTACTGCGGCACAGGAATATTAACCTGTTTCCCATTTGGCAACTTCGATTAAGAGTTGTCTTAGGATCGGCTAACCCTCGGCTGACGAACATTGCCGAGGAACCCTGGCCCCTGCGGCGGATTGGATTCTCACCAATCTTTGCTGCTACTCCTACCAGCATCCATATACGAGCACGGTCCACTTGACCTCACGGCCAAACTTCTACCCATGCACGTCACCTCTCTACCAGATCACCTTGCGGTGCTCTAGGGTATCGGTAACCGGCTTTAGACCCGTCCATCTTCCTGGCCCACAATCTCGACCGGTGAGCTGTTACGCTTTCTTTGAAGGATGGCTGCTTCTAAGCCCACCTCCCGGTTGTTTTAGACTGCGGACGCAGTTTCATGTTTCACTTAGCCGGTATTTAGGGACCTTAACCCTAGGCTGGATTCATTTCCTTATGGACCCCAAGCTTACCCCAGAGGCCCTCAATCCCAGCGTCTACGACGATCGCAGGTTCGGAGTTTGACAAAGAGCCGACCGGTTTCCCGGCCTAAGCCCCTGATCAGTCGCTCTACCCCACAATCAGCCTCAGCTGAGGTCTTGCTGCGACAAGTTTCGAGAGGAACCAGCTATTTCCAGTTTAGATTGGCCTTTCACCCCTATACGCAGGTTATCCGAAAGATTTGCACATCATTACCGGTTCGGTCCTCCACCCCCCTTTCGAGGGGCTTCAACCTACCCACGCATAGATCAACTGGCTTCGGGTATCCCTCCAGTGACTCCAGGCGAGCACACCTCGCACCTCGCACCTTGCGGTGTTGCGTGCTTGTTGGTTTCCCTTCGACTCCGGTATTAAATACCTTAGTCTCGCCACTGAACAGAACTCGCTGGCCCGTTTTTCAAAACGGATGATGCAACGCTGCTCCACTCTTACGAGCTTCTACGCTTTAACGCCACATCTGGTTATAGTCGGATGGTTTCAGGCTCTTTTGACCTCCCGTCAAGGGTACTTTTCAGCTTTCACTCGCGCTACTACTGCACTATCGGTCTCGAGACGTATTTAGAGTTGGAGATGAATGTTCCCCAGCTTCACGCGCGATATCCAACGCACGTTACTCTGGGACACCGAAACTCATCTTTCTGGCTTATCCTTAAAGGACTGTCACCCACTATGGTGCGCCTTTCCAGGCGACTTCAGGTTGACCAGCGAAGATGTATCCGGGCCCAACAACACCACAACTCGCTGAAATTTCTAACAGCGATTCGGTTTGCTCTGTGCCGCGTTCGATCGCCTTTACTGACGGCATCTCATTTGATTTCTTTTCCTGCGGGTACTAGGATGTTTCGATCCCCCGCGTTCCCGCTCCTTCCGGAGCAATCCGAAGATTAGGAAGTCCCATTAGGTCATCACCGGATCATAGTCTTCTTGCAACTACCCGGTGCATTTCGCAGCTTGACACGACCTTCTTCAGCGCTCGAGCCGAGCCATTCCCCATACGACGTAGCATGCCGCTATTATTGTGTCGGCTTAACACACGTCCGAATTGCATATGATCGGTGATCATTAAACAGACGGAACATCTTCCAAATCCCGTCGTTCTCCACCACTTCCCCGAACAGGGTTACTGTCCGGGTGCATGATCGTGAATGATCGCGGCCAACTTATTCGCCGGCCGCAGCTCCCCTTCATGTTCGAAGGGGTATATATAGGTTGGCATTAGTGTGCCACCTGCCCGAAACATTGTTTTCGTTTCGGGCTTTTCCCAACAAAGCGCTTGTTGTATATAAGCCTTTTGAAGGGGGGCATCGGGCTCATGTCCGGAGATCCGGGCAAGGCCAGTCACATAGGCGCGAACCTATGCCCGAAACATTGTGCTCGTTTCGGGCTTTCCCAGCTAACACGCCATAGTATTTAAGCGTTACGGGACGCGTTTATGGCTGAATATTTTCCTCGCCGGAAATATGGCCGCCTCTCCCGACGCGATACTCCCTATGGAGTGTATCGAATTTCAATGTTATTGCGACCCAAGCAACGGATCGGAACGAGCCCGCTGCCAATCTCGTCGGCGGCCTTTCTTATTGATATATTATATTAGAACACGGCGAGAGAACAAGGCGACGATGCCATAGAAATAGGGATTAAGGGATTGTAAGGAAAAGGTTGGGCGGAGCGGTCTCACAGCTCCTTGATGCCCAGGTCCCTGGCGAGGATGCCGGTGATGGCGTCCAGCTCCAGGGCGTTCCGCCGGCCCATCAGGACCTTCTTGCCGGAATCCAGGACGAAGGTTAGCTCCACTGGCAGGCTCTTGGCCTTCCCTTCCACCATCACTTTCATTCGGTGGAGCTGCACTCCGCGGATCGCCTGGCGGGGCATGAACGAGGGGCGGCCCAGCAACCGCTCCAGCCTGGACGAGTACACTTCCACCCCGCCCTTGTAGACCTTCATGGGCATGACGTTCCTGACGTACCTCGGGGTCATGACCTCGGTGGCGTAGAATATGACGCCTGCACCGAAGATGCAAACCCCCAATGCGATCAGGTTGTCCATGTCGCCAAGGTCGGTGAGCGCTGCCAGATATACGGCATAGAACACGAAGGCCATGCCGAATATGCGGGCCAAGGCCTCGAAGAACGCCCATATCCGGCCGGAGAACTTGCGCCGGGGGCGGAGGCTGCGGGGCACCTTCTCCTCATAGAGCAGCTTTCCTTTCTCGGCGCTGCGGTCCGGGCTCTTTTCCATGCAGGGGTGGAAGCGAACGGCCGTCTAAACCTTTTCTCTCAGCCCCTCATCTCAGGCGGCAGCATGGAGCGAAGCCGCTGGATCGTCTCCACCTTCTCCCGCTTCCTGAGTCGAGCGGTCCAGATGCCTTCTTCGATCAGTTCGGCGGCGCCGTCGAGCGATCGGTCGGTCGGCATCGGGGCCCGGCTGCCGCCGACCGCGAAGGAATACTTCACCGGATCCTTCCAGCTGGGGGAGCAGTCATACAGCAGTTCGCCGCTCAAAGCCAGCGCGCGAACCGCCGAGGCGCCCACGCCGCGAACGGCGAGCAGTTCCTCGTAGTCGCGGGGCTGATGCTCGTAGGCCTTCTGCAAACCAGCCCAGTTCACGGTGCGAGGCATGTAAAGCTTCTTGACCGATCCTCCGGCCCATTCGTCGATGGTCGTCTGTCCCTTCGTCAGTACGACGACCTCGCTGCGCACATGCTCAATGCCATCGTTGACGAGGTCCACCGCCACCTTTCTGGAGTCGCCGCTCGCCGATGCGGTCATATCCAGCGCGCCGGCCGCCTCGGCGCCCAATATGGCGGTGTGCGGCTCCTCCACGAACTTTCCGGCCGTCCCGGAGCTCCATTGGTACCGGCGTGCCAGCCGGCCGTTCTCCAGCATCCCCTGCTGAACGACCGTCCAGTTGCCGAGATCGTCGAACATCAGGGCGTGATGGTAAAGCCGATAGCCATCCTGAACAGCGGCGTTGTCCACCTTGGCGCACATCCTGCTCGCGTACACCAGCCGCGCTTCCATGTCCTCGGAGAGATCGTTGAGGTCGGCCATCTCAGCGATCTGTTCCGGCGTTCTGAGCGATAAGCGCCCCTTTCCGCCCACCACTGCTATGTCCTTGCGGCCCCTCAATGCGTTCCGCAGCGCGCCGCACGTCACAGTGGTCGTTCCCGAAGAGCAGGGATCGAAGCCCAGCGCGGCGGAGAGCGCCTGGAACCAGAAGGGATCGGCCAGAAGCCGGAGGAATCGTTCGGTCCCGAGCCCGTCGATCGCGGCGCTGGAGATCGGCCCGGCCAGTTTGACCATTCGATTGAAAAGCCACCTGGGAACCGTCCCGTTGTGCAGCTGAAGATCGGTGATGCTCCTTCCGAACTCTCCGTTCCGATATGCTGCTCGTTCGTACGCCACGTCGGTCGCACTCTCCACGTCTCGGGAACGCTTAAGCGTTGCCCCCGCACCTACGTCAGGGGGAGAACATCGTGGTGGTGGCCGTCGGAAGACGGCTCATGAGCAGTACCATGTGCGGATGGAACAGCCTCATGCGGTCCTCGAACTCCGGCTTCCGGCCCACGATCTTGGAGACCACCGTCACCTCCAGCTTCCCGAGCACTTTCCAGGCGCCGCCCTCGGAGGTGTCGGTCATCACCACGATGGGCAGTTTGATCCGGTCGCTGTCCCATGGGTCCAGCAGGGAGGCGATGAGCTCGATCTCCTCCCTCCGGATGTCATATCTGTTCCCGTCCTTGTCCTGGTAGTGCGGCTCCTCCATCTCAAGGAGCTGGCCCAGGCTCGGCCGTCGGGCCGGCACGTGACGATTCATGGACGCCAGCAGCCTGCGCGCCTCTTCCTCGCTGCCGAACACGGCTCTCGAACGTCCATCATGATAGATAATGTTCACTCGATAAGGCAATCGGGTTAAATCACTCGGCGGACATAGGGAGGGGAGGAGGACCATGAACGACGCGGAGCAGCTGGACGCGATGCTTGAAACGCATCCCTGTTACAACGAATGCGCGCACAAGAAGTTCGCAAGAATGCACATACCCATCGCCCCCCGGTGCAACATACAGTGCAACTACTGCGATAGGCGGTACGATTGCTCCAACGAGTCCCGCCCCGGCGTTACATCGGAGATCCTCACCCCCGAGGAGGCGGTCGAGAAGATCAGGTACGTGATGACCAAGGTCCCGTACCTAAGCGTCATCGGAATCGCCGGCCCCGGAGACCCGTTGGCGAACGAGGAGACATTCCGCGCGCTTGAGCTTGTGAAGAAGGAGTTCCCTCAGCTGACGCTGTGCCTCAGCACCAACGGCCTCGCGCTGCCGCCGAACGTCGAACGGCTCAAGGAGCTGGGCGTAAGGTTCCTGACCGTGACGATGAACGCCGTGGATCCCAAGGTCGGGGCGAAGATGTACGACTTCGTCCACTGGGGAGGGAAGACGTTACGTGGCGAGGAAGCGGCCGCGGTACTCATACGGAATCAGCTGGACGGCATCCAGAAAGCAGCGGCGGCCGGCATGCTGGTCAAGGTGAACGTGGTCATGGCCCCGGGGATCAATTCGGAGCACATCCCTGCCGTCGCCAAGAAGGCGAAGGAGCTGGGCGCGTACATCGTGAACATCCTCCCGCTGATACCGGTGCCGGGGACGAAGTTCGAAGGCCTGCGTGCTCCCACCGCCGCGGAGCGCAAGGCGCTGCAGGACATGTGCGAGGTGGACATCCGGCAGATGCGCCACTGCCGCCAATGCCGGGCCGACGCCATCGGCCTGCTGGGCGAGGACCGCTCGGCGGAGTTCTCCCACTACACCTGCGCAGGGCGGGCGAAGGGCGAGATCGAGGGCACGGCGATCGAGTCCGAGGGCGAGACCAAGTACCGTTTGGCAGTGGCCACATCGGACGGACGGAGCGTAGATGAGCACTTCGGGCACGCCGGGTCGTTCCATGTCTTCACCGTCGAAGGGAATGAGATCAGATCGGAAGGGACGATCGACGTTGCCGCGCAGCAGGACGTCCCACTGTTCGGTCCGGGCCATCGCATCAAGATGGAGACCACCGTGGACAAGCTGAAGGGGGTCGACGCCGTGATCGCGACGCAGTACGGCGAGCCGGCCATCGAGCTTCTCAGAGAGAGAGGCATCATCCCGGTGCAGGACAAGGGAGAGGTCGAGCAGGCGCTCCGAAAGGCGGTGGGGTCGGTGTTCAAGGAACGCGCGGCAGTCTTCGAGTGATAGCATGAAGGGCTCCTCGCTCATGGTCAAGTGCCTCGAGTCCGAGGGCGTCCGGCATGTGTTCGGCATCCCGGGAGAGGAGAACCTCGACCTCATGGACTCGCTGATCGACTCGGACATCGATTTCGTTCTGACGAAGCATGAGAGCAGCGCGGCGTTCATGGCCGGCATGGTCGGACGGCTGACCGGACGGCCGGGAGCGTGCCTGACCACGCTCGGACCGGGCGCGTCGAACATGGTCATCGGCGTGGCCGAGGCGTATCTCTCGTACAATCCGATGGTGGCCATGAGCGGACAGGTCGCCGGCGAATGCCAGAGGCATCCGAGGAAGCAGTACATCGATCTGGTGTCGATGTTCCGGCCGATCACCAAGGAGTCCATATCGGTCCGCGCCGCCGCAAGGATCCCGGAGCTGACCCGGAAGGCGTTCGATCTCGCATCGGCGGAGCGTCCGGGCCCGGTGTTCGTGGAGCTGCCGGAGGATGTGCTGAAGGGGCAGGCGGACGGAGCGGCGCTGCCGATTCCCAAGCCGCAGGCTCGCGGCGTTCCCGACCTCGACCGGCTCCGCTCGCTGATCAGAGCAGCGGAGCGACCGCTCGTCATTGCGGGAGCGGGAGTGCTGCGCGCCGCCGCCTCGGACGCGCTCCGACTGTTCGTCTCCAAGTGGCATGTGCCTGCAGCAATGACCTGGATGGGCGCCGGGGCAGTGGCATTCGATGACGAGCTTGGTTTGAACACCGTCGGACTGCGGAGTGTAGATATGGTCCGCGCCGCCTTCGAGGAGGCAGACCTCATCATACTAGTGGGCTTCGACCTCATCGAGTTCGAACCCAAGTACTGGATGACAGGCCGTGAGAAGCGCGTGGCGTACATCGGAGCGGCGCCGTGCGATACCTTTCTAGGCCTCCGTCCCGACGTCGAGATGGTCGGCGATCTGCGCGAGACGCTCGCGGCGCTTAGCCGCGATCCGACCCCCAAGGCGGACTGGGCATCTGGAGTACGGTCTAGGCTTCACGACTCGCTCGCCGCGCTGCCGGCGGAGGGCACAGGGATCAAGCCGCAACACATCATCAAAACGATACGCGACTGCCTGGGCCGAAAGGACATCGCAGTCTCGGACGTCGGCGCTCACTTGATCTGGATGGCGCAGCGGTATCCGGCCTACGAGCCGAACAGCATGCTGCTCTCCAACGGCCTCATCCCCATGGGAGTAGGCGTGCCGTGGGCTATCGCCGCCAAGTTGGTTCATCCGGAGAGGAAGGTGGTGGCATCGGTCGGCGACGGCAGCTTCGCCATGACTGGGATGGAGCTGGCGACGGCCAAACGGCTGGGGACACCGTTCGTTACTGTGGTTTGGAGCGACTCGTCATATGAACTCATCCGGATCAGGCAGGAGAAAGCGTTCGGTCGCAGCGCTGGCGTCAACTTTGGAAAACAAGACATGCTCGGATTCGCTCGATCCCTCGGAGTAGATGGGCATCGGGCAACTACGGCAAGTAAGCTGAGAGAAACGTTATCGCGGTGTCTGAAGGATGATGTGTTGGCTGTAATCGAGGTCGACGTTGACGCAACGGAGAACGATCAACTGTTGGTAGGATGAGTTGTCTTGGGCCACAGATAGAACGATTATAATTGTTGCCCGATATGAACCCAAAGGTTAAGCGCCACGATATATCTCCATCTTCTTATTTCGAATGTTTTATAGTTATGTAACCCATTCCCACCTGCAATCGGGGAAGGAGGGTGCCAATGCACCTTTGGGGAAAAATAGACGAAACAGCAGATGCGCTAGAGTATCATCCGCTAGTCTGCCATATGCTAGATGTCGGTCTCGTTGCAGGGGAGGTATGGGACAGCCTCCTGACCAACTCCGTTAGAGCAGATCTAAGCAATTCGTTCGGAATCGGCCAAGGCGAGATGAGAGAGGCAGTCATGCGTTTAGCTTCCCTCCACGATCTTGGGAAGGCAACGCCCTCTTTTCAACGAAAAAACCTCAGAGCCAAGAAATTGCTAGAAAATGTAGGATTCAACTTTGCTGGTTCCACAGACCAGTATCATGGAGACCTAACTGCACATCTTGTGGACGAGCATGTATTGAGGCTGGTCGGCCTAACACTTACTGGAAATAGATCATTGCTACGAATTAAAATGCTCCTGGGAGGACATCACGGAGTATATCCAGAGATCAGAAAGCTCAACAGGGTTATTCCAACAGACTCAGGAATTGGCAAATGGAATGATGAAAGAGTAGCCATCCTCGAGGACGTCTTTGCGAACCTCGGCTCAAGAGATATTATTTCGGCCAGGATAGAATCAACATCTGGAGCTACATTCCTAACTCTATCCGGACTGATCTCTGTGGCAGACTGGATCGCTTCTGCTGAGAATTACTTTCCCTTCGCAGGGGATGAGGCAGATATTGCAGATTATGCACTACGGTCGAAGTCACGGGCCGCATCGGCGATTAGAGGGTTGAATTGGTCCACTGAATGTTCTACCGAGGAGAGGGGACTATGCTCAATGTTTTCGTTCATTGAAACACCATATCCTCTTCAGAACGCAGTTGAAGACCTGGTTGTGGGTCTGAAGACGCCAGGCATCGTCATCATTGAAGCACCAATGGGGGAGGGCAAGACAGAAGCTGCTCTTTTCTTGATGGAACGATGGAATGTCAACCTGGGAAAAAACGGCGCATATATCGCCCTTCCGACACAAGCAAACGCCAATCAGATGTTTACCAGAGTGCTTAGGTTCCTCAGGGAAGCTAGCTACGGCAAGAGCACGAACCTTACATTGGTTCATGGCCATGCATCGATGTCGGACAGCTACATACAGCTGAAGGTGAAGGGCAGTAAAGGTATCGACGTCAGTGCGACCGAATGGTTCGACTACAGGCGTCGCGGCCTATTGTCTTCGTTCGGCGTAGGTACGATAGATCAGGCACTGCTGTCTGTAATACCATCAAAGTACTTTTTTGTAAGGCTGTTCGGCTTAGCGGGCAAGACGGTCATAATTGACGAAGTTCATGCCTACGACCTCTATACATCAACCATCCTCGACAAGATGTTGGAATGGTTATCTTCCCTCGGTTCGAACGTTATTCTTCTATCGGCTACATTGACCGACAGGCGGTGCAGGGAGCTGCTCAAGGCATACTCTGGCAAAGATCAAGAGATAGCACTGCAGTACCCGAGAATATCATACAGCACAAATTCCACAGGAAGTCTTGGATTCCCTTCTGCTAAACAAACCGGAGAGAGAAACCAATCCCCAGTCGCGATTCGTTGGTGCAAGAGCGACATCTCTGCTAACCTAGACGACTTGGTTGCCAAAATGTCAGATGGGGGGTGTGTCGCCATAATCTGCAATACTGTCAGAAGAGCCCAAGACGTCTATCAAACCATTCTCGAGTCAACCGATGATCCGAGCATCGACCTTCAGCTGTTCCACTCCCGATTCATGTTCAAGGATCGCAAGAGGATTGAAAATGAGTGTTTTAAAAAATACGGCAGAGATAGAGAAGCCAAAAAGAGCATCCTAGTGGCAACACAGGTCATCGAGCAGAGCCTTGACCTTGACTTTGACCTTATGATCACCGAAGTAGCTCCTGTCGACCTCATCCTGCAGAGGATAGGTAGGTTACATCGGCATCCTCGCACAAGGCCACCGTCGTTCTCCATGCCCGAGTTGTGGATTATGGAACCTTGCGTAGAAGGGGGATTGAACTTCGGTTCTTCGGAGTTCATCTATTCAAGATATACATTGCTGAAATCGTATCTGCTCCTCAGGCACAGGGAACGGATACACCTACCGGACGACATCCGGCCATTGGTAGAGGAAGCATATTCCTATCAGTCCGATAGCAACTATGAGGGCATGGAAACCGCGCTTCGCCAGTCCTGGTTAACCATGCAGAAAGAGGCTCAGGGGCAGGAAGATAAAGCCTATTCGGCCGTCCTGCCCCACCCGTCCGATGCCGAGTTCTGGAAGTACACTCATATGATGCGTCCGGAAGAAAGCTCGAACGATCGGCCAAACGTTCAAGGCAGCACTCGCTTAGGTTTACCTACGATTAGTGCAATCGCCCTTTTCGAGAGAGACGGCAAGTACTACCTGGACGATGGCGGAACAGAGTACGCGGACATTCGGAACACAAGGAAAGAGAATGTGGGCCGAATTCTCGGCAATCAGATAGTAATCAGTGGTTATCCCCTTGTTAATCAAATTGAGCAAATCGCCATCCCTTCCAAGTGGAAATCCATATCATTGATCAGACATCACCATCCGCTCATTTTTCATGAAGACGAGGGAGTGAATGGTACGTGTAAGTGGATCACTGAAGTCGACAGAAGGATTCTTTCGATTGATGGGAAATTTGGCCTTATGGAGGTTGGTTGATTGAGTGAACGTTTTTCATTGGTAGATGAACCTTGGATACCTTGTCTCACATCAAATGGAGATGTGAAAGACCTCTGTCTGAAGGATGTTTTTCTGAGCGCTGAGGGATTAATTGACATCGTCGATCCGTCCCCGCTTGTAAAGGCAAGCCTGTTCCGATTGATATTGGCGATTCATCTTCGCTCGACAGGGGATATGAATACAAGCATCAAGACAAAAATGTGGGAAAGGAGAAACCTAGGTGCCGAGAACGTGACAAAATATCTGGAAAGATGGTCGAGCAGATTCGATCTGCTCGATATAGAAAGACCATTCTATCAAGTTCCAGGATTCGAAACTGAAACCCCCCATCCGATCCATAAACTGGCCCTTGAGAGGTCTGCTGGAAATAACAAGATATTGTTCGACCACAGGATGGATGATGAACCAGAGTCAGTTGATCTAGCAGAGGCGGCCAGAATGTTAGTGACCGTCCAATCTTATGCCCTGGGAGGAGGAAGGAGCGCTACAGTAAATCTTACACATTCTCCATTAATCGGAAAGGAGCTCGTCACGATCAAAGGCACTAATCTCCTTGAAACGATACTTCTGAACTCGGTCGAGTATGATCCGAAATACCCGATGAGGCCCCTATCAAATGAAAGGCCGTCCGAGAGTACCGACATACCTTACTGGGAAGTCAATGAACCTGAGAAACCAGGAGAAGCACGAAGCCCTCGCGGATACCTCGACTATCTCACCTGGCAGAGCCGAGCTGTGCGCCTGATAAACGACCCTGACGGCATCAGATGGACATATTTCGCCCAAGGAACTCAATTAATCATGACAGAGGGGCCTTACGACCCGATGGTCCCTTGCAGGATAGATAAGGATGGTGCCTGGAAGGCAGTGGGATTAGATGCCAGTAAGGAGCCATGGAGAGGGTTATCCAGCCTGATACAGTTACAAAGCAACAATAACAGGCCTCCTAAAACAATGGATGACGCAACCCAATTATTGCTTGAGGGAACCATCGAGGAAGGTTTGGACAGTAACCTAACTGTCATCGGGCTGGTCAATAATCAGGCAAATGTCAGCATATGGAGAGAATCGACTATGCCTCTACCACTTCGCTACCTTAGAGACAGACAGACAGTGGTATGGATCGAGAGAGCACTCAATATGGCTGAAAGTAGAGCATCCGTGCTAAATGCGGCCCTTTGGGTTTATGCCAAGCAGATATTGAGCCCATCAAACGGCAACGCGGATGCAGGGGCTACGAAAAACCTCATGTCCTCCATGGACGGCCTGTCGAGATATTGGGGAGAATTGGAGCGGCCATTTTACGAGCTAGTTGAGGACATGGCAGCCTCTGTTGAACCATTCCCGTCCAAAGAATTGAAAGAATGGAGCGAAGAGCTCTCCAGAAGAGCTAGACGTGCTCTTAACATCGCCTTAGACTCTAGAGAATCAAATGCACGTACCCTAAAGGCGGGGGCATGTGCTAGGAGTTTGTTTGAGATGAAAACGAAAAAAAAGGCATTGGAAGAAGGGGAGTCGCTCTCATGAGTGACGATAGAACGGGGGACCCGTTCATCACTTATCTGCACGACCTGCGAGAGGAGCGAAACCTCGGTGCTTTGGCAACGCTTAGACGAGGGTTGGGCAGACCCATTGGGGCAGTTCCGGAGATGTTTAGATACATTGTTCCGCGCCTCCCGAGGAATATGAGCTCGTGGGACGAGAGGGTGTACTACACAGTGGCGTCTCTTTTTGCGATGCATCCCTCACCCGGTGGCCATGGGAACATTGGATACACACTTAATGAGTTAGAGAGGGCAACAGGGCAAAGTGGAGGGGAGGGGGTAAGTAGTGTTGAACGAAGGCTATTGACATTATTGAAGTCCGATACGGAGACATTGTCAGAGCATCTTCGACAAGTGATATCACTGGCCTCTTCCAAGGACCTACCCATCGATTGGGATGCCCTCCTTTGGGACCTCAAAGGATGGAATCGAGAGGATAGGGGGGTCCAAAAGAGATGGGCCGAATCTTTTTGGAGCAAGGAGGAAGAAGAATGATTGTTGAAACACATATAATACAGAACTTCGCGCCGTCATGCCTTAATCGGGACGACACGAACATGCCTAAGGATTGTGAATTTGGTGGCTTCACGCGCGCCAGGATATCAAGCCAGTGCTTGAAGAGGAGTATAAGATCCTCCAATGTTTTCGCCGATAACATTCAAACTGCCATAGGCATGAGGACACGCCTGATACCAACCGAAGTTTTGAAAAGGCTGGTCGATGCAGGGCGACCGGAGGAGAAATCAAAGGAGATAGTCGCCTCCTTCATACCCGAGGTTCTCGGGAAGATTAACGACGCGACCATGAAGAGTGACGCGCTGGTGTATGTCAGTGAAGACGAAGTGACCCAGATTGTCGACACCATAGGGGCTAATTGGGATAAACTCGCAAGCGCTCAGGCCCCCATCGTTGACGGGGAAGAGACAAAGAAGAAGAGCAAGAAAAAAGACCCCAAGTCTGAGCTTCGATCCATCTGTGCCAGCCTGGTCAAGGATTGTAAACTAGGGAAAGTATCTCCGGATATCGCTCTGTTCGGAAGAATGATGGCTGAGAGACCAGGCCTAAATGTGGAAGGAGCAGTTCAGGTGGCCCATGCGATCTCAACCAACAAGGTCAATTCAGAGATCGACTTTTACACTGCTGTCGACGACTTGAACGCCGGCGACGACACGGGGGCGGGCATGATGGGGACAGTCGCATTCAATAGCGCTTGTTTCTACCGCTACAGCACCATCGATCTGGGACATCTTATTGAGAACTTAGGAGATGACCGCATAACTGCCCTGAAGGCGGTCGAGGCTTACATCAAGGCGAGCATCGTTGCTGTTCCCTCGGGTAAACAGAATTCGATGGCAGCGCACAATCCGCCAAGCCTTGTGCTAGTAACGGTTCGGAATGGTCACCCCATGTCTCTGACCAATGCATTTGTGCGACCAGTCCTCGCGGGCGGTAGTGATAGTGACATGATCGGTGAATCCATCAGGCGCCTCGATCGCTATTTGTCCGACATCCTAAGCACGTATGGAAACGACGGCTGGGAATTCATGGGTGCAGTCACGCTAGGTGGTTATACGATGGAGGACTCGTCAGTGTCAGGAGTGAAACAGTTTGGTTCCATGAAGGAGCTGTTCGATACACTGAGGGAGGTAGTAGATGCCCACTCTTCTGCTCAGGCTTGAGGGGCCGATGCAATCCTGGGGCCTCTCCAGCAGGTTCACTGAGCGTGGTACAGCCAGGGAACCTACCAAAAGTGGAGTTATAGGCCTAATAGCAGCGGCTATGGGCAGAGCAAGAAACATGCCACTGGATGATTTGACCGCTCTGAAGATGGGTGTAAGAGTCGAGAGGGAGGGGGAAGTAAGAAGAGATTTTCAGACAGTGCTGGAGGTCCCCAAAGCTAACAACAATCCTAAGGAAACCTCCATCTCGAACAGATATTACCTTGCTGATGCTTGTTTCCTGGTCGGGCTAGAGGGCCCCTCCGAGTTGTTGATCAGCATACGTGATGCATTTCTGAACCCAACCTGGCCCATATACTTTGGGCGAAAAGCATTCGTCCCCTCTACTCCGATCGTCGTGAAGGATGAGCTCATAGCGGATCCTGTAGAGACAGCACTGAGGAACTACCCGTGGCTGGGCAGAAAAGGAGAGAGAAAACCAGGGCGACTAAGGGCTATATTCGAATGTGAGGCGGACAAAGGGATTCAACAGATGGATGTTCCGATCTCATTCGAGAAGAGGACGTTCCTACCACGATTCGTCAGAAACGAATACATCACACTTCAGGAGGGATTATAAACTGTACCTCTCAAAACTTATCCTGAACCCGAGGAGCAGACTGGTTCAGAGAGATTTGTCCGATATCCACATGTTGCACCAGACCATCATGAGAGCATTCACTGCTATAGAACCAGGCAGGGTGCTGTATCGACTGGAACCGCGAGCGGATGAGATGCAGGTGATCGTTCAGTCCCCCAACGTCCCAGTATGGTCCTTGGTCGAACCAAACTATTTCCTAAAGGAACCATCGTACAAGATGATTGAGCTCAAGCTCAGAACAGACCAGAAACTACAATTCCGCCTTAGAGCCAATCCGACGGTGAAGAGCGGAGGAAAAAGGGAAGGAATCATTCGAGAGGATGAGCAGCTCTCCTGGCTTGAAAGAAAGGGGAAATCCAATGGCTTTGAGATCGTAGAGGCGCGCTCCTACGGCCAAAGGATGGAATATGGAAAGGGGCGGGATGAGAACGAATTACGGCTCTTCTGCACTACATTCGATGGCACCCTTTCGGTAGCGGACCCGCGTAAACTAATTGACGCGGTGGAGAACGGCATCGGAAGCGGGAAAGGTTTCGGAAATGGCCTCCTATCATTGGCGAGGGCAGAATGACCGTCCCGAAGGATTTACATGAGCTCCCTAAATTCAGAGATGGCCTGAGCTACGTCTATCTTGATCGATGCAGGATAGAGCAAGATGGAAAATCCATCGCCTGTTTCGATCTAGATGGCGTCGTAAAAATACCGTGCGCTGCTCTGGCACTCATCATGCTGGGACCAGGGGCCTCCATTACTCACGAGGCTGTAAAAACCATTGTCCAGAATGGGTGCAACCTCATGTGGGTCGGAGAGGATGGAGTAAGGTTCTATGCTCAAGGGATTGGAGAAACCAGAAGCAGTTATCGGTTGATAAAGCAGGCATCTCTCGCCTCTGACCCCATCAAGAGACTAGATGTTGTGAAAAAAATGTATGCTATGAGGTTCGACGATCCCGATGGCATGAGTGAGATGAGCCTTGAAGAACTTAGAGGGATGGAGGGCGTCCGGGTCAGATCATCCTATGCACGAGCGAGTAAGGATTTCGGCGTAGAATGGAATGGTCGAAACTACATGAGGGCGTCATGGGGTTCTGCGGACCCTGTGAATCGTGCTCTATCGACAGCCAATTCTTGCCTGTACGGAATAAGCCATGCCGCAATCGTGACAGCAGGCTATTCTCCCGGAATAGGCTTCATCCACTCTGGTAAGCAACTATCGTTCGTCTATGATATTGCTGATCTATACAAAGCCTCGACCACTATTCCAGCAGCATTCAAAGCGACCGCTGAGGGCGTGGATGACCTGGAGAAAAGAGTGAGGCATCATCTGCGAGATCAATTTAGAAAGGAGAAATTGCTTGCTCGCATCGTCGACGATATAAACACACTTATGGAAATCCCCAAGGAAGAAATTTCAGAAGAGATGTTTATTGCTGATGAAGCAGCCCCCGCCCCGCTTTGGGGAGAGAGTGAAAAGAGTCTAGAAAAAAGGATGAGACATGCTAGTGATGATCCTTGAGAAAGTTCCTCCCTCACTAAGAGGTGAGCTATCAAAATGGATGATCGAGCCTAAAACGGGAGTCTTCGTAGGTAAGGTATCGGCGATGGTCAGGGAACGCCTCTGGTTTAAATGCACAACATCTGCAAACTCAGGCGGGGTCACACAGATATGGAGCTCCAATAACGAGCAGGGCTTCGAGATAAGATCATACGGGGACACTAGTATGTGTCCCATCGATTTTGACGGGTTAACATTCATAAAGGAATATAAATTCTAAATCTGGCACTCTTTAGTAAATATTTTCTAGTGGCATGCTGTTTATAAATGTCTGTTCCCCACGCGAGTGGG
>DATD01000019.1:53104-53234 GCA_002504525.1 Methanomassiliicoccus sp. UBA345
GCGAGTGGGGATGAACCGGCGGGCCCACCTATTGAGTGGGCGGAGGAGGCCTGTTCCCCACGCGAGTGGGGATGAACCGAGAATTTCCGAAGTCACCCGTTCCACCGCTGTCTGTTCCCCACGCGAGTGG
>DATD01000019.1:53559-53700 GCA_002504525.1 Methanomassiliicoccus sp. UBA345
CTGTTCCCCACGCGAGTGGGGATGAACCGGTCAATGACTTTCGCATCAATCCGGTTCATATCTGTTCCCCACGCGAGTGGGGATGAACCGCTCACGCTGCGAAGCAATTCCGAGGCGCAGCTCTGTTCCCCACGCGAGTGG
>DATD01000019.1:54020-54153 GCA_002504525.1 Methanomassiliicoccus sp. UBA345
ACGCGAGTGGGGATGAACCGAAGCGGGATGGCACTTGTACCCCACGCGGAACCTGTTCCCCACGCGAGTGGGGATGAACCGCTGGCCATCGCCAACAATATGGATGTGGCCACCTGTTCCCCACGCGAGTGGG
>DATD01000006.1:0-353 GCA_002504525.1 Methanomassiliicoccus sp. UBA345
CAGGTTATTCCAGTAAAATGCGCTGCCGCGGGTGGCGGTACGGATCCTGACGTCCCCTGCCAGTACGGTCCCGTTGTTCAGCGCGACCACCGAGCCCAGGGACGTCGAGTCGATGCTCAGGCCGGTGATGGTCGTCCCCTCTGCCGTCCTGACCGTCGCTCCGCCCGTGACCACCGTTATGTTGATGTCCGCCGCCAGGCGGTTATCGATCACGATCTCGCACCGCACGTCATCCAGCGAATAGTACGGCCAGGGAGCGTAAACATCGAGGAGCGCGGTTACGTTCAAGCCGCCTCCGACGGGATCGATCACGTGGGAAATGTTCGCCTTCATGGGATCGTCGTTACCGAACA
>DATD01000006.1:555-782 GCA_002504525.1 Methanomassiliicoccus sp. UBA345
CCCCGCCGTTCCGCTCACATGGGTGGTGATCTGCACAGCATCGCCCCCCAGCTCGGCAAAGCCCACTTCCACCTCGCCGAGGCTGGACATCACCATGAGCCGCACGTCCTCCATCCCGTCCTCCAGCGGAACGGCGTAGCTCTCAGAGCGCTCCAGCGGGCGGACCTGGAGGAACATGGCCGACACTATGGCCAGCATTGCGACCACTATCGCGGCCACTACCAAGA
>DATD01000006.1:951-1343 GCA_002504525.1 Methanomassiliicoccus sp. UBA345
CACTATCGCGGCCACTACCAAGATGCGGGCGGGAACGGCCCGGAGGTTCCTTCCTTTAAGGGGGGACAAATCTATTCGAATGAGCGAATCATCAACGCTCTAATAAATCTGACCCGTTGCGGTTCTCGGTGCGGCGATAGCTGCCCCGGGGAACAAGGATCTCGAAGCGCGCCCCTTCCCCCTCCTTTCCGAGCTCTCTAATGCGTATCCCGGTAAGGGCGAGCACCTTCTTGGCGAGATAGAGGCCGTGGTGGCCGGACTCCAGATCGAATATCTCCTCCTTCCTTGAGTCCTCTATCCCCTTGCCGTCATCGGCGTAGATGATGGAGAGGCCGGATGCCCCCTCCTCCACGGTGATCCTCATTCCGGTGACACCGCCATGGCGGAGGGAG
>DATD01000006.1:1519-19751 GCA_002504525.1 Methanomassiliicoccus sp. UBA345
TGACACCGCCATGGCGGAGGGAGTTGTCCAGCAGATTATGGAACACCTTCTCCACCATGCGGTCGACGTACAGCTCCACGCTGTCGCCTAAGATCTCCAGCGTCGCATCGCCCAGGTTGATCGTCGACGCTCCCCTTCGCACCGCCTCCCTCAGCGGGACCCATTCCGGCGCCGACTTGCCCACCTCGGCGTAGTCGCGCGCAAATGTCAGATGCTTGGAGATGTTCCCGGCCGACTCGCTCGCCCTTTCTAGGTAGCTCGAGGCCCGACCGTCGGCCGACCTCATGCGGGCCAGCTCCAGATATCCGGCCAGGGTGGACAGGTGGTTGAGCAGGTCATGCCTTGTGATCCGCCCGATAAGGTCCAGCTTCCTGTTGGCCTGCTCCAGCTCCTCCTCCCTGCATCTCAGTCGGCGCACCACGTCGGCATTGTACCGGGCGATCATCGCCGTTGCCCCGAGCGATTCCATCAGGCTGAGGTCCCACGGGTCGAAGCTCCCCCTCCGTTTGTCCATCGCCCACAACGCTCCGGCCAGCCTGCCGTCCCTTCCGATGAGCGGCACCGCCGCCATGTTCCGGTACACTCCCCCCTCTCCTCTCCCCGAGGCGCAGGGGAGCATGGCCTCCATCACCCTGCCGGGCAATCCTTCGCCCGGCCCGAAGCTCATGTCGACCGGCACGATGGCCCCCCGGCGGTCCATCTCTTTGAACACGATCCGCCCGTCCACGAGATCGCCGACCATGCATACCTCGCAATCGAGCAGCTCCCTTGCCGACCGGGTGAGCGCCCGCTTGACCGTCTCCTCGTCCAGCGTGGACGTTATTTGGCGCGACGACCCGGAGAGCCGTTTCATCTGCTCCCTCTGGCGGCCGAGAGCCCTCCTAGAGCGCTGCTTGTCAGCCCTGTCGCGGAAGGTGGCGATGCCGGCAGAGATGTCCCCGGCCAATCGGGCGAGCAGATTTACCTCATCCTCCGGAAACGATCCCTTCTCCGGGTCGAACAGCGCTAGAACTCCGATCGCCCGATCATGGTGATAGAGAGGCACCGCGGCATAGCTTCCCTCCTCCTGACCTGCTGCGCCCTTGTCGCTCAGGTCGGACGTGTCGCCCGCGACGGATGGCCGGCCGGTGCGCATCGCCTCTCCGGCCACGCCCTCCCGGTCCAGCATGGCGAGGTCGCGACCTTGGACGCCCCCTCCGAAGGTGGCGGCGATGCGGGGCCACTCCCCCTCCTCGTACAGGGCGATGCATGCCATCCCGTGCCCGCTCGCCCCGACCAGCTCCTGACACACGTTCCTGTACATCTCGCACTCGTCGGCCGACTGGACCCTAGCACGGTCGCCCACGGTCAGGATGCGCAGCGAGCGGTTCATTCCCCGCAGGGCGTCCTCGGTCCGCTTGAGGTCGGTGATGTCCTGATTCATGACGATGCCGCCGTATACCTCGCCATCCTCACCGACCAGCGGCATGTCGAACGTCCTGAACGTGCGTCCAAGATATTCGACCGTCCTAACCGAGGTCTCGCCCCTCAGTGTGCTGTCGTACCTTCCGCCCTCCCTGCTGAACGGCCCGGTCTGGAACACTTCATCCACAGTCTTTCCTTCCATGCCGTCCCTCGCCAGCCCCATCGCTCCGAGCCCTCGGCCGTCGACCAGCGTATACCTGAACTCTCGATCGTACAGCATCACCATGCTACTGGGGAGGTTCCTGGCCAGTTCGCGGTATCGCTCCTCGGAGCGCCTCAGGCGCTCCATCATCTCCTTCTGTTCCGTGATGTCCTGTATGAACCCGACGCCGAACATCAGCCCCCCATGGTCGTCGCGCACGGCGGAACCGGTCACCCGGGCCCAGATGACCTTGCCGCCCTTGGTGAGGAACCTCCTCTCCATGGTGTAGGTGTCCCGACCGCCGTCGATCAGCTCCAGGTACATCCCCCCCTCGGCCTCTCCCTCCTCGGGGACCGCGAACTCCGAGAAGCGCTTTCCTCTCATCTCCTCCATGCCGTACCCCATTAGGCGGGTCAGCGCCTCGTTTCCCTCCGCGATGCTTCCCCGTTCGTCGATTAGGCCTATGCCGATGGCCTTGCTGTCGAACACTGCGCGGAACTTCGACTCCCGCTCCGCCAGCGCTTGCTTCGCCTCCATCAGGCCGGTATGGTCGAAGAAGCTCCATACCATGCCAGCATCGACGCCTCCCACGCGATAGGGTCGGACATCGACGCCGTACCGACGGCCATCCTTTAGCTCGATGACGCTTAGTCCCCAGTCGTTCTTCGATTCCATGGCCTTACGGTACAGGGAGCGAAGCGCCTCTGGGCCCTCCAGCAGCGGGGCTATCGCCTCGATGAGGTCGGAGAATGGCATGCCCTGATACGTGTCGAACAGCTGCCAAATATCCAGGAACTGGTGGTTGTACGCTTCGATGGTCCCCTGCCGCGTTATCACCACCACCGCGGTGATGATGGAGTCGAGAATGCTCTGGAGGAGCGCGTTCGACCGTTCCAGCACTTCTAACGATTGATGGTGCTCAGTGATGTCGACGCCGGTGCAGAGCACCTCAGTCTTTCCGTCACCCATGTCCATTCTGCGATTGGTCCATGCCACCCACGCCCGCTCTCCGTTCTTCTTCATGTTCTGGTTCACATTGGCAGTGTAACTGTCTGTTTTCAGGACAGCCTCGTTCATCATCCTGCCGAGGTCCTTGCCCGTCCCCTCCTCGGTCTCGGGGATTATGGTGCCTATGGTCGGCCTTCCGACGATCTCCTCCTCGGTGAAGCCGAAGAACTGCTGTGCGAACTCGTTCATCCACGTCACCCGCCCCTCCATGTCCAGGTTCAGGATGATCACGTTGCTGGCATCAACGATGCTCCTGCATCTCATGCTGCCGAGCAGCAGTTCCTCCTCGAAACGCTTCCGCTTATCGATGCTGCGAATGCTGAACACTGACGTCTGGACGGCGCCCTCCCCGTCGAACAGGTACTTTCCCTTGGTCTCCACCCACGTGTACGTGCCATCCTTGCGCAGCAGCCGGTACTCCAGCGTAACCCCTTCCCTGCGGGCGATGGCCTCGTCCGCGTCGTTCTTGACCTTCGCAACGTCATCGGGATGTATGAACTCGAAGACGCTCCGTCCGATGACCTCCTCTGGCGCGTATCCGGCGGCCGGTATCAATGACGGGCTGACATAGGTGACGCGGCCATCCTTGTCGACCTTGGCGACTATGTCCCGCATGTTGTCGGTTATGAGGCTTAGGGCCTCCTCCCTCTCATACAGCGTCCTCTCGGCCCTGCTGCGCTGTGCCAGCTGCGATATGACATTGTGCAGCTCCTCGTACTGCACCAGGGGGTCCCCGCCCTTCTGGACATAGAAGTCGGCGCCGTTGTTCAGAGCCTCCACCGCCACCTCCTCCCTCCCGCGCCCGGTGAAGAGGACGAACGGGGTGTCCGCCCCCCTCTTGCGGAGCATCTTGAGGAACGCGATGCCGTCCTGCTCTGGCATGCTGTAGTCGGAGAGGATGATATCATACCGGCCGGAGGCAGCGTCCTCGAAGGCATTGCCGACCGACGTGGAGGTGGTGACGCTGACGTCCCCCTCCATCTCCAGGAACTCCTTGGCGATATTGAGCAAGGCTGGCTCATCGTCCACATAGAGCACCTTGATGATCCCGCCTGGCTCGCCGATATGGGGCGGGCGGTGCGTTCTAGATCCCAGGCTCCAGTACCCCCTTTTTGATTGGGTGTCCTTCTCATTTAATAGAAGCGATATCACAAGCGAGAAAAACGAAAGGGGGAAGGGGTTTGGGTGCGACGGGGTCGGATCAGGCCTTCGGTTTCTGATAGCCGAGCCACTTCTTCTCCAGGCCGGGGTCGCGCACGGTGTCCAGAACGTACTGGGCGAACTCGTCGCCGGTGGCGCCGTTGGAGCGGCCGGTCATGACCTTGGCCTTCTCGTACTGGGTGCACACCTCCAGGGCCATCTCCAGTTTCTTGGCCCGGTTCACGAACCCTATGTGGCCGAGCAGCATGGCGGCCGCCTTGATCATGGACGATGGGTCGGCATACTGGGCGCGGCCCTCGTCCACCATGCGTGGAGCGGAACCATGGATGGCCTCGAACATGGCGTACTTCTTGCCGATGTTGGCGCTGCCCGCCGTTCCGACGCCGCCCTGTATCTGGGCGGCCTCGTCGGTCAGGATGTCGCCGTAGAGGTTGGGGAGCGCGATGACCCTGAACTCCTTGCGGCGGTACGGGTCGATGAGCTTGGCGGTCATGATGTCGATGAACCAGTCGTCCCACTTTATCCCCGGGTAGTCCTTGGCCACCTCGGCCGCGATGCTGAGGAACTTGCCGTCGGTGGCCTTGACCACGTTGGCCTTGGTCACGATGCTGACCTTGTCTATCCCGTTCTTGCGGGCGTGCTCGAACGCCAGCCGAATGAGGCGCTCCGTCCCCTGGTTGGTGGCGACGCAGAAGTCGATGGCCAGATCGTCGGTGACATGCACCCCGCGGCTGCCGAGGACGTAACTGCCCTCGGTGTTCTCCCTGAAGAACACCCAGTCCACGCCCAGCTCCGGCACCCTCACCGGGCGGACGTTGGCGAAGAGGTCCAGTTCCCGCCTCATCGCAACGTTGGCGCTCTCGATGTTGGGCCACGGGTCCCCCTTCTTGGGAGTGGTGGTGGGCCCCTTCAGAATGACGTGGCATTTCTTCAGCTCGACGAGGACGTCGTCAGGGATCGCCTTCATGGTCTTGACCCGGTTCTCAATGGTCAGCCCCCCGATGTCCCTGAACTCCACCTTGCCGCTCTTCAGCTCGTCGGCGAGCAGCGATTCCAGCACGTTCCTCGATGAACGGGAGATGTACGGGCCGATCCCGTCGCCTCCGCAGATGCCGATGATGATGGTGTCCAGGCCGGCATAGTCGGTCCAGTCCTGGGCGCCTTTCATGACCTCTACTCTCTTGAGCTGCTCTTCCAGGATCCTGCCGAAATGATCCTTGGCCTTCTCGATCACCTTCGCGTCGACCATGGTAAACCAGGGAGTAATCGGGAACGGCTTCTTTTAATTAACCCTGCTCTGCCGCGTCTGCATCATCTCGCTGCGGCGATCGATGCCGGCCACGTGGCGGTGGCCCAGAACGCTGCGGTGGCCGATGGAGCCGATGGGGTCCAGGATCGGGATGTCTCGGCCTTCAGCGTACAGCAGGTACATGACCGCGTTGATGAACCCGATGTGGCTGAACGCCTGCGGGTAGTTCCCCAGCTGGGCGCCGGTGCGGGGATCGAACATCTCCGCGAACAGGCCCAGGGGAGAGGCGACCTCGCTGGCGTTCTCCAGGAACGCCCTCGCCTCCCGGGCCCGGCCGGACAATGCCAGCACCTGGACCAGCCAGAAAGTGCACATGACGAACGTTCCCTCTCCTCTTTCCACCCCTTCGGTGTTGCGATGCAGCATCCCGCCCTCCAGCAGCTCCTCCACGATGAGGTCTATGGTGCCCTGCACCCTGGAATCCTCGAACGGCAGAAGCTCCATGAGAGGGATGCGCAGATTGGCCGCGTCGAGGGCCTCGCTGCCGAAATGCTCGGTGAACGCGCCCCTCCTTTCAGAGTACCCTTCCCGGAGGACGGTATCAGCGATGAGGTCGCCCACCTCCTTCCAGCGTTCCGTGCTTCCCTCCAGGCCGTACTGCTCGGCCATATGGGCGGCGCGGTCGAGGGCGACCCACAGCATCACCTTGGAGTATGTGTAGTGGTTCTCCTCCCCCCGCCTTTCCCAGATCCCGCTGTCAGGCTGCTCCCACACCTCGCACACCTTGTCGGCGGTGCGGGCCAGGAACCGCATCGTCCGGTCGTCCATCGGCACCTTCTGCCTCATCAGCTCGTAGCCGGTGGACATCAGTTCGCCATACACCTCCAGCTGCCGCTGCTCCGCCGCCCCGTTGCCGATGCGCACCGGCCGCGAGGACCGGTAGCCGTCCAGATGCGGCAGCTCCACCTCGTCGAGGTCCTTCTCTCCGTGGACGCCGTACATTATCCGTGGTTCCCATACCACCGCGCAGGACGCCTCGGAGGCGTCCCTGATCCACTCCAGGTACTCCACGGCCTCCTCGTGGTGGCCGAGCGCCAGCAATGCCTGGGCGGCCATGGAGGCGTCCCTCAGCCACGAGTATCGGTAGTCCCAGTTGAGGTCCCCTCCCACCGCCTCGGGGAGCGAGGTGGTCGGGGCGGCGATGATCGCTCCCGTATCGTCATGTATCAGCAGCTTGAGGGCCAGCTCGGACCGCGATACAAGATGGGCCCATTCGCTGGCCCATCCTGGCGTCTCGTGGTCCATCGGCGTGTGCACCCATCCCCTCCACGTCTCCACGGTCCGCTCCAGCAATTCCCGGGTACCGTCGACGGAGCATGACAGCTCCTCCGAGCAGTGTCTGGTCACCAAGGCCCTCTCCTCATCCCTTTCCAGGCGGAAGGCGCCTGTCACCACCGGTCCGTTGGCGGTCTCATGGACCTCGCCCTCCGGTAGGCCGCAAAGCGACAGCCGGCCGCCGTCCCACCTCGCCACCCATGCCTCTCCCTCGCGGTCGATGGAGCATCGGGCGCGGGCGTAGTCCGGCCTCGGGCTCCACTCCACCTGTACGTGCTCGGCCCGGCCGTGGCAGCCCACCAGCCGGTGCACCTCCTGCAGGGCCTTGGAGTGCCCCTTGCCCCTGATGGAGCCCCACAGGGGCATGAGGTCCGTCACGCTCACGATGGAGCCCTTGGGCAGGAAGGCGGTCCTCAGAACGTTGGTGCCGTCCAGATACCGCTGCCGGCTCGACGCTCCCTTCACCCACACCTTGAACCGTCCCCCCTTCTCGGCGTCCAGGAGCGCGCCGAACACGCTCCCGCCGCCCACGTTGGGAAAGCAAAGCCAGTCCAGCGATCCGTTCGCGCCTATCAGCCCCACGCTGCGCAGGTTGCCGATGGCCCCGTAGCTCTCGATCGGCTGGTATGGGTGATCAGCCATCCTGGACGAGGGGTAGTACCTCCCTGCCGTAGTCATCGATGAAGTCCTCCTGTTCCTTGTTCACGTTATGTATGTAGATCCCGCTGACCCCCGCCCTCAGATAGCGCTCGATCATGCTCGCATGCTCGTCGGTGTCGGAGGAGATGAACACCTTTTCCCTCACGTCCTCACGCCGCACAGTCTTCGACAGGTCGTCGAACTGTTCTGGGTACTGCACCTCGGTGGTGATCGACGACGGGAACACCTCGGAGCGCCACTGCTCCCATGCTCCCTCTTCGGCGCGTCCCTCGTCGCGGGAATAGGATATCTGGCACTTCAGCAGGACCGGCTTGCCGTCCCCGCCGCCGCGGCGGAACGCCTCGATCATGCTGCGCAGCCGCTCCGGCGGCCTGGACGTCGTCAGCATCCCGTCCGCCCACCTGCCTATCCGTTCGGCCGTCCCCTCGGTCTGCGCCGTTCCGAACAGGAGCGGCGGCGATGCCGGGAGCGTGTACAATCTCGCTCTCTCCGCTACGACAAGCCCGCGGTGCGTTACCTCCTCCCCCCGAAGTAGCCGTCGGATCACGTCGGCCGATTCAGCCAGTACAGCATTCCGAACGTCCTTGGGCGGCCAGGGCTGGCCGGTGACCCCCTCGTTCATCAGCTGCCCGCTGCCCAGCGCGACCCACAGCCGGCCGGGGAACATCTCCTGCAGGGTGGCGGCCTTCTGCGCCAATATGGCCGGATGGTAACGCTGCCCGGGAGCGCACACCACGCCGAACGGCAAGCTCGTCGAGCGCATCGCCGCCCCCAGGAACGACCATGCGTAGCCGCTCTCCGACTGCCGCGCGCTCCACGGCCTGAAGTGGTCGGAGCTCAGGGCGGCGTTGAACCCCGCCCCCTCGGCCCTCTCCACCAAGCGGAGGAGCTGGCTGGGAGGGAACTGCTCGTGGGAGCAGTGGTAGCCGATCCTCGCGCCTTTCATCGTTTCAGGGCCGTCGATGCCGCCAGGCATGCCGTTTCCTTGAAGCCGTGCATATAAATTGGTTGGCCTATGGCCGCTCGGCCGAGCTCATCTTCCAGTCATTCATGGAAACGTCCGGGGAGGACCCCTCCTTCCAGAACTCTGTCGCATCCTGCAGGAGGGCCGGCTGACCCCCGACGGGCCATCTCGCGCCCGACGTCACAGCATCTCGAGATCGACGAGGTGAACCCCATATGTCGCGGCATGTAACGACTGATATACCCCGCATTCCCATGGACCTTCTCGGAGGCCGGGTCACCATGGGGTGGCCGGTGCGGAAGGGATATCGGCAGGCAAGAGACGTGCCAGGTTTCGCGTGCTGAGGCACCGGTCATTGCGTACCAGGCCGACCGGTCCAGCGAGGATGCGGGTGATCAAATGTTCCGAAAGGCGGTTTTTCCTGGAAAATACATACAAGGGGCCGGGGCGATAAGCGAACTGCCATCGCTGGTAGAGCGGCTGGGCGGTAAAGGGACTGTCCTGGCATCGCCATCTGTGGTCCGAAGGGTGCTTCCCCGTTGCGGCCTCGACCCAGAGGCTCCGGCCATCCATATAGAACCATTCCGGGGGGAGTGCTGCGAGGAGGAGCTAACCCGGCTGTCCAAGGTCATCTCGGAGCATCAGGCCGAGGTGCTGGTGGGCATGGGCGGAGGGAAGGCCATTGACACAGCGAAGATCGCCGCCGATCGAGCCGGCATCCCTGTCGTCATCGTGCCCACCATTGCGTCGACCGACGCGCCGTGCAGCGGCTGTGCGGTGCGGTACACCAGCGATGGGGTCTTCGATTCAGTGATCTATCAGAGGTCGAACCCACAAGTGGTGTTGGTCGACCTGGAGATCATCGCCGCGGCGCCGGTGCGGTTCCTGGTGGCGGGCATGGGCGACGCCCTGTCCACATGGTTCGAGGCCAGGTCCTGTCGCCGGACCCAGTCGATGAACGAGTGTGGCGGCATAAGCACCGCGGCCGGGCTGGGCATTGCCAAACTGTGCTACGAGACGCTTCTGGCCGATGGCGCCGAGGCCAAGGCGGCCAACGAGGCAGGCGTCGTTTCTCCGGCATTGGACCGGATCGTCGAGGCCAACACCCTGCTGAGCGGCCTGGGCTTCGAGAGCGCCGGGCTGGCCTCGGCCCATTCCATCCATAACGGCTTGACCGCCCTGGCCGAGACCCACTCCTTCTTACACGGCGAGAAGGTGGCCTTCGGCGTTCTGGCCGGGCTCTGTCTGACCGATGCCCCGCCGGAGGAGATTGACACGGTGTATTCGTTCTGCGAGGAAGTGGGCCTGCCCACCACCCTGGCGGGCGTGGGCCTGGGGAGGGCGGACCCGGAAAGGCTGGCGATCGCGGCCGAGAGGGCATGCGCCTCCGGTCAGCCCATACATCATGAGGCAGGGACCATCACGCCCGAGAAGGTGCTAGGCGCCATGCTGGCGGCCGATTCCATCGGCAAGGAGATGTCGTCGGGTCGCGCTTAGACGGTCGGCCGGCGCTGCTCCCGGAACGCCTGCACGGTCTCCAGGTAGTCCCTTTCGTCCTCGAAGATGTCGAGCATCCTGCCCAGCTGCAGGGCCATGTCCACGAACCCGTGCGGCTGCGCGGTGACGATGTTCCCGTCCACCACCACGTTCTCGTCGATGAAGTCCGCCCCGGCGAAGGCGGCGGAATGCTCGTCCGCCACCGACGACGTATACCTCCTCCCTTTCAACAGACCGGCGCGGGCCAGCTGAAGCGGGCCTCCGCAGATGGCGGCGATGATCTTCCCACTGGCGTCGAGCGAGCGCAGCGCGGCATGCAGCCCCTCTTGATCGATGATGTCCTTCTCCCAGCCACCTGGCAGGATCAGCGCGTCGACGGTGTCGAGGGCGAGATCGGCGAGCCTTACGTCCGGCATGGTGAGGAATCCTTCTGCGGAGCGATGCGGCTCCCCGTCGGACGACACCACCACGACCTCGCCCTTGGCCCTCAGGAAGTAGCTGGACAGGACGACCTCGAACTGGACGAAGCCGTCGTAGATGTAGACCGCAGCGAGCATCTCGCCCTTTAGCCCGTCCGCCGTAACAAAACTTCCGGTAAATAATAAATGCCCGTGATATTAATATTGGACCATGGACGCTGAGGGCAGCTACTCGCTGGTGGACGGCGCGGGGACGGAGATGGAGAAGGGTGATGCCAGGATCGTCCTGGCGGGGGACGGGTTGGAGCTGCGGCCTCGCGTCGGAAAGTACCGGCTGATCTCTCTCCGCGATGTCGCCTCCATCGCCAATGCCAACTTCCAGATCGACATCGTCCTGCGCGACGGCAGGAGGCTGCGGCTCTCCATGCTTGGCCGCCGGTATGAGGACATGGTCAGGGAGCTTCACCGCTCTCGGAACGAGCTCATCATGCGCGACCTGCTGATGAACGAGAAGCTGCGCAAGCCGGGCGTCAAGGCGGAACTGCGTCCGTTCCGCGGCGCCGAGGGGCCGTGCGAGATACGACTGTACGGCACGGCAATGATCATCATGCCCCTCCGTCACGGCCTTCAGCGGGTGCGGTACAGCGACATCGAAGGGATTGAATCGAAGGATTACATCCTGCGCATCGCCCTCACGTCCGGCGAGCTGATGGCCCTCACCATGCTGGGCCGGGAGATGGAACCGCTGTGGAGGGCCATATCGGACGCCATGTCCGAATTGTCCAGGGAGACCCAGGAGGTCATCAAGGCCGCCTATCCGCAGGCGGACGGCCAGACGTCGGAGGCGGCCGCCGCGCTGCTGCAGGAGGGCCGGGCGGCCGGCCGCTGGGAGATCGAGGACATATCGCCGGAGCTGTGGAAAGGTCTGGTAGAGGAGCTCCAGGCCCGGGGCCTCGGGTCCGAGTACGCGCACCTAACATCCGAAGGCCGCGGTGACATGGTCCGCATCGGGATGAAGAAGCCGCTTTCGGGCGACGATGTCTACATCTGGTTCATGGTCCCCATCCTCGGCCCCAAGGGAAACGCGGTAGCTGTGGAGGCGACCTCTTCTCAGAACGAAGGCCGCGCCACCTACTTCTTCCGCATCGCTCCCCGGACATTATATCCATCCATGGATGAGGAGGGGCGCGACGCCGCGGCGGAGACCTGTATGGACGCCATCACCGCCGGCCTGCGGGAGATCAACTTCCGTCGGCAGCCGATCTATCTGAGCGATGAGCAGCTGCGCGTGGAACCGTGGACCCGGTACCGGTTCCCGGCAATGCTGATACCGGAGCTGCGGGACCTCCGGGCCCGTTTCATCGGGCGCGTCTCTCATACGAGTGAAGACAACTGGAAGGCCAAGGTGGGCGAGCTGTTGTCCTTCAATGCCGCCTCTAGGAACGACGCGGCGAGATGGAAGGACCCTGATGACGCAGAGCCGAGCTCGGAGCCGCAGGAAAGCGAGGATTGATGGAAGGTTATTAAATTTAGTGCATCATATACTGGAACTGGTCGAAAGCCATGCCCGGATACATGCAGCCCTGTCGTTACTGCGATCAGCTGGTGCCGCCCGACTCGGAGGCATGCCCGCTGTGCGGCAGATGGAACCCGCTGGGAGACTTCAGGTGCCCCAAGTGCCGCTCGCCCGTCAAGGAGAGCTGGGTCGCATGCTCGAACTGCGGGCAGGGCCTGACCATGAAGTGCGCGGCGTGCGGCAAGGACACGTTCTTCGGGGACCACTGCCAGCAGTGCGGGGCCCGGCTCATGGTGAAGTGTCAGCAGAGAAAGTGCGGATTCGAGCAGCCGCCTCTCGGTCCGCTTTGCGTCAAGTGCGGGAAGCCTATTTCCGGAGGGAAAAAATGAGCAGGAACTTGATCTCATTCAACGACAACTACGAAGACAACAGCACCGAGGCCGGCTTCGAGTTCACCTTCTTCTGCGACCAGTGCAGGGAAGGCTACAAGACCCGCTTCATCGCGTCCAAGACGTACAAGAAGAGAGGCCTCTTCAACAACCTCGGCCGCGTGGCCGACATCGCCGGCCGTCTCTCTGGGAACTACGATATCGGATACGCAGGGTCGGTAGGAGGGGACATGATGTCATCAAGGTTCGAAGGCATGTCCCCGGAGTGGCACAAGGAGCATGAGGCCGCCTTCGAGACAGCCCAGAACGAGGCCCGGGGCCACTTCCATCGCTGCCCCCGCTGCAACAAGTGGGTGTGCGACAACGACTGGAATGAGGAGGTGGCGCTGTGTGTGGAGGATGCCCCGCGCGAATCGGTGGAGGTCGCCGCGGCCCGCGCCGAGAAGATGAAGGAGGACATCCGGAACAGGGCCCAGAACACCCAGGTGTTCACCGGAGAGATCGACCAGCGGCAGGCCATGTGCCCCAAGTGCGGCAAACCCGCCGGCCAGGGCAAGTTCTGCAACAACTGCGGCGCTCCGACCTCGACGCCCAAGTGCCAGCAGTGCGGGGCGGAGAACCCGCCGGGAGCGAGGTTCTGCTCCGAGTGCGGCGGAAAGATGTAAACCCCTGGAAAACAGCGCCGGCGTTCGAGCGGACATGTCCGCTCGAACGCCTAGCGTAATCGCTTCTTTTATATTGCCATCCGCTCAATAACCGGCCGCTCCGGAGCGCGTCGGCTTCGGTGCCGATATGAACGGTCCGGCCTATGAGCGAAGATTCGGGGGGAAGGGGCCCGTGGATGAAGCGGTTCTTCACCGTGTGGAGCGGTCAGGCGGTATCTCTGATAGGCTCCGCACTGGTCCAGTTCTCCCTGGTATGGTGGCTGACCATAGAGACCCGCGACCCCATCATACTGCTTACCGCGACCATCGTGGGCGTGATCCCGCACATCCTCATCGTTCCGTTCGCCGGGGCCATGGTCGACCGCATGGGCCGCAGGCGCGTGATGTTAGCCGCCGACGGCCTCACCGCCGCGGCGACCGCGGTCCTGATGCTCTCGTTCCTGACCGGAGCGGTGGAGATATGGCACGTCTTCGCCGTCCTGGCCGCGCGCTCCGCGCTGCAGGGCTTCCACTGGCCGGCCATGCAGGCATCCACCTCCCTGATGGTCCCGGAGGAGCACCTGGCCAGGATCGGGGGCTTGAACCAGAGCATTCAGGGTTTATCCAGCATCATCGCCCCGCCGATGGGGGCGGTGCTCATCGCCGCCCTCCCCATGGGCGCCATCCTGTCGGTCGACATCGTCACCGCCGCGGTGGCCATGCTCGCCCTGATAGTTGTTCGGGTCCCAGAGATACGCAGGGCGCAGGACGCTCCCCCAACGTCGATCCTGAAGGACATGGGGGAAGCGTTCCGATACCTGTGGACATGGAAGGGCGCTCTGATAGTGATGGTGATATTCATGGCCGCCAACCTGCTCATCACGCCGGCGTTCACCCTGCTTCCTCTTTTGACGCTTGAGCACTTCGGCAAGGGCGCTCTGGAATACGCGGCCATGGAGTCGATGGCCGGGGCTGGCATGATAGCGGGCGGCGTCCTGCTGGGCGTGTGGGGCGGGACCAAGAGAAAGATAGTCACCGGTATGGCTGCGCTCACCCTGATGGGGATCGGCGTCTCGGTCATCGGCCTGCTGCCTCCGGGCGGCTACCTGATTGCCGTGGTCGCATGCTTGTTCGTTGGCTTCATGCTTGCGCTGGTCAACGGCACGGTCATGGCCATCTTGCAGAAGGGCATCAGGGCGGACCTGCAGGGCCGGGTGTTCGCGTTGCTGGGGGCAATCGCCAATGCCATGATCCCGGCCGGTCTGCTGCTTGCCGCGCCGGTGTCGGTAACCCTCGGCATCCAGCCATGGTTCGCGGTGGCCGGGGCGGTCCTGCTCATCATCGGCGGCGCCTCGTTCTTCGCTCCGGCGGTCATGCGCCTGGAGGACCACGTGGCGGAGAAGGTGGCAGTGGACCACTAGACCGAACATCTATTACCGGATGCCGCATACGAGGCAAGGATGCAATGCATCCACTGCCAGAAATGCTGCCGTCAGACCATGATGGAGCTGTCGGAGGCGGACATGGTCCGACTGGAACGGCGCGGCCATCAGCGCCGCGACTTCGTCAACCTGGGCGATGACGGCGTCCCGAGGTTGCGCAACGTTGATGAGTGGTGCATATTCTACGATCCAGAGGCGCGCCGCTGCCGCGAGTATCGCTCCCGACCGCTGGGCTGTGTACTATATCCGGTCAATATGGATGAGGACGGAGCGATCATCGTCGACGAGCTGTGCCCTCGAGCAGGAACGCTGTCCAGCCAAGAGCTCGCCGATCGCGGAAAGCGGCTGAGGTCGCTGCTGAACACCATCGACCGCGAGGCCGAGAGGCGCTAGAGCGGTTCGAGCGCCATCGATGCCGAGCCGATCACCCCGGCCATGTCACCCAGGACGGAGCGCGTCACCGCCAAGTGATCGCGGTGGCTTGGAAGACATTTCTCCACCGCTTCCGCGGCGCATCTTTCGTATAGTCCGGGCAGACCGTCCATGACCGCGCCGCCTAGTATCGCCATCTCCGGTTCCAGGCAATTGATGATGCTGGCCAGCGCCGACGTCAGGGCCGCGGCCGCATCGTCTCTCAGGCGGATGGCCAGTTCGTCCCCTTCCGCCACCGCCCTCGCCACCGCGGCGCCGTCCAGCTTCGCCGCGCTCGACAGCGACGATGACGAGAGCCCCTCATCGTTCAGCGCCCTGGCAGCAAGGCCGCAGCCAGAAGCGTAGGCTTCGACGCATCCGGGCCTGCCGCACCCGCACAGGGGGCCGTCCAGCTGCACCGATACATGGCCGAAGTGGCCACCGCAGCCGCTGCGGCCTTCCAGCAGCCGCCCGTTCACTATGGCCCCCCCGCCGATGCCGGTCCCGACGAACAGCGCTACCACATCATTGCAGCCCAGCCCCGCGCCGTGACGCCATTCCCCCACCGTGGCCATCACCACGTCGTTGCGCAGCGTCACCGGAACCCCGAGCGCGTCGGCGAGCCGATCACGGAACGGGACGTCGGGCCAGAACAGGTTGGGGCCGCAGCGCACCACGCCCCGGACGGCATCGCACTGTCCGGCGATCCCCACGCCCGCCCCAGCGACCTCACGGCCCTGTGCCATCCGCCCGAACGCCGCCGCTACCTGCTCCTCCACTCTCAGGAAGCCGCCGGCCGCGTCGGTCCTTTCCTTGATTGAACGCAGCACCTCGCCCTTATCGTTGACAAGCCCGGCGCGAATATTGGTGCGCCCGATGTCAATGCCCACCGCGAAGCGGCCCATGACGTTAGGATATCATCCCCATCTAATAATGGATGCCTCCCGCCCGAGCCATGTTGGGCCACTGTCAGAACAGTAACTGATAATCTGCCCCTTACTTTATATATTATCTATCATTTTTTCCATTTCGTGCGCTCCCTGTATCCGACCATTGACGTGCTGTTCGTTGATGAGGACATACCCTTTCTGGAAACATGCAGGGAGCACCTGGAACTATCGGGCCATATGTCCGTGGACATAGCCTCGTCGGCCGAGGAGGCCATCCAGGCAGCATCCGCGAACCAGTACGGCGTGATCGTCTCCAGCTACAGCTTCCGGGGCATGGGCGGCGTCGAGCTGCTACGCTGGCTGCGGGGACAAGGGAGCGTAGCGCCGTTCATTCTTTATGCCCCCATGGGGAACGAGGATGTGGCGATCGAGGCCCTCAACGCCGGCGCGGCGGGATACGTCCAGAAGTGCGATTGCGCCGAACGGTTCCTCGCGCAGATGGAGAAGGCCGTAAGAGTGAACGCCTCCCGATATCGAGGGGAGAGGCTGCTCAATGGCCTCAATGATATCAGGGGGAGGTTGAACGACGTAGGCTCCCTGGACAGCAAGCTAAAGCTCATCTCCGACGAGGCGATACAGCTGCTGGAGGCGGGCACCGTTCGCATATGGATGCTCCGGCCGGGAGACCTTTGCGATCGCGGCTGCCAATTCGCCGCGCCCGATGCCGCGTATCCGTGCAGGGACCGCACATCCTGCCTCCATCTCGTATCGATCTCCTGCTCCGACCCCATCGCCGACTGGAACCTTGATCGGGTCCCTTCCAAGATGTTCGCGGGGGGTGGGCTCACCACCGGTGAGGTCTCCCGCTTGATAAGCGATGACGTCGCCCGCGATCCCCGCCTGTCCGAGTACGCATGGCCGGAAGAGCCCCAGATATGGCTGGCGGCATATCGCATCGAGGACCGGGACGGAGGCGTGATGGGGGCTATCGTGTTGACGAGGACCTCTCCCATTCACGAACCGGAGGAACGCCTTTTGGCCGGCCTGGCCGAGACCGCCTCGCCAATCATGTACCGGGGGCTTGCCGAACAGGCGCTGACGGATAGCGAGGAGCGGCTGCGGGCGGTGTTCAACGGCGTCTCCGACGCCATCATCATCTGCAGCCTGGACGGCTACATCCTGGAATTGAACGAGGTCGCCTCCCGGATCACCGGCTACTCGCGGAAGGACCTCTTGGGCAAAGGTCTCGAAACGATCGCTCCGAACTACCCCAGGGAGACGATCATAAGGTGGTTGGAGGAAGCGGACGAGAACCCGAAGATTATGGAGAACGTGCAGTTCAACCGCGATGGGAAACGTTTGATCGTCGAGTCGTTGTTCCGCTCCATCCGATATTCCGGCCAGCCCTCGGTGCTCATCCTGATGAGGGACATCACGAGGAGGAAGATGCTGGAGTTGGAGCTGGAGGAGAGCCGACGCAAGCTCCTTGACGGCATGGACCTGGCCCATATGGTGCACTGGGACTACGATGCCGTCGCCGACCGCTACACCTTCGATGAACGCTTCTATGCCCTGTATGGTACCGACTCTGGCAGGGAGGGGGGCTACCATATGTCCCACCAGGAATATGTGGAGGCATTCATCCTGCCAGAAGACAGGGAACGTGCCAATAGGGAGATCGGTGCGAGCCTGGAAGGGGACGGTGGCGAGGTGGTGCAGATTGAGCACCGCATCCGGAGGAGGGATGGCGAGGTGCGGCACATGATCGTTCGCACCAGCATGGTCCGCGATCTCGATGGGAGAGCGGTCCGCTCCTATGGTGTCAATCAGGACGTGACCGAGCTGAAGGTGGCAGAGGGGCGGCTGAGGGAGGCGAACGATAAGCTCCGCCTACTGTCCAGCGTCACCGGCCACGACCTCCGGAACCAGTTGACCATACTGCAGGGAAACATCGGCCTGGCCCAGTCGCTGGACCAGGGACCTGAGATGATGGAGAGGCTGTCCCGCATGGAGAATGCCGTATTGAGCATCGATTCCCACCTCAAATTCGCTCAGGACTATCAGGAAATGGGTGCATCTTCACCAAGTTGGCAGGATGTGGTTCCCCTGGTCGAGCGGTTGGCGGTCAGCAAGGAGATGGACCACCTGGACATAGGCACTCTGAGTGGTCTGCACATCTTTGCCGATCCCATTCTCCCCAAGGTGTTCCACAATCTCATGGAGGATACCATGAAGTACGGGGCCTCCCCCGCCTGGGCCCGCATGAGCGCAATCGAGGTGAACGGTTCGCTGCGCCTGATTTATGAGGACCGCGGCCCCGGCATCCTCGTGGAGGACAAGGAGCGCATCTTCGAACGCGGTTACGGCAGGGGCCTGGGCTTCGGCCTGTTCCTGTGCCGTGAGATCCTTGGCATCACGGGCATAACCATCGCGGAGACCGGAATGCCCGGACAAGGGGCAAGGTTCGAGATCACCATACCTCCAGGCCACTTCCGATGGGAGCGGCCGGGCGGCTCGCCGTGGGATCGAAAGAGCGCTTGACGCGATAGGATGCTCAGGGGCGGCAAAGCGCTGGTGAACGCCCCGGCGGGTGCCGGAGCGTTGTTCGATCAGTCCAGGCTGATAGGGCGGTCGCTCGGATGCTCTCAGTAACCGTTCTTCTTGCCGGTCATGGACTCGATGTCCACGCGTATGACCGCCATGTCCCTGACCCCTTCCTCCGAGTACTTGAAGTCGGCCTTGCCGAACATCTGGGCCATTATGGCGTTCATGGCCTTGCGCTTCTCCTCGGGGTCCTCAACGAAGACAGCGCGTCCGGTGCCGACCACGCTCTTGAACTTGATGGTGGACTTGCAGGACGTGTCCAGCGGCCCCTGCACGAGCTCATGTCCGGTGTCCACGGTGAAGCATACGCGGTTGTTCTCCTTCAGCACCTCGATCTTGCGGCCCTGCTTGGAGGAGTGGATGTACAGATGCCCGTCCGCATATCCATAAGTGGTCGGCAGCACGTACGGGAAGGCGCCGTCGCACATGGCGAAGTG
>DATD01000006.1:19958-28808 GCA_002504525.1 Methanomassiliicoccus sp. UBA345
CATACCTTCTGCTTCATCAACAGCTCCTCTATCTCCTTTCGATCGGTGATCTCCTTCTCCCTAAGCCTCATGAATTAAAAATTGGTTATCTGCCCATATAAAGTGATTGACCGTTCGTAGTGTCTTAACGATAGAGAGCAATGGGGAGATTGGCTCGAATGGTGCCCATTTATGGTCAAAACTATTAGTCGAAAAAGGCAAAAAATGAGAACTGGTGGGGCCGGCCAGATTTGAACTGGCGTCTAGGCGTCCCGAACGCCCAAGTATGACCAAGCTAGCCCACGGCCCCGTGGGTCTGGGTGGGCTAATATGGAGGCGGGTTAAAAAAGCTATCGACCCCCCAGTCTTCTTCGCTCATCATGGCATGTGTGCGCACAAGGGCCAACTGCCCATTGACTAGGTTAGAAGTGCCAACGGCCCTTTGTATGGACGAAGTCTGTCACTTCACATCTGCAGGGGCTTGCAACTGGACTCGGAATACTCTTGGGCACCCGAACAGCCCTCCTCATCGTCCGTCGCATTCGGCTGGTTGGCGTGCAGCCTGCCCATTTCGATCTTGCCAAAACGGGCAATGTTCCTCGAGGCGTTCAGGTCGGCGTCCAGTTGATGGTTGCACTTCAGACATCTGAACCAACCGCGGACACGGTTCCCCCTATCTATGTGGCCACATCGTGAGCATTGCTGTGAGGTGCAGGTCGGGTCGATGAACACGACCTGCTTGCCCCCCTCCTCCGCTTTGTAGCTGAGGAACTCTTCAAACTGATTATATGGCCACTGTTGGAGTTTGACCTTCAGGCCCTTTGTGACCCACCGCTGGCGGGCGATATGGCTCAGATCCTCGAGCGCGAACACGGAGTAATTCATGTTCGCAATTTCCTTGGTGATTCTATGGCTCTCGCAGGCCACGAACCGTTTCTCTCGACCGGACATCTCCTTCAGTCTTCTCTTTGCCGATCGAGTGCCTTTGGCCTGTAGCTCCGCCCTGTTCTTGGCGTACCTTCCTCTCACACTATTGATGCGTTTGGAATCAAAGAAAACGTTGTTCGAGCATACGGCGACCTTGTTGATCCCCCTGTCTATGCCCAAAATATCCCCCTCTTCCCTCGGCGGTGCCTCCTTCTTCACCATCACCCCAATGTAGAACTCCTTTCTCTTCCGTTCATACATGATGTTCGACGCTCTGACCTCCCATAGCATGTATCGATTGAAGTCGCGCGGGAAGTAGCACGTGGTCTTTATCCTGCCATCCACGGAGGCTAGGCTCACCGTCCCTTTTGAGATATGCACACTGGCCTCCCTTCTCATATAACGCATGGCCGCATATGTTCGCCGATGGGGGGCCTTTTTCAACCTGGCGACCTTCAGCGCCTCGCATGCCTGGTCCTTGGCTGTTAGTACCAATGCTGCAGGAAGGTCAGGCACCTCTTGCCTGATAGTGTGATACACGCCATGGTGAACGGCGAACTTGTTTGCGTTCCTGTTCTGGTAGCCCCACTGAGCGGCAATCTCGAATGCTCTCGTATACGATTCCATGGTGCGCAGCAACGAGGCCTTCTGCTCGTTGGTCAGCGCCATCTTGAGTTTGAGCGTTCGGATCATGCAGCAAGTCATGAGCCAACGATCTCATCTTGGCGCCCGCTACAATCAGACTAGCACTCATCGCCGAGAATTGCTAATTAGGGCCGAGAGGCATTTATCCAATGTCGGGCAAGTTCGCCTCAATGGCGCCCTGACCTGCGTCAGCATCAAAGGATGGCCGTTATGGCACTGACCCCGCGGCGATGCTGGCCTCACGTGGCTTCGGGATTTGTCGATTACCACTCTCGACATTTTTAAATATACACTTGCCGTCTCGCCGCACAATGAGAGACCAGCTGCGCGAGAAGATCGCTGGTGAGATCACCCTGTCGGCGGACGCGGGCAAGACCATCCGCAAATGGAGGGAGGAGTTCAAAATCTCCCAGCAGGAACTGGCCAGGCATCTAGGTTTCTCACCATCGGTCATCAGCGACTACGAGTCCGGGAGGCGGAGGTCGCCAGGCATAACCATCGTCCGGCGCATCGTCGACGGGCTGATCGAACTGGACGAGCGCACCGGCGGAGAGGTGCTGAAGCGCTACGACCTTGGGGAGAAGCATGACTGCATCATCAGCATCAACGAGTTCCAGACCAGCCTTTCGGGCAAGGAGTTCGTGGAGCTGATGGAGGGAGAGATGCTAACTCCCCGGGTTCCGATGGAATGTCACATCCACGGTTACACGGTCATCGATTCCATCAAGGCCATCACCGCCCTGAACTCGTTCGACTACCTGAAGATATACGGATGGTCTAGCGAGCGCGCGCTCATATTCACCGGGGTGAAGTTCGGGCGCTCTCCCATGATCGCCATACGTGCGCACCCCCTCAAGCCGAGCATGGTGTGCTACCACCGTCCGGAGCACGTCGATGACCTTGCCCTCAAGCTGGCAACGCTGGAGGGAATCCCTTTAATCAAGATCGGACTGCCTGTCGGCACCATAGTCGACAGGCTCAAGAAGTTAACCTAGAGTGGATACCATGGACGTAGGAATCGTAAGCTACGGCGCGTACATTCCGCGCTATCGCATCGTTCCGCAGGAGATCGGGAAGGTGTGGGGCACTGACGGCGAATCGATGAGCCGCAACCTCTACATCATTTCCAAGTCCGTGCCGGGACCGGACGAGGACGTGATCACCATCGCCGTGGAAGCAGCGCGGGGAATGCTGCGCCGGTGCGATGTCGATCCCAAGGACATCGGGGCCATCTATGTCGGCTCGGAATCGCATCCCTATGCGGTCAAGCCGACGGCCACCATCGTGGCCGAGGCCATCGAAGCGTCCCCGGACATGACGGCGGCGGACTTCGAGTTCGCCTGCAAGGCCGGGACCGCGGCCATCCAGTGCTGTATGGGGCTGGTGGGCTCGGGAATGATCGAGTACGGGCTGGCCATCGGCGCCGACACCTCTCAGGGGGCGCCGGGAGACGCGCTCGAGTACTCGGCCTCGGCCGGGGGCGCGGCGTTCCTGATCGGTTCCAAGAACATCATCGCCAAGATCAACCGCACCGTGTCGTACACCACCGACACCCCGGACTTCTGGAGGCGCGAGGGGCAGGACTATCCGTCCCACGGCGGGCGGTTCACCGGCGAGCCCGCTTACTTCAAGCACATCACCGCCGCGGCCCAGCGCCTGCTGGATGCGATGGGCTCCAAGCCGTCCGACTACGACTACGCGGTGTTCCACCAGCCCAATGGCAAGTTCCCGGTGAGGGTCTCCAAGCAGTTGGGCTTCACCGACCAGCAGATCGAGGCCGGCCTGCTGACGCCGTTCATCGGGAACACTTACTCGGGAGCGGTGCCTCTCGGCCTCGCATCGGTCCTGGACATCGCCAAGCCGGGGCAGCGCATATTCGCCGTGGCGTACGGCTCGGGCGCCGGTTCCGATGCTTTCGACATCACCGTAACGGACGAGATCGAGAAGCTGCGCCGTAACGCCGCCCCATCCATAAAGGACCTGGTGGAGCGGAAGAAGTTCGTCGACTACGCTACCTATGCCAAGTACAAGAACAAGATCAAGCTGAAGGAGGCAACAGAATGAGAGAGGTCGCCATCATCGGCGTCGGAGATACCAAGTTCGGGGAGCTGTGGGACATGTCCCTGCGCGACCTGGGCATCCAGGCCGGCCTGTCCGCCGTGTACGATGCCAATCTGTCAGGGGACGAGATCGACGCGCTGTACCTCGGCAACATGTCCGCCGGAAAGTTCACCGAGCAGGAGCACATCGGAGCGCTCATCTCCGACTACTCTGGACTGGCGCGGGACCATATCCCTGCCACCAGGGTGGAAGCGGCCGGAGCGTCCGGGGGCCTGGCATTCAGGCAGGGCGTGATGGCCGTGGCGTCGGGCATGCAGGACATCGTGGTCGTGGGCGGCGCGGAGAAGATGACCGACGTGGGCGATACGCTCTCTACTGAGATCCAGGCCATGGCCGCGGACCAGCAGTGGGAGACGTCCTTCGGCGCCACCTTCCCGGCGCTGCACGCCATGATCGCCCGCCGGCACATGCATGAGCATGGGACGACGAGGGAGCAGATCGCCTCAGTGGCGGTGAAGAACCACAAGCATGGCGCCTTGAATCCGAAAGCGCAGTTCCAGAAGGAGATCAAGCTCGATTCGGTGCTGAGATCCCTCCCGGTGGCGGAGCCGCTGGGAATGTTCGACTGCGCCCCCGTCTCCGACGGCGGCGCGGCGGTGGTGCTGTGCCCCATGGACAAGGCGCGCAAGTACACCGACACGCCGGTGAAGGTGCTCGCATCAGCCCAAGCATCGGACACGCTGTCCCTGGCGAACCGTGAGTCGCTGTGCCGCTTCGACGCCACCACCCTGGCGGCCGAGAGGGCGTTCAAGAGGGCCGGCCTCTCGCCGAAGGACGTGCAGCTGGCCGAGGTGCATGACTCGTACACGATCTCGGAGATCCTGGCAATCGAGGACCTGGGCTTCTTCCCCAAGGGGATGGGAGGACAGGCCACGGCGGACGGGCAGACCACGCTAGGCGCCAAGCTGGCCGTCAACACTTCCGGCGGCCTCAAGGCAAGGGGCGACCCCATCGGGGCCACTGGCGTGGCCCAGGTGGTGGAGCTGGTGCATCAGCTTCGCGGGGAGGCCGGCAAGCGCCAGGTCTCCGGAGCCGAAGTGGGGCTGGCCCAGAACGTTGGAGGGACTGGAGCCACGGTCGTCGTCCAGATACTGGGGAGGGTGAACTGATGGCAGTCGCTCGCTTCTGGAGGGAGAACGCCTCCAGGTACAACCTCATAGGCTCCAAGTGCGGCGTCTGCGAACGGGTTTACTTCCCGCCGCGGTCCGTATGCCCGACCTGCCATCGGCTGTCGGTCGGCAAGATGGAGCAGTTCAAGCTGAAGGGCGAGGGAGAGGTGCTCACCTTTTCCATCGTTCACGATGCGCCGTCGCAGATGGAGATGCAGAAGCCCTACGTCATTGCCATCGTTCAGATGGAGGAAGGCGTCCGCATCACCGGGCAGATAATCGACGCCGAGCTGGACGAGGTCAAGATCGGCATGAAGGTGCGTACCACGCTGCGCAAGGTCAGCGATGACGGTCCGGCCGGCGTCATCAACTATGGCTACAAGTTCATGCCGATGTAGTCACAAACCACTTTCCTTCCTTTTTTCCGACAGTGTTTCATCGCGTCTACGAATGCCATCTCATTACCGATAATTCATTCATTCCACATAAACAGCATCTGAATATCGACGAAATTACTGCGGGATGGATATGAGTTTGTGGAATTAACATCATAATATACCTAAGATTATCTTTAAGTATAAACAATGTAATCATTCCCCAACTGGCGTCGGAGTTTTTGCCGGTAAGGGTGTGAGAGTATGCATTCGCAGGGTGTTCAATCTTCAAGAGCGCACAAGCTCGGCTTCGGAAGATCACTGATCATGTTGAGCGTCTCGGCGCTCCTGCTTGTCTTGATGTTCGCCGGTGTCGGCGGAGCCAGCGCTGAAACGTACGCAGGCGTCGGTCTAGATGAGATCGAGGGCGGCTACGACTGGGATGAGGACGGCTCGCCATACATCGTGAACGAGACGATCTTCGTCGAGGCTGGAGAGACGCTGACCATCGGGCCTAATGTTACGGTGCTGTTGGACCAAGACTGTAGCATCGTCGTCAACGGCACGCTGGTCGTCGATGGTAGCGCGACGCACCCCGTAGTGTTCGATGCGAACTTGACCTCCTCGACATGGTACGGCATAGAGCTGAACGAGAACAGCACCGCCGTCATCGATCATGCGGTCTTCAGGAATGCGACTGCGGCGATCGAGGCGTCTGACTGCGTTGTCACTATCACCAACTCCCGATTCATCAGCCTTGGAAATCTGGCGCCGATATATGCGGACTTTCGGGAGAGGGGCAGCATAATCGTTGACGGCTGCTACATAGAAGCGAACTCTGTCGATCTGGAAGAGGGCGCGATCTCCATATTCGCCTCGGCTTGGGCAAACGGCGAGCATACCAACGTGACGGAGATTTGCATCACGATCACTGACAATGTGATCAAGAGCGCTTGCGATCATTGCACGATCTATGTCGGTATGGACGCATTCGCCGTGGACAATGCCACTGCTTCCATCATCGGTGACATCCTGATATCTGGCAACACCATCAATGAGGATGCGCTCTCCAGCGACTTGATCGCCTTCCAGGTCGAAGTTGTCGCGAATGACAATGCTACTGCATCCATAGGGGCCAACGTCACCATCATCGACAATGAGCTCTCCACCACTGGCACCGAAGGTGATGGCATGGTACGTGTCTATAGGGACGTCACTGCCAATGACAACGCCACCGCATCTCTCTTGGGCATCATCGTGATCTCTGGCAACAGCTTTGACCAGGCTTCGTCATCTTTGGACTTCATCAACATCAAAACCGATGTGCGCGCGGAGGAAAACGGCACCGCTGAGCTCGTCGGGGACATCACTATCATCGACAACGAGATGATGGGGACAGGCGATGCCATGGCTCAAGTGCTGACCGAGGTGATGACTGGGGATAATGCCACCGTACGTATCGAAGGCGATACCTCCGTCAGCAAGAACCATGCTGAAGATCCCTCGTATGGTATCCTTGTCGATCGTATGTTCAATGCCAGGGGTTGCTCTCATGTGTCGGCAGTGGGCAATTTGTACATCGACGACAACGATCTCGGAGACTTGGACCCGTCCGGATTCGTGGTCATTAACATACTCATTGCTGTGGATGACTCCACTATGTCCGTCATCGGCGACGTTCACATGAGCGGCAATGATCTTCACTCGGCCCTGAATGGCTTCATCACCATCTGGCAATGCATTACCTATAACAATGCCACCCTCAATGTCGAGAGCGTCCAGACCATCGAGGGCAATCACATCACTGGGGCCAACGTTGCCATCGTCTTCCAGATGATGAGCAGCACCGATCAGGATGGGAGTTCGTCTCTCCAGATCGACTTGAACGTCTTGAACAATGTCGTCGACCAGGCATACCAGGCCGTTTTATTTGCGCCCATAGTGGCTAATGCCGGGGGCCGCAGCTGCATCAGCATGGAAGCCTCGCTGCACTTTGATTGCAACCGGTTCAACTATACTGGCGTGGATATGCGGCACGCTGTTTTCATTGACCGAGTTGTCAATGCAAACGATGAGGGCGTCTGCGCCATGGACGTCGAGGTCTGCATCACGGGCAACGAGGCTCAGCTCGAGGCGTTCAATGCCCTCTACATCGGCGACTTCGCCGACGCAAGAGACAACGCCACTGCCACGCTGCTCGGCGATGTTACCATCGCCGATAACGTCTTCACCATGGGGATGATGCCAGTTGGGCCCGAGGGCGAGAGCACCTGGATCGCCGTGGAGAGGAAGCACGGTCTGAACGCCAACAGTACGATCATCATATCGTCGAACATCACCGTGGAGTGCAATGAGTTCAGTGGCAGCGCAGAGCATGGCGTGTTCATGCGGGTCGACGTCCAGAACAACAGCGTGGAGAATGCCACTCTAGACTACTGCGGCGACCTTGTCGTCCGTGACAACAACTTCGAGCATTGCTATGGGAATGCTGTTCGCTACGTCGTCAACCTCGACGCGCCCTCGTACGTCGAGATCGATTACGATGGGGCGGTGATCATTGAGGGCAACACTGTCAAGAACGCCGAAGGCCTGGCCTTCTTCATCAGGCAACGATTGGCCTCCAGTGACTTTGGCCTTATGGCCGCGAACTTCCCGGTATGCATCGACGGCAACATAGTTGAGATCGCCGAGGGCATGGTCCGCGTCCTTGCCATAGTGAATTCAACCGACGAGTCCCAGCTGACCCTTGCTGGTGAGGTATGCATAGAAAATAATGAATGCTACGATCTCACCTCGTTCTCCGCTTACTACGATGCTGAGTTCGTCGCGAAGAACAACAGCACGATGCTGGTCAACGTGCCCGTGAAGATTTCCGAGAACATCGGATGCGATATCCAGGTGGATAGAGACATCGACGCCTATGACAACGCCACCGTAGATGCCACCATACCCACATGCGTTCAGTACAACACTGTCACGGGAAAGATCGAGGTATGGCACGTATTGGATGCAATGCAGGGCAACGCGACCGTCATGGCCACTGGGGACGTGCTGATACTCCGCAACATGGTAACCTATGACCCCATTGACGGCTCATCTGACGGCATCAACGTCTGGATCAACGTCAGAGCCGCGTGTGATGGTCGGCAACAGGGCTGCGAGGCAATATACGATGCTGACGTAGTCATAACAGAGAACGAGGTGTCAGCGAATCTGGAAGATTCCAATACGGTATATGGCATCGATGTGTATGTCTCAGTCTACGCTGGTGATTACGGGTCCTTCTCTGGGCCCTGTGAAGGATCCTCCTCCAACGCAGCCTTCGGCGACGTCCTGGTGACCAAGAACATGGTGACTATGTACGGTGCCTCGGGTGCCAACCTCTGGGGCGTGTACGTTGATCCTGATTGCCGCAGCTATGCACATCCTGGCCAGCGGTCCTGCGCCACGATCGGCAAGGTAATCGTTGAGTGCAACGAAGTTCTGCTCGCGGGTGACGATAGTGTTGGTATCTCTTTCTACGGCGAATACCAATATGCCTCCGCCGAGGGCGAAGGGAGCGAAGCCATCACCCTCGCTGGGGTCCAGACGATTCGCGGCAACCTAGTAGATATAGAAGGCAATGACAGCTGGGCCATATGCGTGTTTGTAAACAGCCTTGCGGGCGCCAAAGCCTATGACGGCGGCAGGGCTGA
>DATD01000006.1:29059-29758 GCA_002504525.1 Methanomassiliicoccus sp. UBA345
AACAGTGGGATACTCCTCGATTCCTACCAGGAGTCCAAGGGCGTGGGGGGTGAGGCCTGCTTTGAGAGGGCCTTCTCCATGTTCGACAACCGCATCGAGATAACGGGCAGCACCAGTTATGCCATCAATGTCGTGCGCTTTGCCAACGCGATATACTACACTGACGGCGACGCTGACCTGGTCGGTCCGTTGACCATAGGGAGCAACGACATCGTTATGATCGGCTCCGGCTCTCTGTTCGCCCCAGCGGCGCCAGGCGACAATGGTCTGTCCGGCATCTACGTCTACGCCGATGCCCTCATCGACCCCCTCTCCAGCAATGGGACCGGTTCGCTGGCCGCGGAGGTGTGTATCATCGACAACACCATTGAGGGGGCCGAATACGGCATATACCTCAGCAACGTCGATGGGTGCATTATCATCGTGATGGACAACGTCGTGACCGAAACGCTGAGGGGTGTGTTCATAACCAGCTGCAAAGGGATCGAGTTCCGCGGCAACACCTTCGAAGCAAGCGAGTACGGCTTGTACGTCACGAACGGCGAGGGCATCGTCATCGACGGCAACGCGTTCCTCGAGAACGACTGCGGCGTGCATCTGCTCAATGACAGCAACACCGTCGTCCGCGACAACTTCTTCTCGAAGAACCTCGTCGGTCTCAACGCCTCCGGAAGCCGCGGCCTCGTCGTCGAGGACTGC
>DATD01000003.1:0-221 GCA_002504525.1 Methanomassiliicoccus sp. UBA345
TACGAAGCGAACCGAGGCATTAAGAGAAGCGCTGCAGCGCAGTCTCGGCGTTCAGTATGCCCTGGTGAGGGATGACGGAACGATCGTGGACATGAACCACACATTCTGCGCTGCCCTCGACAGAGAAGCGAGGGAGGGCGCTGCTCTGCGAACCATGGAGCATCCTCTTGCCCTGCTGCTGAACGATGCCATTGTATCTGGAGAAGCGACGCTGCCCCGCA
>DATD01000003.1:409-817 GCA_002504525.1 Methanomassiliicoccus sp. UBA345
TGGAGAAGCGACGCTGCCCCGCAACGTGAGCTACGGCTCCACGGTATATGAGGTCATTCACCTAGATGGCGGCAACGTGGCGATCGTGGGCAGTGCGAACGCTGCCACTGATGCCGATCGGTCCGACCTTGAAAGCATGTTCTTGAGGTCATCATGCCCCATGTTCATGATCGACCCCTCAACCTCCCGGATCGTGGATGCAAACCTCGCCGCCGCCGAGGCATATGGTCATTCCAGGGTGGCGCTCTCCGCCATGAGGCTGGAGCAGATCGCGGTCGGCCAACGGGAAGAGAGCGCGGGCGCCAAGGAGGGGCGGTCCCTTGACCGACATAGACTGGCCTCCGGAGAGATCGTCTACGTTGAAGTCAGCTGCGACCGTGTCCGTTTCGGCGGGCGCGACGTGCTGTG
>DATD01000003.1:1006-2211 GCA_002504525.1 Methanomassiliicoccus sp. UBA345
TTCGGCGGGCGCGACGTGCTGTGCGCGACCGCGCGGCCGATCTCCCAACGAGAAAGGGATGAGCGGGTTGCCGTGCAGAACGAGCAGAAGTACAGGGCGCTGTCAGAGGCATCGTTCGAGGGAGTGATCATCCATTCCGACTTCGTGATACTCGAGTGCAACCGCGCCTTCGGGGAACTGGTCGGCATCCCCCCGGAACAACTGGTCGGCACCAGCATCCTGGACCTGGTCTGCGAGGGTAGCCGAGGGGCTATCGTCAAGCAGGCGTCGGAGAAGCGGCCCGAGCCCTACGAGGTCTCGCTCCTCGACCGGGATGGGACGATAAGGCTCACCGAGGTCAGGGGAAGAGAGATCGTATACCGCAGCAGGCCCTCAAGGGTGGCGACCTTTCTCGATGTCACCGAGGAGAGAAGGAACGCCAAAGGACTGGAGGGGGAGAGGGCCAGGCTCCGGGCGACGTTGGACAGCCTCCCGGTGGGCGTAATAATAACAGACGCCCTGGGCGGGTTCGTGGAGACCAACGAGCGGGCCGCCGACATCTGGGGCGGCCCCGTGGTCGCGAGCGACCTCTTTGATTATGATCAGTTCGTTGCTTTCAAGCCAGAAAGCGGGAGCCGGGTGCGCCCCGAAGAGTGGGGGCTCTCAAGAGCGATTCTGCACGGCGATACCTCGGCGGGAGAGGTGGTCGACATCATCCGGTTCGATGGCAGCAGGAGGTCCATCGTGCTATCCGCGGCACCCGTCAGATACGCCGACGGGGAGATCCTGGGGGCGGTCGAGATCACCCAGGACATCACCGTCCAGAAAGATCTGGAGAAGCGCGCCAGCATCGACAAGGAGAGGGCAGAACTATACCTCGATGTACTCACCCACGACATAAACAATCTCATCTCAGTGACGTCTGGATACCTGCAGCTCATCCGCAAACAGGCCGTGCTGGACGAACGGACCATCCTTCAACTGGACCGGTCGGTGGGCGCGCTGAATGATTGCCATGAGCTCATAGCGACCATCCAGCAGGTGCAGCGGGCCGGCGAGGAGGCGCGGGAGAAGAGGGACATTTGCGCGCTGCTGTCGGAGATCGCCTCCGGCTTTCCGGTGCCTGCTGACCGCGAGGTCCGCATCGAGAACGAATGCGAGGAAGGCCTGATAGTCGAATCCACCGGCCTGCTGAAGGAGGTGTTCGTCAACCTGCTGAGCAATGC
>DATD01000003.1:2443-3089 GCA_002504525.1 Methanomassiliicoccus sp. UBA345
GATAAGGTAAGGATATGGATCAAGGGCAGGATCGTCGATGACAAGGCGGTCGTCTCGATTGAGGATGATGGAAGGGGCATCGATGACGCCCTCAAACAAAAGATCACCGAGCGCCGGCTGCGGGACATGGGCAGGAGGACGGGGCACGGTCTTGGTCTTCTACTAATGAGGTCGCTGGTGGAGGACCACGGCGGCCATGTCAAAGTGGAGGACCGCGTACCAGGCGATCACACCAAGGGGGCGAAGTTCGTCATCGAGCTGCCGCTGGCAGAACATGGGAAGCTGAGGTCCGGGCCGTCGGCGCATTCTGGGAGCAGCGAGAACGCCTCATGAGCGCAGCTGTAGCACAGTGGACCGATGGACCATCTCAAAATCACGGTCCAGTTTCTCGCGCATGTCCTCATCGAACAGCTGCTCGATGATGGCGAACACGTTTCCCTCCTCGATCTGAATGTGCAGCGACACTATGTTGTTGGCCACCACCAGCTTCGGGATCCATACCTCCTCGGTTATCTCCACGTCGGCCAGTTCGCGCATCAGCAAGCGGGCGATGCGGTGCTCCTCCATCGACTGCAGCGCGATGGGGCGGATGTCGAGGTCGCTCCCCAACTGGGCGTAGATGGTCTGCTCCTCCGCTCTCTCATGA
>DATD01000003.1:3355-15235 GCA_002504525.1 Methanomassiliicoccus sp. UBA345
CCTGCAGCTCTTCATGCTCCTCCTTCAATCGCCTTACGATGTCCATGTGACAGCCTCGTGGGATTGTCGGAGCGGCCAGTATATGTCGTTTGCCATCTCCGCCCCGACCGGCCAGACGCTTAGTGACCAGTGTCTGACGCTGCTAGATCAGGCCGCCTCGCCGGGGAGCGTTATGAGCGGTGGAAGGCCGGCCGCCTGGAGGCCCAGGGGTATCAGGTGGACCATCGCAGCGGGAACGGGCAGCCGGACATCATCGCCACTGATCCGAACGGCAGGGTATCGGTGTACAGCTGCAAGGCGCTGTACCTGTACCGCCGAACGACGGTCTCGCTTGGGGAGATCATGCCGGAGCTGCGCGAGGCCGTGGACCGCCATGCCGACCTAGTGCTATCAGTATTCGACCTCAAGGCCGGGACGGAGCTTCCGGACATGATCATCCCGACGAATCATCTACCTAAGGCCATCACGGTCCTCCCCCAGACCCCCTGATGATATGAAAACCTCCGGTTTTCCATCGAGAATTAGGCGTTCTGCCTTAATCTCCCTGCCTCGGGGAAAACCGCGACCGGATTTTCAGGGGGTCAGATGGCCGGTTTTACGGGCAGAAAGTGATAATTTCGTCAATATCCTGAGCAATCTCCATCGATGAGTCGGAAACATCACCCTCTTCCTTCTTCCTGAGGCTCCCTTCGTTCTTCTGAAGAGCTGAAGGCTGAAGAGGTTCACCGGAGGAACATCGTGCCGGGCGTCAGCACGTCCGGGACTCTCAGGGAGAGGTCCGTCGCGTAACCATACTGTGGCAGGATCTTGAGCGTTATCGCGGTTCCCGGGTCGGCCGAGAGGCCGCTAATCGTCATGATGATGCGATCCCCGGTGACGACGGTATTGGTGTCGTTGCAAACCAGGTCGGCGCTCGTCGTCCCGTCAGTAATGGAGACCACAAGCTTGCTGGCGTCGATCTCGGGGCTCCCAGCGCCCGTTTTCAGGTAAACGCGGAGGGTCTGCACCTGGTTATCGGCGACGTCAGCCGACACGTACTGGACGTCGTAGCCGCTTGACACTCCCCTGATGGCGTCGACGCCGGTCTGAGTAGCTTGCTCGCGCACGTCGTTGGCGGTGCTGATCAGCACCGACGCGGCGACAGCGGCCACCAGGACCATGGCGATGAAGATGATCATCGTCCCAACGCCCATCTCGGCGCGCTTGTCGTTCCGCATCGAGGTTGCATATCGAGATGAGGATAAAACGTCTACTATAACCCAATGTGACAACGACGCCGAGACGATATAACATCTGCCAATCGGCCGGAATTGCCATTGAGAATCCTTCAACCATCAATATGAAGAAGAACGGATCGCACTCATTGATCTCTGACAACTTTGTCATAAATCAAATCATTCCCCGTAAGCATATAAAATAGGCGAATCGTCCTGCCATATCCATCCATCCACATAGGCACTTTCGGCCGCCCCGAACCCCATTTTTGGGGTAGCCAGTCATCATTTTTATCGATTGATGCAAACGTAACGTTCGGTGACCTCCCCCCGTTCGACGTTTATACTTTCCGCCGATCGCTCGCTCGCCCCCTCCATACATAGGGGGGCGAGCGATACAATGGACTAGTACAAGTTCGAAAAGGCGTTGGAAGTGCTGTATGAACGCCAATGCGCCAGGGTGCGCCCGGAATGGCGGGATAGATGCGGATCGCTCCAGGAGATGCGTGAGTTCCTAGAGATAGCAAGGGAGGGCAATATCGAGGTGTTCACTTTCGAAATGAGCTTACTAGCCATCAGGGAGTGCGACCGGTGCGAGGGATGTTTCAGGAGTCGATGATATCGTTATCCTGCTCCCAGAAGGCCGATCAGCTGGAACGAATAGTTGGCGATGGTGCCCAGGGCCAGCGCGAGTGTGATGGATGCCACCGAGATGATCACCGAGGATCTGATGCCGAACTCCTTCAGCAAGGCGGCGAGAACGCCCAGGCAGGGCATGTAGGTCGCCATCACCAACGCGAACACGAACAGCTGCTGCGGCGTCAGGACGGTACTGAGGTCCCCGCCGGCGCCGAGAGCGAATATGATGAACAGGATCTGGAGCGCCATCTCCTTGCGCAGCACCCCGAAGACGAGCGCCACGATGATGACCGGCGGAAGGCCCAACAGACCTTCGGTGATCGGGGCGAGCGGCTCCACCAACGCGCCCAATATATCGAATGCCATCAGCGTCTCGAGCAGCAGGCTGCCGACCAGGAGGAGAGGGAAGGCTATGATGAAGAAGTCCTTGACCCTCATCCATGTCTTCATCAGCACGTTGCGCATCGACGGCCTGCTGAGCTCAGGGATCTCGATGGCCAGGCTGGGAGGCTCTGCCTTGAGCACCTTGTGGAGCACCCGGCCGAGCAACAGGATGAGGGCGAACAGTATGAGGTATATGAGCGCAGCCCATAGGATACCTGAGTACGTCCCTACCGTGCCAATTATGATGACGGTCTGCGCGGAGCATGGAACGACCATCACGATGATCGTCGCGAGTATCAGGCGCTGTCTACGCGACTCCAGGGTCCGGGTGGACAGTATCGCCGGGACGTTGCAGCCAGTCCCTACGATCATGGGGATGATGGTGCGGCCGTGCAGACCGAGCTTCACCATGATGCCGTCCAGCAGCATGACCACCCTTGGAAGGTAGCCAGAGTCCTCCAGCAGGCCGAGGAGCAGATAGAACACCAGTATATACGGCACCACGATCGCCAGGATGGCCTGGATCGATATGTCCACGCCCACCGCGATGATCTCCCCGACCGTCCCCCCGATGAACTGGGCCAGCTGTTCGAAGAAGTCGCCGACCAGAAGCGCGTAGCCGTCCAACAGGACGGTCTCCAGCGCTCCCCCTACCACCACCACTGCCAGAAAGATGCCGGCCAGCACCGCCAACAGGATCGGTATCCCGGTGGCGGGCCGAAGAGTGAGCTCGGATATGCGGTCCCGGAGCGTGAGCTGCCTTTCCAGCTTCCCGACCACCTGGGACGCGATCCTTCCCGCCTCGCCGTAGCGGTCACGGGAGATGTGCACCTCCACGTCCTCGCCGTGCTCCTCGCGGAAATCCTCTCGATAGCTGTCGGCGGTGCCCCGTATCGTCGCTGGGAACTGTTCAACGAAGAGGTCGTTCCCCTCCAGCAGCTTGATCAGGGCGCCGCGGATCGGGAAGCCTTTCTCGGTGGCGACCCGGTCGTTCGCCATGTCCTCCAGGAACGCCTCTATGTGGCTGTCGTACCTGGTGACATACGGAGAGCGCTGGATCCTGCCGGAGACGACATTCTGCATCAGCCGGTCCACTCCCTCGCCGGTGGTGGCCACGGTGGGAACGATCGGCACCCCTAGGATGTCGGACAGGCGTTCGACGTCCAGGGAGTACCTCTTGCGCGCCTGGTCCATGAAGTTCAGGGCCACGATGACCTTGTACCCCAGCTCGATGAGCTGCAGCACCAGGACCAGGTTCTGTTCCAGCCTGGTGGCGTCCACCACCGCGATGACGCAGTCGGGCCTCTTCTCGAACAGCAGCCCGGTGGCGACCTTCTCGTCCTCCGTGCTGCCAGCCAGGGAATAGGTCCCTGGCAGATCGAAGACCGATATCTGCCTGCCGCCATAGGTCACCACCCCCTCCTCGAACTCCACAGTGGTCCCGGGGTAGTTGGCCGATATGACCCCAATCCCGGTGATGCGGGTGAACAGTACCGACTTGCCCACGTTGGGGTTGCCCGCCAGGACCAGTCTCAGGAGATCACCTCTCGACCTGGATCAGCGTCGCGTAGTCCCTGCCGATGGCCACCCTCATTTCGTTCAACCGGATCAGGAGCGGTCCTCCCATGGGAACGCGATCTTCGACCACCACGGTCCTGCCGGGAACGAATCCCATGCTGATCAGCCGGCGAATCTTCGCCGGATCGTTGCATATCAGATGTGTGATGGTGCCTTCCTCGCCCTCCTCCAGCTCGCCGACGGGGAACGATTCCTGCTCCTCGTCGTGAGGACATTCGGGGGCCGGTATGGGGTCGCCGTCCGGGCACACCGTGGGATTGTTCATCATCCTCGATAGCTTCTCCACCGATTCGTCGGAGAAGTTGTGCTCCAGCTTCATAGCCTCCTCGTGGCTGTCCTCAGAAGTGCGGCCGAGGACATCGACCAGGAAGCGCTCCAGCAGGCGGTGCCGGCGCTTGATCTTCTTAGCTACGCTAGCGCCTTCCGGGGTGAGAGTGACGCCCTTATAACGCTCATAGTTGAGATATCCTTCAGACGCGAGCCTCTGGGTCATCTCGGTTACACTGGCTGGCGACAGATTGAGCCGGTTGGAGATCTCGGACGTCTTGACCGGACCCCCTTCGCGGGAGAGATCGTAGATGCATGCCAGGTAGTCCTCGGCGTTCTCGCTGATCTTCACGAGCTGGAGATGGAGCGGCAATATAAAAGAATTTGGCCTGCCTAAAAATTTAGATGTCGCGGAAGGGGACTATGTCGCAGCAGCCGCACTCGGGGCACATGGTCCTTACCTCGCGGGTGTCAAGACCGTTCTCCATTAGGATTCTCTTATGCTCCTCTGCCAGATGAAGAAGTCTATCCGGACCGGTGGGGGGAAGAGGGCCGAGAACATCCTCCATGGCCTGGCGGTTCATGTCGTTGAGCCGGAGCGGACGCAGGACGGCGATGCATCCCATCTTGGCTAGGAGTTCCACGCCCTCCAGCAGGTTCTCGTCGCTCTCCCCCATGCCGAAGATTATGTTCGACGTCACCTTGCCGCGTCCGAACACCCCCACCGCATGGGAGATGGCTTCCAGCACCCAGTCAAGGTCCAGCTCCCCGCACACCTTGGAGAATATCTCCCGATCATAGGTCTCGATGTTCAGCTTGATCTCGTCGGCGCCCGCCTCCCGCAGCGCGTCGATCTGCTCCAGCCGATCCACGTACGGTTCCACGCCGATCGGTACGTGGGGAAGAGCCTCCCTCAGCCGGCGGACCACTTCGATCATGCGCTCCACCGTCTCCTGGGGGGTGGAGACGACCGCGGAGGTCAGCGCTATTGCCTTGAGAGAGCCTGAATCGTTCGCCTTGATCGCCATGTTGACGATGCGGTCGGCGTCGAGGGATTTAGTGATCCTCTTGTCCAATCGGGGAGAGGTGCAGAACTTGCATTTGTAGATGCACTCGGTGGCGAGGTTGAAGAACGCCTGCTCAGGAGCATGATGCAGCGTCGGCTGGAACCTCACATCGTCGATCAACGTCTCGCCGTCCTTGAGGATGCGGTATCGCTCGCCGTCCCTGACCAGTTCGAAATCGCCCCCCTCAGCGGAGATGGACTTCTTGACGCGGGTGCCTTCGAAGCAGAACACCATGCTGACGGAGCCGGCCCCCGGGCCGGCCGTAGAGCGAGACAGCGGGAACGGAGGGCGGAAGTCCGGCGGCACCTTGATGGCGCCGCCGGTCAGAAGGACCGCTTTCTTCCAGGCGGTCAGGCGGCCCTCTTCCATTTCACGCCCTCCGCGGTGTCCTGGATCTCTATGCCGCGAGCCTTGAGGCCGTCGCGGACCCGGTCGGCGAGGTCGTACTGCTTCCGCGCCCGCAGTTCGTTCCGCACCTCGATCAGCAGCTCCACCAGCTCGCCGGAGCGGTCCTCGGCCGGTGCGGCCGGCGGCGGAAGGATACCGAACACCTGGTCCATCTCCTCCATGGCGCCGATGACGTTCTTCACTCCCTCTTCGCTCAGCTTGCCCTCTGACAGCAGCTTGTTGACCTCGCGGACCAGCTCGAACAGCGCCGATATGGCGGCACGCGAATTGAAATCCTGGTCCATCGAATCGATGAACGCCTTGCGGAACCTCTCCACCTCGGCGGAGGCATCCTCGGTGCCTTTGGCGGAGGATGCCGCAGCCAACAGCTCGGAGTAGGTGTTGTGCAGCCTGCGCAGGCTGGCCGAAGCTTCCTCCAGCGCGGCCGGGGAGTATATCTGCGGTCCGCGGTAGTGGGCCGACAGGAAGTAGAAGCGTATCTCCTCCCCCGTGTGGGTCTTCAGCACGTCCCGGACGGAGAAGAAGTTGCCTGCCGACTTGGCCATCTTGGCACCCTGCACCTGCAGCATGCCGTGATGCACCCAGTAGCAGGAGAGCGGCTTCCCGTTGGCCGCCTCCGACTGCAGGATCTCATCCTCGTGGTGCGGGAATATGAGGTCGTTACCGCCCCCGTGGATGTCGATCGTGTCGCCTAGGTAGCGAGTGCACATGGCGGAGCACTCGATGTGCCATCCCGGACGGCCTTTCCCCCACGGCGAGCCCCAGGAGATCTCTCCTGGCTTGGCGGCCTTCCACAGCGCGAAGTCGTACGGATGGTGCTTCATCTCATTGACCTCGACCCTCGCGCCGGCCTGCATGTCCTCGAGCTTCTGGCCGGTCAGGCGGCCGTAGTCCTTCACCTTCTCTACGGAGAAGTATACGCTGCCGTCCTCGCTCCTGTACCCAAATCCGTTGTCGATGATCTTCTGGATCATGGCGATGATGGGGCCGATGTTCTCCGATGCCTTGGGGTAGGCATCGGCATGTTGGACGCCAAGGCGGTCGATGTCCTCAAAATAGCGGTCGATGTACATTGCCGACAGCGCAAGGGGGTCCATGCCCCTCTCGGCAGCGCGGTTGATGATCTTATCGTCGACATCGGTGAAGTTGGTGACGTGCTTCACGTCATAGCCGCGGAAGCGGAGGTAACGGGCGATCATATCGAACACGATCGCCGAGCGGGCGTGCCCCATGTGCATGTCATCGTAGACGGTGACGCCGCATACGTACATGGTGACCTTGCGGTCATTGAGCGGCACGAACTCCTCTTCCTTCCTGGACAGTGTGTTGAATATTTGCAGTGTCACCGTATCCCTCGAGATCTCTGGACGATAATGCGGGCGGAAGTAGTTATGGTTTCTTGAGCTGCTCTTCCAGCGAGTCGATCCTCCGTTCAAGTGAATCGAGCGAAGTGCATATGTCGTTGAGCGCCTCCAGCAGGGGATCGGGAAGGCTTTCTTGCCGCACCATCTGCAGGCGGTCGCGCTCGCACTTGTTCCTCTGCACCACCTTTCCCGGGATGCCGACCACCGTGACGTTTGGCGGGACGTCCTTTACGACGACGGAACCGGCGCCGATCTTTACGTTCTCCCCGATGGTTATGTCGCCCAGCACCGTGGCGTGCGCACCGATGGTGACGTTGTCCATGATGGTGGGATGCCTCTTCTCCTTGGCGGTCGAAACGCCGCCCAGCGTGACGCCCTGGAAGATGCTGACGTTGTTGCCGATGATGGCCGTCTCCCCGATGACGACGCCGGTGGCATGGTCGATGAACACGCCCTTTCCCAATGTAGCGCCGGGATGAACGTCCGCGCCGGTCAGCACCCGGGCCCAGTAGTTGATGAGGCGGGCCATCTTGTACTCGCCGCGGAGGTACAGGCGGTGGGAGATGCGATGGAGGAGGACCGCGTGAAGCCCCTGGCTGAACATCAGAGCTTCGGAGAACGACTTGGGGGCGGGGTCCCGCTCCAGCACCGTGTAGACGTCTTCCTTCCAGCTCATCTCAATCCATCGAGAACAGGTCTGTGCTTAGATATCTTTCTCCCGTGTCGGCCAGCAGCACCACCACCTTGGCGTCAGGGCCTAGCTCCTTCGCCACGTTCAACGCGCCGCACAGCGCCGCCCCGGAGGATATCCCGCACAGTATCCCCTCCTTCCTGGCCAGATCCCTCGCGTGCTTGATTGCCTCGACATCATCCACCTGCAGGATGCGATCGATGAGCGATAGGTCGCATGTGTCCGGCACGAAGCCGGCACCGATGCCCTGGATGCGATGCGGCCCCGGCTTGCCGCCGGACAACACCGGCGAGGCAGATGGCTCCACCGCGACCAGCTCCACGCTGCATTTCCGCTCCCTAAGCGCCCTGCCGACCCCGGTAATGGTGCCGCCGGTCCCCACGGCCGACACAAAGGCGTCGAGGTCCGGCAGGTCGGCGAAGATCTCCTCGGCGGTGGTGACGTAGTGCGCCTGCGGGTTAGCGGGATTCTTGAACTGCTGCGGCATGAAAGAATTGGGATCGGAGCTGACCATCCCCTCCGCCCTGGCAATGGCGCCCATCATGCCTTCCTTGCCGGGGGTGAGGACGATCTCAGCGCCGAAGGCGGCCATCAGGCGGCGGCGTTCGATGCTCATCGTCTCCGGCATGGTGATCACCAGGCGGTATCCCTTGGCCGCACACACCATGGCAAGGCCGATGCCGGTATTGCCGGACGTCGGCTCCACTACTGTCATGCCCGGACGAAGCTCACCGCTCCGTTCCGCCGCCTCCACCATGGAACGTGCGACCCTGTCCTTCACCGAGTGCATAGGGTTGAACGACTCCAACTTGGCGTAGACCTGGGCGCTGCGTTCGTCGACGAGCTTGTTCAGCCTCACCATGGGAGTGTGCCCGATCGCCTCCAGTATGTTCTGGTACAGCATTGTCTCACCGGAGCGGAATCGCACCATGTGCCTATTATCTTTGCTGAAGGGAACGAGGCATCCATCATGTCGGGGCGAACGGAAAGGAGAGCGAATGGACAATGTACCACGATAATATACTTGCATCATATTGGCGTATACTATCATGACGCAGGACATGCCAGTCTGGCTCGACGATATCAATGCCGAGATCAAGAACCTCGGAAAGGCCATGCTGAAGCTCCGCTACGATGACATCAAGCTCGTCTTCAGCGAACAGATGGTGAAAGCGGTGGAGGACTACTCGCGTAGCCGCCTGCGGCCAGAAGCGGCCAGGCCGGTCTCCTGCGCACAGTGCCGCATGCGGGACGACTGCAAGGACAGATTGCCGGCAGTGGTCATGGAGGCGGCGGAGTCGCTGAAGGAAGGTCGAAGCGAGCAAGCCATCGAACAGCTGGATGAGCTGGAGGCCCTCATTCTATCTGATCGTTCGCCGTGCCAGGACCCCACGTGCAGCAGGAACGCACTGGTGGTCCTGGGGAAGGCAAGGGCGTCGGTAGAGCTGTTCAACGCGATAAGCGAGCGGCTGGCCATCCCGACCCCCGCCCCGCTGCCGGAGACGACTGCCCGGCCCGCCCCGCACCAGGCGGCCTCGGTGATCACCACGATGGCCCACCCCAAGAGGCTGGAGATCATGGAGCGGCTGGCGCAGCAGGATAGCAGCTTTTCTGAGATCGGCCGGGCGGTCGGCCTTAAGACCGGTCACCTCCAGTTCCATCTGAGGCCGCTGCTGGAGAACGGCCTCATCGAGAACGAGGGGCGGGGTCATGCTTATCGCCTTACTAACAAGGGGGCGCAGGCCCTGGCGGGACTGAGCGATATGATATGCCGAATGAGTATGGCATGAGGAGAAGAATGGGGCCGGGACCGAGATTTGAACTCGGGTGTGCGGATAACTGCCTAGGGGACCGGAGCCCGAAGGGCTGCAGTCCGCCACATGGCCGCTCTGTCATCCCGGCGTCGAAGGTTTATTCAGCAAGGCCTAGATATAAGTTGCCGTTATTAATATTCCACCATTATGGAATCCAGAGCCTGAACAAGATTTAATAATTGCCCCTCATTGGTGAGAACATGCTTCCCGGGCACTGCAAGGACGTGGCGGTAAAGAGGGTCGATTTCGAGCTGACCCGGGAGAACATCGAACGCGAGGTCCGTGGAAAGAAAGCGTACACCCGCTGCGACCACTACGTGCTGAGACACGGCGACGACATCGCGGTGGTGGAGATCACCAAGGCAGAAGGGAAGGACCTTTTTCGCCTTATAACGGGACATCGCGTTCTTGCATTGCCGGACAACGTTACTTTCGTCAACGACGAATCCGTGGACGTCATCAACCCTTCCGCCATGGCGCGGGTGGCCGAGGCCCACCCCGGTCGGACCGTGGTGGTGGAGGGGCTGTTCGGCCACATATCGTTCGTCATGCCCGACGAGATCGTGCGCCTGGAAGTGCTGGACGTGGTGCCGCCGAGGCCGTCCAAGCTTTCCGTCCTGGTGGAGAGGGCGCTCGCCTCTGGACTGGTCCATTTCCCGGTGGTGCCGCGCTACGAGGAGATCGACCTGATGGACATTGCTTCCGCTGTCACCACGCCGGCGGTCATCTTCCCGTGCGAGGCCTCCGGGCTGACGTCGGATAAGAAGGCCTACTACCTCGACCAGGTGCCTGACGTGAAGGAGGAGGCGACGCTGGTCGGCTGCGACCTGTCCGGACGCATACATAGTTCGCTGTACCATCGCGACATCGCCAGACTGGAGATGTGCCCCCAGGAGCTGGCGCCGCGCGATGGGCGCAAGAGGCTGGTCAAGTGCTGCCGCGTCCGCGACGGCTTCCAGATCAAGGGCGATCTGGCCGTGGTGCCGTGGGGCGCCACCGTCCAGGAGGTCGCCGACGCCATCAATGCGCTGCTGTCACCGGCGGCTTAGCTCTCTGGCCCTTGCCATCGCCCGGAAGCCGTCCTCGCCCTTACCAAGCTTCATGAGCAGTTCTGCCGCCAGGTACCAGGCGTCGGCGTCATCCGGTTCGTTCACCAGATGGTCCTCCAATAGCCTCATCGCGACCTTCGTCCTTCCCTTGGCGACGTGCTCTCGCGCTCTCTGCACCGGGTCCTTGGTCCTCTCGATATGATCGGCCATGGCATCCTGAGCGCCCTTGATGATCTCATCGAGGGCGTAGCGCGACAGCCACGGGTACCTCGAACCGAGGGTGCGGCGGAACCTCTCCACCTCATCCGGCACCAGCTCGGCCGTCCCTCCGCGGAACATGCTCCTCGGGACGTTGATCTCCAGGCGCCCGTGGAACATCTTGATGAAGTTCGGATTGTCCTGGGAGCGTGCGACCTGCTTCATATGGTGCATGAATCGCTGCCCCAAGAGAAATGGATTGCCCCGGCGGGAGCGCTTCTATCCGCGTATCTCACAGGGCCGTTCGAAGGTCGTCGGACCAAGTTGTCCATCGATTCCAGTTAAATAAATGGGAGAAAGAACGAGTGGAAGCGAGCTCACTCCTTCATCTTGCCGCCGTCCCTGGAGCCCTGGACGAACGCCTGGAAGTTCGCCGAAGACATCATGGGAGGGCATTCGCAGGCCATGCTGGCTATGAAGCCATTCTTGAAGCGCTTGTAGCGCATGGCGTCCTTGTACGCCATGTCGTAGACCTGCTCGGGCGTGCCGGTGTACGCGAGGATGGTGTCGGTGTTGCCCATCATGCAGCACTTGTTCTCGTAAACCTTGGCCGCCTTCAGAAGGTCAAATGGCTTCGGGCCGTCGTAGGCGACGTGCATCACCGAGCCGGGCGGAAAGGGCATGTCCGCGCATAGGTGGTAGTCATCGGCATGGTCCCCGCACTGATGATAGAATATCCCGGTCGCCCCTGCGCCGATCTTGATTATCCTCTCCAGCGCGTCCTTCATGTAGTCGGTGGCGAACTCCTTGCACTGGTCGACCGACATCGTGCTGCTGTTCGCCAGCAGGGTGGCGCAGGACGTCTTGAACGGCTTTCCTGGATAAAGCTGGCTCAGCGCCTCGCAGGCGTTGATGCAATGAGTCACTACCTTCCGCATTATGCTATGCGCGAGGTCCGGCTCCTGGATGACCCACATCAGCAAGTTCTCCGGCGAGACCCAGAACGATGCGATGGCGAACGGCTCATAGATGAACTGCCATGGCTTATAGCCCTTGCCGGAGTACGCCTCCACGGCCTTGACCCCCCGGACGTGCCTTGCCATGGTCGGACCCTTTAGCAGCTCCTCGGGCGACAGGGGCTCGAGCTTGTCCGCTTTCTCCACCGTGTCCGCCGGATAGGTTAGAATGGCGGGAGCGGGCATGAGGC
>DATD01000003.1:15420-35923 GCA_002504525.1 Methanomassiliicoccus sp. UBA345
GGCCAGGGGGCCGATAGGCATCCTGATGGTCCCGCCATAATCCTCGTTCCAGTAGACCGAGTAGTTCCAGTTGAGGTATGGCAGGATGCCGTATACCCGAGCCGTGTCCAGCTGCCATGCGATGGCCTTCTCCGGCTCGGTATAGTACTCGTACATGGAGCGACCGTGATCGGTGGCCGCATATGCGCCGACCAACGGGCCTATGGGGACCACATCATGGTCCCCGCCCACGAACATCCTCTTGATGTTCTCCCTCTGCCGGCCATAGTTCTCCCTCGTCCCGGCCGGAAGCGATTCCCAGATCATATCGATCCTCTCGTCATCTTCATCATCTCGCCACCCCGCCTTTTTGACATCGCTTGTTCCCCTGCGAAGCCAACATCGCGGTGCTGGTCCCATGACATGGGCCTTCTCCGTCCCTCATACGGTTCGCCGCATATTACGGCTTATCGACATCGTCGTCGCTCAACGCAGCATCTACATCATCGGGAAGGACCTTGCTTAGGACGAGGGGAGGGGAAAGGCCGAGTAGCTCGGCCTTGAAAGCGAGCCGAATCGAGGAACGATGTCATATCCTGCGCTTCAACTCGCTGGCGAACTCTTCCGCTTCCTTGAGGTCCTGGCGATCAGGCCTGCCCTTGTTGATCCCTCCGAACAGCCTTAGGAAACCGTTCGTGTTGAAACCGGCGCACGAGTATTCATCGATCACCTCATAGCCCTTTGACTGCAGCTTCACCCTCAGCGCCCGTTGGTTCTTGTTGACCATCTTGAGATATTCGGCTTGATGATCGCGTGTGGAGCCATATAGCGATGCAGGGGCCCCGTTGGTGGAAAAGATGAATGCCTTCTTTCCGGATGATATGGGCATGCTGTCGACGAGGTCGAGCAGGGATCGGTGGTTCTTTCCGTCGTAAATGCCGGAACCAAAGCCGACGAGATCATGCTCCTGAAGCTCGTCGATCCTGACAAGCTGCGGTGTGATCATTGCAGCATTGAGCACCTCGGCAAAGATCTTGGCGACCTTCTCGGTATTCTTATGGTGATATGAGAACAGGACTATGAGCGATCTTGTGCGCGATGTATCCTGGGACCGATCTGCACCTCTCCCATGCCCCTCATCCCTCGTCAACCGAATCACTGCAAACTAACACAGCTGAGAGATTAAGAGCATTCACCTCTGCCCGCGAGCCTGCGCCTCGCCCCGCTCAACAGGAAAGAAAAGGCCAGATGAGCAACTGGAAGGATCAGGCCTGATCCAGCCAAGACTTGGAACGCTTCCCGGCGGGTTTATCATTCGCCCGATGCCAATCATACCCTCGATGCGAACCGCCTGGGCCGCCGCCATTCTCGTCATCGTTCTGTTCCTTACCACTGGAGCGGCGGCGCAGCCGGCGCCATCGGCTGATCTCCAGACGCGCGACGTGCATACGAACTTCATGGAGAGCTTCTCGGTCGCGGTCCAAAATCCTGGCCCGGAGGACATGACAGTGGTGAGGGTCAGCATAACCATCGACTGGCCCGGTTGGGCTCCGACATTATATCAGGTCTTCGAGGGCCGTGAGGTCGTCCCGGCCGGCGAGGGGGTGGTGTTCACCGGCGACCCCATCAGGATGCCGCAGACCGATGCCGGCAGTTATCCAGCCTTCGTGGCGGTCGTCATCGAGAGCGCCGGCGGTCAGCAGGAGCATCGGTCCCAGTCGTCGGTGAGCATATCGGACTGGAGCATAGAGCCGGGCGGAGCGCCCGAGTTCATCGCGATCCCGATCGCATTGGCGTCGGTGATGCTGCTCATCACCCTAGCCCTGTTCCGCCTCGAGAGGTCGGAAGGATGGCCGCCCCTGAGGGCCGTGCCGCGGTTTCACCAGAAGCGGCGGACGTAGGCATACGCCGCGTATGTCAGTGAGAACACCGTACCAAGGAACCCGGCCCCTACCAGGACGATGTTCGGCAGCAGAACGCCCAGGGCGAGCATCACCAGGCTTATCGCCAGCGCGATAAGCTGGATCTCCAGTTCGAGGCGCTCCCACCATCTTCCACCTTCTTCGACCATACCTTCGTCTCGCTCCCCTGTTAGGGGCAGGAAAGCCAACGCCCTTCTCGTTAATCAACCTGACCGGTGCGGACGGCATAGCAAACGACGGTACGAAACGGTTATTAGCTGTACCCCGTTCCTTGTGGCATGGAACAGATCGCCCTGAGTCCATACAACCCTCGCCTCCAGAGGGGAGATGTCATCGTCTACGACTCGACCCTTCGCGACGGGGAGCAGACCCCCGGCGTGGCATTCACCCCCGAACAGAAGCTCACCATCGCGCAGATGCTGGATGATGCGGGCGTGCATCAGATAGAGGCAGGATTCCCGGCGGTTTCGGAGAACGAGGTCAAGACCATCAGGGCGATCTCCGACCTCGGCCTCAAGGCCGACATCTTGGGACTGTCGCGCGTGACCAAGGGCGATATCGACGCCGCGGCGGACGCCGGGGTGGACCTGGTGCTGCTGTTCGTCGGCACCTCCGACATTCACCTTCGCTACAAGATGAAGAAGAGCCGGGAGGACGTGCTGACCATGGTCACCGATTCTCTGGACCACTGCCGAGCCAGGGGCATGAAGGCTGCGGTGAGCGCCGAGGACACTACGAGGACCGACCTCGATTTCCTGATGCAGGTTTACCGGACCGCCGAGGCCGGCGGAGCGGTCCGTGTGGGCGTCACCGACACGCTGGGCTGCGCCACCCCGGAGGCGATCTCCATGTTGGTCTCACGAGCACGACAGGAGGTCAAGGTCCCGGTGCAGCTGCACCTCCACAACGATTATGGACTGGCCTTGGCCAACGCCTTCGCCGGCGTCAAGGCAGGCGCGACGGCCATAACCACCACGGTGAACGGCATTGGCGAAAGGGCCGGGAACGTCCCGCTGGAGCAGTTCGCGGTCGGGATGAAGTATCTCTACGGCAGCGACATCGGCATCGACTGCACCAAGATGAAGAGGCTCTCCGATGTCGTTTGCCAATTCTCCGGGCTCCACAAACCGAGGAACCAGCCGCTGGTCGGCACCAACGCCTTCGCGCACGAGTCCGGCATCCACGTCGCGGCCATCCTCAACTGCCCCATGACCTATGAGTCACTGCCACCCGAGGCGGTCGGCAACGAGCGGCACATCATCATGGGCAAGAAGACCGGCGTGAACTACGTGAAGAAGCGCCTAGTCGACATGAGCATCGATGCCAGCGAGGAACAGGCAATCGAGATATGCCGGCGCGTCAAGGAGCTGGGGGAGAGGATCGGCAGAGTGAACGACGAGCAGTTCAGGCGCATCGTCAGCGACGTAATGAGTCCTTAAGCTCGGGTCATGCCGCCGGACGCGGTGCGCTTGCAGCGGCCGAACTCCGACATGCCCTCGACCTGCTCATCGAAGAACACCGGGCCTTCGACGCACACGCGGAGGCCATCCACCACGCACGAGCCGCACAGGCCGGCGCCGCACTTCATCAGGCGCTCGAGAGATACCTGGCATCGCACTCCGGCATCCTTGCAGGCGGCCAAGAGATACCGGAGCATGATCTCCGGGCCACAGCCAAGCACCATGTCGTATTTCTTCTCGGCCATCATGCTTGCGGCCAGCGCCACCACCGTTCCCTTGAGGCCCCGGCTGCCGTCGTCGGTCGATATCCGGACGTCATGGGAGAGCCCCTTCGCGCGCTCATCGAAGATTATCTCACCGGCGTCCCGGGCGCCGATGGCCACATCCACCGACGATGGCTCGTTGATGGCGTCGAGCGCCGACATGAGAGGTGCCATCCCGACCCCGCCCCCGACGCACAGTATCCGCCCCTTCGGTATCATCCAGCCCGTCCCGTAGGGGCCGCGGACGCCGATGCGGTCGCCCTCGCGGAGGGAGGACAGCGCCGCGGTCGCCTCGCCGATGTTCTTGACAGTGATGCCGGCCAGCTCGCCCTGGTAGGACAGCGACATCGGTACCTCATCGACGCCGGGCACCCAGACCATGACGAACTGCCCCGGCGTTCCTCCGGAGAAGCGGAACCGCAGGGTGGTTATCCCCCGTCCCTGCTCCACCACTTCCTCGATGCGGACGAGATCACTCATGTGCCAGCCCCACCACTTCGCCGATGCTGTTCATTCCGTTCGCCTCCAAGTACTTGGTCATGCCGTTGGTGACCTGGTCAAAGACGCCGATGCCTTTCCGCCCCACGGCGCTGCCGATCTGCACTGCTACCGCTCCAGCCATCATGTATTCGAGCGCGTCGTCGGCGGTCTCGATGCCGCCCACGCCGATGATCGGAACGTCCACCGCGGCATACAGCTCGTACACGCAACGCAGGCCGACGCCCTTGATGGCCGGACCGGACAGCCCGCCGGTGCGGTTGTACAGCACCGGCCGCCTGGCATCGACGGATATGGCCATCGCCTTGACTGTGTTCACCGCCACGATGGCGTCCCCCCCGCCCTCCTCCACCGCCTTTCCGACCTCCAGAAGCCGGTGGGTGTTAGGAGTGAGCTTCGACAACACTGGGATGTCGACCGCCCTCTTGACCTCTCGGACGATGCTTCGGACCATGTCCGGATCGACGCCAATCTCCATGCCGTAGCCCTTGGCATGGGGGCAGGACATGTTCAGCTCCACCGCCGCGGCCCCGTAACGCTGCATCCTCTGGGCGAGGAACGCGAAATCGTCCGGCGTAGCGGCGAACAGGCTCCCGATCACCGGGGACGGGCCCTTGACGGCCTCCGCCATCTCCTCCTCGAACGCATCGATACCCGGGCCCGGAAGGCCCATGGCGTTGATGTAGCCGTCATCCAGCTCCACCAGGGTAGGGTTCGGGTACCCGTCGCGCGCCTCCCGGCCGATGGACTTAGTGACCACCGCCCCTGCCCCCGCCTCGGCCATGCGGCGCATCGACGCGCCGGTCTCGTCCATTATGCCCGACGCAAGCATGGTGGGATTGCGGAGGCTCAGTCCGGCGAACGTCACCGTCAGGGAGGTCATCGCGTGGCGATTATCAAACAGGATGATAAGCGTTAGGGGTTGGTCGGCCGGCGGCAGGGCCTGAACGGCCGACTGTGCGGTACAAACGACGTAAATCCTATAACCTCATTCATTCAGTAAGCTCTTCATGGACCGGACCGACCGGCAGCCCGTTGGTTGGGAGGACCTTATCCATACGCCCTCCGAGCAGGTCTACGCCGCTCTTCTCTCCGACAACAAGGGATTGACCGAGGGAGAGGCCCGGCAACGGCAGCAGAGGTACGGTAGGAACGATATCGTCCGGGACAAGCCTTTTTCCTGGCCGAAGAGGATAGAACACGTCCTGCTGGACCCGTTCTCCGCCCTCCTGGTGTTCGCCGGAGCGCTGGCCTTTCTGATCGGGGTCCCCGAACTGGCAGTGGTTATGTTCATCATCGTGGTGGTGAACGCCGCCCTCAGCGTCGTCCAGGAATGGCGCGGCGAGAAGGCCATGGAGGTCCTAAGCAGATGGGTCCCCGAGTCGGCAAGGGTGGTCCGGGACGGGACCCTCAGGAAGATCGATGCTACCGAGCTCGTGCCTGGAGACGTCATCCGGCTGGAGCTGGGAGATAGGGTCCCTGCCGATGCCAGGCTGGTGGAGGCCAACGAGATGTGGACCAATAACGTTCCTCTTACCGGCGAATCGGCCCCCCAGTCCCGTCGCGCATCTCCGGCCGACAAGAGGGTGGCGCCGATGGAGTCGCCCAATCTGGTCTTCATGAGCACAAGCGTCACCGGGGGAAGCGGCGTGGCAGTGATATTCGCCACCGGCATGGCCACCAAGTTCGGCCAGATCGCCCGGCTGACACAGGACGTCGCCCCGTCTCCCAGCCCCCTGCAGAAAGAGATCGATCGGGCCGCTCGATATGATCTTATGATCGCCATCGGCGTCGGTCTCGCCTTCTTCGCGGTCGGTACGTTGTTCCTGCACCTGGAAGCGCTGAGCGCCGCTCTTCTGATGATCGGCGTCATGGTGGCATGCGTCCCGGAGGGGCTGCAGCTGACCATATCCACCGCCCTGGCCGTAAGTCTGGTGGAGATGGCCAGGAACAATGTGCTGGTAAAGAAGCTGGCGGCGGTACAAACACTTGGCAGCGTCACCGTGATCTGCACCGACAAGACCGGCACTATCACCAAGGGAGAGATGACGGCCAGCACGATGTGGGTCGACAGGACCGCAATCGATGTATCGGACCTCTGGTTCGGAGATGAAGGGCAAGCGATGATCGGAGGAGTGAACATCTCTCCCGGAGCCATCCCGGACATGGAATGGACGCTGCAGCTGGGGGCACTGTGCAACAATGGGAAGCTGGTGCCTCCGACCGGGCCGGGAAAGGCCTGGGAGGTGCTTGGCGATCCGACCGACGCCGCCCTCTTGGTGGCAGCAAAGGAGCACGGCGTGGACCCGGAAGAGGTGCAGCGCGCCTACCCCCGCACCGCCGTGCTGCCGTTCGATCCCACCCGCATGATGATGGCGACGCTTCATGACCATGACAGTGGGACGGTAATATGTGTGAAGGGGGCGCTGGTTCCCGTCCTTAGGCGCTGCGGCTCGTACCTCAGCGAAGGGCGGGCAGTGCCGCTCAACGAGAACAAAAAGGCGATCGAGGACGAGGAGGCATCCCTGACCAAGCAAGGCCTCAGGGTGCTCGCTTTGGCCTACAAGATCGTTCCCGAACGCACCTCGGACCTCGCCGCTGCCGAGAGCGGTCTCACGTTCGCAGGGCTGATAGGCATGAAGGACCCGCCCCGCCCGGAGGTTCGGGAGGCATTGCAGCAGGCGAAGCGGGCAGGCGTGAGGACGATCATCGTTACCGGGGACCATGCCCGCACCGCGTCGGCGGTGGCCAAAGAGGTCGGCCTGTTCGATGATGAGGGCATGATAATCACGGGAGAAGAGCTCAAAACGTTGGATGACGGCAAGCTATCCGACGCCCTCGACGCCCCCCAGCTCATCTTCGCCCGGGTCTCCCCCGCTCAGAAGCAACGCATCGTTAGCGCGGTGAAGGCCAAGAACGAAGTGGTGGCCGTCACCGGCGATGGCGCAAACGACGCCCCGTCGCTGAAGGAAGCGGACATCGGAGTGGCCATGGGCGTTTCCGGAACGGACGTGGCAAGAGAGGCCGCGGACATTGTCCTGTTGGATGACAGCTATGCATCGATCATCCGTTCTGTGAAGCTCGGCAGGGGCGTGTACGACAACGTGCGCAAGTTCGTGGTCTACGTGTTCACGCACAACTGGGCCGAGCTCATCCCCTACCTGTTGTACGGCCTGCTGGCCATTCCACTTCCGCTGCTGGCGGTGCAGATACTGGCCATCGATCTCATCATCGATGTCCCTCCCTCATTGGCCCTGAGCAGGGAACCTCCGGAAGAGGGGGTCATGGACCGGCCTCCGAGGAGCAAGAAGCAGCGGCTGTTCGACCGTGATTTCCTCGTCCGCTCGGTCGTCATCGGAGCCATCATTGCCGTGGTCGCTCTGGCCGGCTGCGTCCTGGTGTGGTCGGAAGGAGGTTGGGAGTTCGGCATGCAGCTGCCCAATGACAGCATGGTGTACCGCGAAGGCACCACCATGGCCTTCGCAGGCATCGTCGTAGCCCAGATGGCCAACCTGCTGGGGTCGAGGACGCTGGACACTTCCATCCTGCGGATGAACTGGACCAGCAACAGATGGATCTGGGCCGGGCTGGCATGGATGGTTGTCTCGCTGCTGCTCATGGTGTACTACCCTCCACTGCAGGAGGTGTTCGGGACCGCCGGCCTTGACCTTGCTCAATGGGCCATCCTGGGAGGCGGAGCGGTGGCGGTCCTTGCCGTCGATGAGCTGATGAAATACCTCCTGAGGCGGCGGTCCGCCAGACGCCCGAACGCGGGATGATGCACGTCGGATCGCTAGCCGCCCCATGATCTAGAGAAAAATGGAACGAAGGGAAGGGGTTTACTTTGATTCAGCCTCTTCGACATGGATGAGCGACGGCTCGTCCGTCTCGCAGGCGTGGTCCTCATGAGGCTTCTTAGCGTCAGGCGGCAGTGGCGGCTCCCGCCCCTGCTTCCTCAGATAGTCGTGGATGGCCTCGTGCAGCGCGTCGGCGGCGAGGTTGGAGCAGTGCATCTTCTGCGGCGGCAGGCCCCCCAGATTCTCCGCAACGTCCTTCCTAGTGATCTTCAGCCCCTCATCCAGCGTCTTTCCCTTGGCCAGTTCGGTGGTCATGCTGCTGGTGGCGATGGCGGCCCCGCAACCGAAGGTCTTGAACTTGACGTCGGTCATGACGTCGTTCTCCACTTTTATGTAGATCCACATCAGATCTCCGCAGTTATGCAGCATGAACGAATCGGTGGCGTAGGAGTGCTGCTCGGCGACTTCGAAGTTGTAGACCTCGCCGGAGAAGGGCTGTGAGCTGACGCCCGTTATAGGCGTGTGCAGGAATCCATCGGCGATCCAGGAAACCCCATGCACAGGTTCGAGCGAGCAGTCGATCTCCAGTATTGTGCACAATTTCCCTAGTGATTGGACATCGCCCACGTGGATTCGGTAGGACTCCCGGTGCATCGTATCGTTCACCAGCGAGCCCGGCTCCTGATATACAGACGGCACTATCCCCTGCCTTAGAAGGAGGTTCTTGACCTGCCCGGCGAGCTGCGTCGATATGGTAGCATAGCACCCGCGGGGTCCCTTTCTATCAAGGTTGACGTATCCATCTCCCTGCCACAGGGCCTTCAGCAAGTGCACCTGCATCTCGGGCGGCAGGAACATGATGAAGTCAGGAATGTGCTTGTCCGCGGCCCCCGTTCCGAAGGTGGCCTCGAAGAACCGGGCCAGGTTTGCGCTGTTGACGATAACGGCAGCACAGTTCGTGCTTTCCCTGGGCCTAATGGATGCTTCCAGTCCGAACAGATCCCTGACTATCCGAACAACATCATTCTGATATTCCACTTCATTGAAGTGGAATGTGAAGCATATGTGCGCCTTGGTCACTTTCGTGGCCGCGTTACCCTCCGATAGATAGAATCCGGCAAGGCGTAGGAAGTCGGCGTTGAGCGGCACTCTCTCCGGAAGATCAAAGCTGCGATAATCGAACTTCCTCTTCTCGATGTTCAGTTCGACGCTGTCCTCCTCCCTTACCTCTTTTATGACCGGATACAGTGCGATGTCACCCTGCTCCAGCTCTTCGACGTGGTACCAATCGGGCCTTAGCGGCTTTACGTTCTTGGTGTGAAGATACATCTGAGCCGGGGGGCGCTTGATCGCGTAGACCAGGTGGTCAGGGGTCAATGCGTTAGAGCCCAGCCGGTTCTTGAGAGTGACGATCGGCCCATCGTACTTTCGGACGGACCTGCCGATGATATGAGAGAACACTCCCTCGTGGGTCAGCACCCTTTCATTGTCCTGGACGTCCTCGATCGCCTGATAGTGATTGTTGAGCTGCACCATGCTTCCGCCGACAAGGCACGTTGGATTGCCTACCTGGCCTATCCCGTCGGCGTCCGGCATCTCCCCCACGTTGCGGGGGTTCGTGAAATGGTCCATTACCTCCTTACTGTACTGTGGGCACATCGTATGACACTCCTTCTCCCAACGGGGACATCTTTCTCAGCCTCTCGATTATCGAGGGTATCGTCTCTATGAAGTAATCAGCCTCCTCCATGGTGTTGAACTTGCTCAGGCTCAGGCGGAGGGAGCCGTGGCACTGCTCGTGGCGCAGGCCCAGCGAGCGGAGCACATGGGAAGGCTCCAGGCTCTTGGTGGAGCATGCGGAGCCGGTCGATCCGGCGATGCCTTGCATGTCCAGGAACAGGACCATGCCCTCCCCCTCGATATAGTCGAAGCGGAAGTGAGCATTGTTGCACAGCCGCTCCTCGCCCCTCGGACCGTTCAGGTACGATCTCGGAACGGCGGCCAGGGTGCCGTCGATCAGTCGGTCGCGGATCCGCTTCATGCGCTCCACGCTCTCCGGCATCTCGGCGATGCCGAGTTCCGCCGCCTTGCCCATCCCCACCATCCCGGGGATGTTCTCTGTCGAGGAGCGAAGACCGCGCTCATGTCCTCCGCCGTACACCAGCGGACGCAGCTTTACGCCTTTGCGCACATACAGCGCTCCTACCCCCTTGGGGCCGTGGAACTTGTGCGCCGACAACGCGAGCAGGTCGACGTTTAGCTTCTCCACGTCCACCGGGACCTTGGTCAGCGCCTGGACGGCATCGGTCATGAACAGCGCACCCTTGTCTTTGGCCACCTCGGCCAGGCCCCTGATGCGCTGAATGGTGCCGATCTCGTTGTTGGCCATCATGATCGATACCAGAGTGGTCTCCGGAGTGATGGCGTTCTTGAGGTCCTCCTCCGATACGAAGCCCTCGCTGTTCACCGGAAGATAGGTCACCTTGTATCCCTGGGTCTCGAGGAACTGGCAGGTGTGCAGCACAGCATGGTGCTCCACCGCAGATGTGATGATATGCTTGCCTTTGGATGCTAGGGCGTAGGCCGCGCCTTGCAACGCCAGGTTATCGGACTCGGTTCCTCCCGAGGTGAATATTATGTCCCTGGGAGCGGCGTTGACCGCTGCGGCCACCTGAGCCCTGGCCAACTCCATGGCATCATATGCCTCGTGCCCGAAAGAATGTAGCGAGGACGCGTTGCCGTATTTCTCAAGGAAGTACGGGCGCATAGCCTCCAACACCCTGTCGTCGACCTTGGTGGTGGCGCTGTTGTCGAAATAGACGCGATCCATCTAATATCTCCTACCGAGGGTATAGGCCCGACAGAATATTTCTATGTTTACAATTGTGAATCCAGTTCCGTCGATGGCCATCCAGAAATCATTCAATTACAACATATTTCATTCTGTTCCCTGCTAAAGCTCAAATAATGGCAATTAAAATGCCCCTTGTTCCGATGGACATTGAATCGATAAGATGCGATTTTCCGTTATATTCCTCGGAGGACCGGGACGTCATCTATCTCGATAACGCCTGCCAGACCCTCCGCCCACGCCAGGTCATGGACGCCATGAACGAGTACTATGAGCTGTACCCTGCCTGCGGCGGCCGCTCGGTCCATCGCCTCGCCACCCAGGTGTCCATCAGGGTGGATGAGGCAAGGGAGAAGGTCGCCAGGTTCATCGGATGCGACGACCCCCGCTCGATCATCTTCACCCGGGGCTGCACCGAGGCGCTGAACATGGTTGCTAAAGGGCGGCTGCTCAAGGACGGCGACCACGTCCTGACGACCGACATGGAGCACAACAGTAACCACGTGCCATGGTTCCAAGTGGCCAAGCATCAGGACATACGCCACCGCATCGTCGAGACCCCGTCGTCAGGCATCTTCGACCTTGATCGGTTCCGCAATGCGCTGGACGGGGTCGCGATGGTATCCATGGTCCACACCAACAACATCACCGGGACCACCCTGCCGGCCGAGGAGATCATCCGGGAGGCGCACGAGCGGGGCGCCCTGGTCTGCTTAGACGGAGCGCAGTCCACGCCTCACCAGAGGATCGACGTGAAGAGCCTCGACGTCGACATGTTCGCCTTTTCATCGCACAAGATGCTCGGCCCCTCCGGCATGGGCGTGCTGTATGCCAAACCCGAGATCCTCGAGAGGATGGAGCCTCTGATCGGAGGAGGCGGGGGCGTTGGACTGACCACCTACGACAGAGTGGAGTTCCTCCCTCCGCCGGACCGCTTCGAATCAGGCCTGATGAACTATTCCGGCATAATCGGAACGGGGGCGGCGGTCGATTATCTCTCTCGGATCGGCATGGACGAGGTGCAGGAGCACGAGAGGAGGTTGAACGGCATCGCCACCGATGGTCTGAAGGACCTCCCCGGGATCTCGATACTGCCTCCTGCCGATCCATCGCTGAGGAGCGGAATATTCTCCTTCAACCTGCAGGGTATGACCTCGCATGACGTAGCCATGATCATCGACGAGATGGCCAAGGTCATGATCCGCTCCGGAATGCACTGCGTGCATCCTTACTTCGTATCGCGCAAGATCGACGGATGCGCGAGAGCGTCGTTCTATCTCTACAACACCGAAGAAGAAACGAAGAGGTTCGTGGCGGCCGTCGAAGAGCTCAGCTCCGTCTTCTCCAGCTGAACGACGGTTACGACCGTTCCGTCGACCGAGGCGCGGGTCGCCGTGATCGACTGCCCCGGCAAGGCCTCGACGAACGGGATGACCTCGCCGTTCTCTAACGCCGTCACTTTGGCGCTGCAGGAGATCATCAGGTCGTTCCCTTCCCTTACCAGCCATACCGAGCCGTTGCCGATGCGCAGCGCCGAGCCGGAAGGTATCTCGGGGGACAGCCGCACGGTCGTCCCGATCGGGCAGCTCTCCATCTCAGACAGCACGTCACCAGTGGCGGCCAGAGCGTTCATCGTGCCGTCCTCCGCGGTCCGGTCGTCCAGCGAACCGAACGACGCGAGAACGGCGGCCATGACCGCGAGGCCGGCAATGATCATCCATAGCTTGGACAGGAGGAACTCCATCATGCGGAAGCCCCCGCCCTCACCACCAGCCGGCCGTCCGCCTGAATGCATTCCAGCCGTACGGTGCTGGTCCCATCGCCTATGACCATGCTCCCTCCGTCCGCGATCACCCTGACCGGTGGATCTTCGAGGTAAACAGGATCGACGGCCTTGCCGGCAGAGAAGCCGCGCACGGACATGGCGTCGATGCCATCCCCGCCGATCTCGATCCAGGTGTCCTGCCCCCGGGGCAGCTCGACCGTGACGATGCGAACATTGCCCTCACCGGCGGCGTGGACCTCGGAGATCGAGGACGCCAGGCGGGAGGCCTCCGCCCCCACTCCGGCCGCCCCTACCGCCGTTCGATAGTCATCCATGTTCGAGGCCACGACCGGAAGGGACGTGGATATCAGGAGCGCGACCAGCAGAAGCTTGAGGGGCACCCCCTCCAGCCCTCGCCGGTCCCACTCCTTCCGCTTCACTCCGACACCACCGGGATGGTCAGAGAAGAATCCGTACCAAGTCCGCTCTTGCTCACCGTGGCGGTGACGAAGCCGATGCTCTTCCCGGTCTGCGAAGCGGTCAGTCCAGTGAAGGTGACCTTTCCGCTGGCATCGGTCGTTCCATGAACCTGTCTGCCGTCCGAGGTCCTAATGTTCGCTCCATCCAGCACCACGGTGGCGCCGTCGACCGCATCGCCATTGTTGTCAAGCACCGAGACGGTGATGGCGATGCCGGTCTTCGTGAAGATGCCGTCATGGTCCTTGTCGTTCAGTATCAGCTCGGTGGGGTTCGAGTACACTGCATCGATCCCATTGGGTGCGCTCAGCCCGCCCATCCATCCCATCAGGATGGCCGTTCCCACGCCCGCGATGACCACCATGATCATCAGCTGCAGGGGCAGTCCCTCGATCCCGGCGTTCTTGTCCTTGCTCAGTTTCCGAAAGGCTCTCATTTTACTCCCGGGACGGAGAGCAGCAGGGGGTGGTTCAATGGTCTGCACTACAATGATACTTCACTGCTCGGACAGCAGGACCTCTTGAAGGGTGTGATATTCAGGGCCGCACCTGGTCAGCACGCTCTTCTTCAGCCGTATCGCGTTGATGACCTGGCTGCCGAACTCCATTCCATCGCGGTCGCTGATGACCTGCCTGAGCGCGGGGTGGGGCGCATCGGACCTGGCCCTGGCCAGCGTCAGGTGCGGGGCGAAGGGACGGGCCTCCCTCTCGACCCCGAGATCGGCCAGCCGTTCGTCCAAACGGCCGGCGATGGTCGCCATAGGCAGCACATCGTTGACGCCCACCCAGGCGACCCTGATCTTGTTCAAGGAAGGGAACGCCCCCGCCCCCTTGAAGGTGATGGTGAAGGGGGGCACTCCCCTGGCCGCCTCTCGCACGACATCGGCGATGGCATCGAGCTTCGCCTCGTCCGTCTCACCGAGGAACTTCAGCGTGATGTGCATGAGGGAGGGATCGACCACCTTGAGGGTTGGCTCGGCGCTCTTGAGGGCAGCGGCGAAATCCACTATCCGTTCGTTCCTCTCCAGATCGACAGCGATGAAGGCGCGCACGGTCATCTTATCGGTTGAAGATGGCATGGCAGAGGACATCAAGCTATCGCCTCGTCCTGATTTCGTTTTTCAACTACGAAACCCATCCCACCCCTGCTAATGGGAAAGGTCATCTGAGGTCATTGTTCGATAACTCTTAAAAAGAGGAGCATGATAAGCTCTGTTGCATGTTATATGATTTGATAATTATCGGCGCAGGTCCGGCCGGTCTCACTGCCGGTATCTACGCGAGCACTCGAAAGCTCAAGACCCTCATCATCGATGCTACCGAGGCTGGGGGCCAGCTGGCGAGCCTCTACCCTGAGAAGGGCATCGATAATTATCCCGGATACGTCATGACCGACGCAGGTCATCTTGCCGGCAATTTGGTGAACCATGCCAAATCCATGAGCTGTGAGCTGCACGAGAGAGAAAAGGCCATTGAGCTCAAGGACAAGTCCGGCCACCTGCTGCTCGTTACCGACAAGACGTCCTACGAGACGAAGGCGGTCATCATCGCTACCGGCATGGGCTTGTTCACGCCGAAACGGATCGGCGCGCCCGGCGAGCTGGAGTTTGAGGGTAAAGGCGTTTACTATAAGCTTCCTGACCGCGAGACGCTGGAGGGAAAGAAGGTCATGTTCGTAGGCGGCGGCAACTCCGCCCTTGAGATGGCCTTGTTGGTATGCGAGCAGGCTGAGACCTGCCTGGTGCACCGCAGAGAGTCTTACAGGGCCGACGAGGTCATCGTGGAGAGGGTGCAGGGCTCCAACATCGAGCAGATCATGTCGTCGCAGGTCGTCGAGATCAAGGGCACCGACCACGTCACCAGCGTCGTCATAAAGACGGATGGCAAGCTGGAAGAGCGGCCGATCGACGCCATCGTCGTCAACATCGGGACGGCCAGCGAGCCGTTGGAGATGGAGGGCTGGGGCGTCGATCTCGAGGAAGGGCTGATCAAGGTCGACACCGACATGTGTACCTCCCGCCGCGGAGTGTTCGCCTGCGGGGATGTCATCGCCTACAAGGGAAAATACAAACAGATCGTGGTCGCCTGCGGAGAGGCCGCCATCGCCTCCAACTCAGCGTACAAGTATATCAAGGAGCCATATTGGGCCAAGTGAGCCCAGCTCCTTTTTTTACATAGGTGAGCACATTACGACAATGTGGGATCGGACCTCCGGGGCCGGACCTTCGCCGGCCTGCTGCTACTTCTTTCCGGCTCGGTGTTCCTGATCGGGGTGATGCTGGCCGAGACCATGGCCCCCGGGTACAGCATGAACGCTGATGCCATCAGCGACCTTGGGACCATCGACGGTTCGTCCGCGGTGTTCAACATCACCCTCGTCCTGACAAGCGTCCTCGCCGCCGCGGGCGGTCTGCTACTGCACGGCCATCATCGGCGGCGCGCCATCACCACGCTGTTCGTCCTGGCGGGCCTGGGAGCCATAGGGGCAGGCGTGTTCACCCTAGACGCCTCGGACATCCACGGGCTGTTCGCCCTCCTCGCATTCGTGGCCTTCAACGTCCTGGCCATTGTCTGCGCTACCCTGGCGAGAGGCCCCATGAGAGCGCTCTCGACCATCCTGGGCACGGTAGGACTGGCATTCGTCATCGTGATGTTCCTGGGCGATGCGGGCATGGCCGACATGTTCGGACCGATCGGACATGGCGGCGCCGAGCGCATGATCGTCTTTCCCGTCATGATATGAATGCTGGGGTTCGGCGGCTACCTGATGAGCCCCTCCGCAGGACCGGTTCGCTAGTTAACGCCCCTTTCAGGCGTGATAGCCGCGCAGCCTATGGCGGATTATCAGCAGGGCGATCAGCACCAGAAGAATGGAGATTATCAGTCCTATGCTGCCCGCGGCCTCACCATATCGATCGCTGAACAGTTCGCCGAAGGAGGCGAACAGATTGAAGAAGACGTGCATGAGCACCGCAATAGCGAGATAAGGCCACCACGGGCCCCCATAGGTCTTGTTCCTCGCGATCCCGTAGCCGGCAATGGAGCTCGCCGACGCATGCATGAGGGTGGACGAGAAGCTTCTCATGACGGCCAGGGTGACAAAGGCCTGCGCCCCTTCTGCTAGGTAGGCGGTGCTCTCGTACAGGAAGTTCTCCGTGGCGGCGAAGCCCAGACCGACCGCCGCCCCGAACACCAGGCCGTTGCGGGGCCGCCACATGTACCGGGAGTAACGCTTCACCCCGATCGCCTTGACTGACTCCTCGATGACCGGCGCCAGGATGATGATGACGATGAAAGAGAGGACGGAGGGGTTGAGCGCCAGGAACTCGTACTCCCGGATGATCGGACCGAACAGGATGGCGGTGGCGGCAAGCTCTATGATCAGCGCGGCGATCGCTGCTACCACCGAACCGAAGGCGAACGTCAGGAGAAGATCGTTCCAGTGCTCTTTCCTCCCTCTCTCCAGCGATCTGAGCCACAGCAGAGCGGCAAGGGAAGGGATGAAGGACGCAAGAAGCACCAGCAAGAGGAAAGCCAGGTCCCCGAAGTTCACTCAGGAGACTAGGCTGCCCAGCCTATTAGAAATCTCGTTGTATAGATTGAAAGGAAAATATGAGAAATAAGGAAGGTGGAGCTGATGCTCCATTTGAAGTCTGTTTACTCGACGATGGCACTGTTGGGGCACTCGTCGATGCAGGCACCGCAGTCTACGCACTTGCCGGCGTCGACCACGGCCACATCGTCGACCTTGATGGCCGACTGGGGGCAAACATCCTCACAAGCTCCGCATCCAACACAATCCTCTGCCTTGATCTTAACGGCCATTGTGACACCTCAAATCAGTTAGACCACGCAATAAAATCGGCATATAAATAGACTTCCCCAGACGGATGAGGGGCCTTAATGAATGGTCACTTTCATCGATGAGCTCACATTGCTGGCCGCAGCGGCGGGACCCGCATCTTGAGGGTCGGTCGCCTCATGCCCATCTACGGTCGACGCGGCCGATGGCGGCGTCCCGATCGTCGCATTCTCCGGTCGGCCCATGATCATTCTTGAGGAGGTCAGGGCACAGCAGACGCGCCTTGGCATCATCCGATCACGAAGAGCAGGCCCTCCGGGCCGGATCGGCCGTAGGTGAGATGTGCCAGCAGTTGTTTGAAATAGTCCACGGCCGATAGTCTATCGTGGAGTACGTCTCAGGCCCCATCTGGTCCCCTCATGGCTTCTGGAGAGGGCATATCGGCTTCGAGGACGGCGTTATCGCCGAGGTCGGCAAGGGCCGCGCCAAGGACAATGTCGCCGAAGGCATCATCATGCCCACATTCATCAATGCGCACTCCCACATCGTTGATTACGTGGTCCCGGTGGACCTGAGCATGTCCTTGATAGAAGTGGTGGCCCCGCCCAACGGTCTCAAGTACCGAGTACTGGGAGAGACTCCGATGGAAAGGCAGCGGCAGGCCGTCTCGTACCTTTCGGAGTGCATGCTCCGCAAGGGCACCTCGGCGTTCTCCGACTTCAGGGAAGGGAGCGTCGAAGGCTCCATGGTGCTCCGCTCGGCCACCGGGGCGCGGCCGTTCATAATGGGAAAGACCAGGAGCCCGCATTTCGACCGGGACGAGGTACAGGAGCTTCTGAAGGTGTCGGACGGCATAGGGCCGTCGGCCATCTCGGACTGGGACTACGAGGAGCTTCGGGAGCTATCCGATCTGGTCCATTCCCGGGGGAAGGTTTTCGCCCTGCACTGTTCTGAGAGGATCAGGGAGGACCTCGACAAGGTGCTCGACCTGAGGCCGTCCTACCTCGTCCACATGTGCCAAGCCACCGACGGCGATCTGGAGGTGTGCGCCCAGGAGGGCGTCCCGATCGTGGTATGCCCCCGCTCCAACATGTTCTTCGGCCTTCCGACGCCCATCCGCCGCATGATCGAGGCGGGAGTGGTCGTTGCCTTGGGGACCGACAACGCCATGATATCGTTCCCCGACATGTTCATAGAGATGGAATTCGCAGGAAGATTGCTGCGTTCCCAGGGGATGAGCCGCCTCGACTGCGTGATGAGCATGGCCACCGGCAATGGACGAAAAATTATAAATGAGTGCCCACTAATAGAGTTTGACCCAGGTTCACCATGTGACTTCATGGTCGTCCGAGAGCGCGGCGGTGACCCTGTCACTGATGTCGTCCTGCGCTCGGCGGGCCATGATCCGCTGCTGGTATATGTGGGACGGAAAAGGAGAAGCCACATATGAACAAGTTCAAGAAGATCCTCATAGCGACTGACGGAAGCGAGTACACGAAGAAGGCCATAGCCCAGGGACTGGAGATCGCGAGGCTCATGGACGCGGAAGTTACCGCGCTGTACGTTGTAGACCAGACCTCGTTCGTGAACTTTCCCATGGACTCGACGGTGGTGTCGATATATTCCCTTCTCGAGAAGGAGGGAAAGGATGCTGTCGACTACGTCGTGGCAGAAGGAGAGAAGGTCGGGATAAAGGTGACCGGGCTGGTGCAGGAGGGCTCTCCGGTCAAGAAGATCATCGAGACCGCCAAGGAGCACGACCTCATCGTCATGGGGACCATCGGCCGCACCGGGTTCTCCAAGATCCTCCTCGGTAGCGTGGCCGAGAAGGTGGTCCGGTTCGCCCCCTGCCCCGTCCTGGTGGTCAGGTATTCCCCCAAGGGGGAATGAGATGACCGCCGTCAGTGAGGTAATGACTCACAATCCTATCGTGGGAACCATCCCGGGCTCCCGCAACGACGTCCTCAAGCTGATGGTGAGGCACAACCTCACTGGCATCCCGGTGGTCAAGAGGGAGGGCAACGGCCTCGCCGGACTGATCACCAGGCGCGATATACTAAACAGCCCCGAGGAAGAGCAGCTGGCCCTCATCATTCAGAAGGACCCTGTGCGGATCTCATCCGACGCGTCGGTAGAGGAAGCGGCCAAGCTCATGTTCACTACAAAAGCGACACATCTACCGGTCCTGGAGGACGGCAAGCTCGTGGGCATCATCACTCCCACCGATCTCCTGTACGAGGTGGAGAAGCGCGCCTCCGGCGTGCCGGTCGAAGAACTGGCGCTCTCCCCGTGCGTCCCCATCTATGAAGGGACCCCCCTAGTGGTGGGCTTCGTCACCTTCCGCGTCTCGAAGGTTAACGCACTTCCTGTGCTGGACGCCATGGGCCACCTTAACGGCATACTCACCGACCGTGATATCTTCAACAAGTTCCACATTAACGAGAGCGTCGCCGAGCAGGAAATGGGCCTGGGAGGCGAGGACGACAACTGGAGCTGGGAGAACTATCGTAACATCCTAAGGATGTGGTACCAGGTCTCCACGATCGACGTTCCCCTGGTCCCGGTCAGCAAGATCATGACCACTTCGCCCACAACAGTTTTTAAGCGGACCAACGTATCGGAGGCGGCCAGGACCATGCGGAGGAACGACTTCGGCCAGCTGCCGGTGGTCGACTCCAAGGATAGACTGACGGCCATGCTGTACGACCTGGACGTCATCTCCATACTGGTCGACTGACGGTAAACCACCAACGAAGGTATGCTCATGGTAGATGCACAGGACATTCTCTCACTCTGCAAGCGCAGAGGCTTTCTTTACCCATCGTTCGAGATCTACGGCGGCGTGGCGGGCATGTATGATTACGGCCCCCTAGGCACCGCCCTGAAGAACAACATCATCGAGATCTGGCGGCGGCTGTACACGCTTGGCGAAGGCTTCATCGAGATCGACTCGGAGACCATCGGTCCGGAGGTCGTGTTCAAGGCGTCCGGCCATGTCGACGAGTTCGCCGACAAGATGGTGAAGTGCAAGGCATGCGAGGAGCCGTACCGCGCCGACCATCTGGTGAGCGAGCTGCACCCTAACCCCGGCACGCTCAGCGAGAAGGAGATCGATGAGCTCATCCGCAAGAACAACATCGTATGTCCAGCGTGCAAGGGCGAGCTGTCCTCGGTGGAAGAGTTCAACCTTATGTTCAAGACCATCATCGGCCCCGGTTCTGGCCGGGTCGGCTACATGCGCCCGGAGACCGCCCAGGGCATATTCGTCAACTTCCCCAACCTGTACCGGTACAACCGGGAGAAGCTTCCGCTGGGCGTCATCCAGGTCGGCCGCGGCTATCGCAATGAGATCTCTCCTCGCCAGGGCATCATCCGCCTGAGGGAGTTCAACATGATGGAGTGCGAGCTGTTCATCGATCCCGAGGACAAGACCTGGCCTCGCTACAAGGACGTCACCGACGAGACGCTTCGCCTGCTGGCCAACGACGGCAGGGAGCTCGAGATCACGGTCGGCAAGGCGGTGGAGCAGGGCGTCATCTGCAATCAGGTGCTCGCCTATTTCATGTGGTTCACCCAGGAGTTCCTCAAGGCGGTCGGCGTGGACGGCGAGAGGCTTCGCTTCCGCCAGCACGAGAAGGACGAGATGGCCCACTATGCCGCGGACTGCTGGGACGCCGAGAGCCTCCTCAG
>DATD01000003.1:36165-39686 GCA_002504525.1 Methanomassiliicoccus sp. UBA345
TCCCGGCACGCCAAGTTCTCCGGGGTCGAGATGACGGCATTCAAGCGGTTCGACGAGGCCCGGGAGATCGAACAGGATAGGATCAAGCCACGCTACGACAGGCTGGGGCCGCTGTACAAGGGCAAGGCGGGCAAGATCGGCAAGGCCATGGAGGCCGCTGATCCCGCGTCCATGGCCGACGGCGCCCTCACCGTGAACTTCGACGGGGAGAGCATCACAGTACCGGGGGAGCTGTTCGAGGTGACGAGAGTGAAGGAGAAGGTCTCCGGGGTGAGGTCGGTGCCGCACGTCATAGAACCGTCCCACGGCCTGGACCGCATCATCTACACCGTCCTGGAGCACTCGTATGCTCAGCAGGACGAGCAGACCGTGATGCGGCTGTCCCCGGCGGTGGCTCCCATCAAGGTCGGCGTATTCCCGCTGATGACCCGCGATGAGCTCGACGACATCGCCATGGAGATCGACCAGGAGCTCAGGTACGGCGGCATCGAGACACTATACGATGACTCGGGGTCGATCGGCCGGCGGTATGCGCGCATGGACGAGATCGGCACTCCTTGGTGCATCACGGTTGACTATCGCTCCAAGGAGGACGGCACCGTCACCCTTCGCGAGAGGGACAGCACCTCCCAGATCCGGGTCCAATACGCCGATGTCCTCAATGTGATCAGGGCGGCGCTGTGCGGCGCCGACCTGTCCCAGTTCGCCGTCGGCGACGATTAGGCACGAGAAACGGCGGGCGCCGCCCCCTTTCCTTTCTATTTTCGCAGTCTCGCCGCCTCATTTCTCCGCTTAGGAGAAAACAGTAGCCAACTATCAATATATACAAAGTCATTACCCAAGTAGGGGGATTGGAGAACGGACGAATGATTTCCAAAACTCTTCGTGGAGGAATGAAATGACCCCGAACGAGCTAACTGGGATACAGAAAAGGGAGCAATTGGCCTCCCAAATCGAGTCGGTGAAGCTGAGAGACATAATGTCCAAGGACTTTCCTTACGTCGGACCGGACGACCACCTCACCGACGTATTGAAGAAGATGGGCAATCTCGATCTTCACGAGATCCCCGTGAGTCAGGACGGAAAGCGCCTGATGGGCGTGGTCAGCTACGGCACTCTGCTCAAGCGCCGGAACCTCTCCACCTCGTCCAAGGCCGGCTCGATATCTATCATGCCGCAGGAGATCACGCCGGAGGCGTCCATCACCGAGGTGGCGGAAGCGTTCCTCACCTCCGGGTTCAGGCAGATCCCGGTGGTCAGCGGACAGATCATCCAGGGGATGATCACCAGGACCGACCTCATAGGCATCATCAAGGACATCAAGGAGCTGCGCGACCTGAAGGTCTACGATATCATGACCGAGGATGTGCAGACCATCGGCTCGGACGACCCGGTGGACGCGGCCGTGCTCAGCATGAAGAACCTCACCATCAGGACGCTGCCGGTCGTCGACGACGAGGGCGCCCTGACCGGCATCATCGGCATCAAGCAGGTCGCCAACTACAACTGGAGAGAGCGGAAGCGCGAGACCGTGGGCGAGGTGACCGGGGACAACAGCCCGGTGGAGATCAAGGTCTCCTCCATAGCCCTGAGCTCGGTGTTCACCATCCGGTCGAACTCCACGCTCGGTGAAGCGGTCGATGAGATGCTCAACCACAAGATCTCCACCCTGCCGGTGGTGGACGACGGCGACCTGATGGGCATACTGACCAAGTATGACATCATCGAGCTGATCGCATCGTTCCGCCAGAGGGACATGGTGTACACGCAGATCACCGGGCTGGACCAGGATGACCGCTTCGCCGCCGATGAGATCGACGACACCATAACGCAGTCGCTCCACAAGATCGCCAAGATCTCCAGGCCGATGCTGTTCACCCTGCACGTGACCAAGTACCACGCCAACGGCGGGACCATGAAGTACTCGCTGAATGGAAGGCTGATCACCGAGGGGAGGATCTGGGTGGCGAGCGCCGTGGACTGGGACGTCATCAGGGCGACGACCTCGCTGATGCAGCGGTTCGAGCGCCGGGTGATCGAGAAGAAGGAGGAAAAGATCGCGCACCGCAAGCGGACCAAGAACATCGGGCAGGACTGAGCAACGGGGGCCTGCCCCCCAACAACCTTTTTTACCGTGCGGCGCCCAATGAGATATATACCCTCGGCACCGCTAGTTCAGGATAGTGTTCCAGATGGGGAAGTCAGCGCCGGCCACTTTGGAGCTGGCAAACTAGTTTTTTAGGAGGTAACATGACCGCAGAGGAACTCGTAGGCATCAATAAGAAGGAGGTTCTCAGAGCGAAGATCGAGGGCATTCGCCTGCCCGACCTGATGGACAAGGAGTTCGCCACCGTCAGACCGGACGATAGGCTGGGCGATGTGCTCTCCAGAATGATGGATCTTGATCTTCACGAGATCCCCGTCAGCGGCGACGGTAAGACCCTTGACGGAGTGGTAAGCTATGGCACCATCCTGCGGCGGAAGAACCTGGCCATCGATACAAAGGTCGGCTCCATCAAGGTCTCTCCGCCGGCTGTCTCGCCCGAGACCCCACTGACCGAGGCCGCCGAGGTGCTGATCCATGAGGGATATCGCCAGATGCCGATCGTCGACGGCGGCCGCATCGGAGGGGTGCTCTCAAGAGGTCATGTGCTTACCGTGCTGAGGAGCATACCGGAGCTCCGGGACGTGCCGGTGGAGGCCATCATGACGAACGAGGTCCGCACCGTCAAGGGGGATGACCTGGCCGTCGACGCGGTCACCGCCATGAGGGACCTGGACATCCGTATACTCCCGGTGATGGACGACCTGGACCGCATCATGGGCATAGTGGGCTTCAAGGACCTCGCCAACTACAACTGGAGAGAGAAGAAGCGGCAGACCCTTGGAGAGGCGGTGGGGGACAGTTACCCGAGCGACGTCCACGTGTCATCGGTGATGATCGAGGAGCCGGTGACCATACCGCCGGGAACATCGGTCGGGGACGCGGCCGCGCTAATGCTCGACCGCAGCATATCATCGCTGCCGATCGTCGAAGACGGACATCTGCATGGCATCGTCACCAGGCACGACCTCGTGGAGCTGGTCGCATCGTTCCGCCGCAGGGACATGATGTACATGCAGATCACCGGGCTCGAGAACGAGGACCGCTTTGAGAGCGAGCAGATGGAGCGGATCATCACCCAGTCGGTGCAGAAGATCGCGCGCATCATGCCGCCGCTGATGCTCAGCCTGCACGTTGGGAAGTACAAGCAGGAGGGCATACGGACGAAGTACAGCCTGCACGCGCGGCTGGTCACCGGCAACGGGGTCATGAACGCTATGTCAGCACAGTGGGACCTCATCCAGGCGACCACCGAGCTGATGAGGACGTTCGAGCGTCGGATCATCGAGAAGAAAGAAGAGAAGCTCGAGCATCGACGCCGGAGCAGGAACATCGGGCATCCGTGATGTCGCGGAAGCGGACGCCCAGCATTCGTGTCGAGAACGAGTCGCTACGGCGCCCTACAAACCCTTTTAAC
>DATD01000018.1 GCA_002504525.1 Methanomassiliicoccus sp. UBA345
GTTAAAAGGGTTTGTAGGGCGCCTCGGACTGGATTATGAGGAGAGGTACATCTCTCACCGCGACCGGCTGATCGCCCGCGCCTGCGCCGACGAGTCCGCGGAGATCGTCAGCTCATGGAGCGTGGTCGAATGAATTCTTCTGACGCCATATCCTCCACCCTTACTCCCGCTCGAGAGGGCGGGAGGTATTTTTCTCACTCTCACCGCCCCGAGGAGCTCCTCGAGGCTTCATTCGTTTCGGCTTGGGACCTCTACCTCGAGAGACTAGCCCGAGATCTCACTCTCATCGGATCATCCGACGAGCCGGGACTGCTCCCGGAACCATGTGTGTGTGCGTGTGTGCGTGTGTGTGCCATTCCTAGGGAGGAAGGGCTGCACACCGCATCATCAATGATTGTCCCTAAAGAGGGTAGCCAGTAGGGTTGTTTTGGGATTTGAACGGTTCAAGGAGCCTCGTCGTTCCTCGTTCCGTTCACCCCCTCCCAACCCCCTAGCTGCCTGGGACGGCGTGCACGGTGCCCTAGTGATAGCGCTGCCATAGCAACAGCTATGATGCCAGCGCTGCCAGCGCGGCGCTCGCCCCAGAATAGACACACACACGCACACACACGCACAAGAGCAGTATCAAAGGAGATAGAGAATGAAGCCAAACATAGACGACGACATCAGAGAGTTTTCTTATGGAGCTCTCCTCGCCGAGATCGATAGAAAGATGCTCGATACAGGAAAGGAAACGATTTCCTCCAAGGACATCATCCTGATCCTGCGCTGCACGTTCGGTTACGAGGACTCTCGCAGCCATCGTAACAAACTGGAGATGTGCCTAGGAAAGAGCTACCTGGCGAGGATAAACAAGACTGCCTACCGCCTCACTGAGAAAGGGTATGAGAGGATACGGTTGGCGAGAGGGGTTCCCCCGGAAGCCAACACGGAGGCACCCATCGCCGTCGACCCATCTGCGACGGAGTTATTTGAGAGTACCGAAGAGAACGTCAATTCTTACCTTACACAACTGCAGCGGGGAGGTCGGCAGGCATGACCATGCACTGGCTCGAATCGGTCGCCTCTGAGACGGCCAAGATGTATCTCGCCACCCAGGAGAGGGAGGTCGACCATATCTCGGCCCTAGGGCGCATGTACGACCGGCCTGGAGCTCTGCTGCACATGGAGGATCTAACCGAACCGACCTGCCCAGCATGCGAGGAGGTGATCAGATCGTCCGATTCCGGGAGGTTCATCTACTATCGCCGGCGCATTGATCCCTCGCCGCTGCCGACCACCAGGTTTTGTCACGAAAGATGTCTGCGCCGGCTCTCCTACGAGCGGCCGCAGGTGGTTACGGTGAGCGACGTCCTGGCAGTGAGCGAGGACCGCATGGGGAGCGTGTTCTGATGCAATCCTACGAGATGCTCCAGCTGGATCAGATCGAGGTCACGAACCTCAATCCCAGGAAGTCCTTCGAGATCGAGCCGATGGAGGAGCTCAAGGCCTCGATCAGGGAGCACGGCATCCTGGAACCGCTCATCGTCCGAGCGACGTCGACGGAAGACAAGTATGAGCTCGTGGCCGGCGAGAGGCGTTTCCGCGCAGCCATGGACCTGCAGCTCCAGGAGGTCCCTTGCATCATCCGCGTGATAGACGACGTCACGATGCGAGAGCTCATGCTCCTGGAGAACCTGCAGCGGCAGGACCTCGAGCCGATGGAGACGGCCGAGGCCCTGGGAGAACTGCTCAAGGATGGCAAGCACACCCAGGAAGAGCTTGCGAAGCGCGTCGGCCGATCGCAGCCATGGATCGCTAACCAGCTGCGCCTTCTCAAGTGTCCAGAGGAACTGCGCAGCGTGCTTATTACCCGGCAAATAACGCCGAAGCACGTCCTGCAGATCCTCCCGTTCATCGAGTACCCTAAGCTGAAGGAAGCGATCATCGCATACGTCCTCCGGGACCCGAGCGTAACGACCAAGGCACTGACCGACAGGATCGACTTCATGATGACCGCCTGGCACGCCGGCGAGCTTGGCGTGCTTGACATCGACCGCCTTCAGGAGCACCGTGAGCTGAAGAGCTTCTTCAACAAGACGGAATGCAAGGACTGCCAGCATCCATGCAAGCCAAAGGGCGACAACGGCCGATTCTGCCCCAATGAGGAGTGCTGGAGCCCGAAGCTCGCGCAGGCAGAGGCCAAGCAGAAGGAGACCCAGAGGCGGATGATGGACAAGGTCGCCAGTCGCGGAGGCCCCGTCGACCAGGAGACATTAGAGCAGACGATCGACTGGAGCAACAGGACCGAGCTGAGATGGAGGAATTTCGACAAGGCCGAGTGCCCGAACTGTGACAGATACATCATTACCACGGAGAAGAGGGAATACTGTCTGGACAAGAAGTGCCTGGAGCGAAAGGAGCGGGCCGAGACCATGGCCAAGAACAAGGAGGTCCGGGAAGAGTGGATCAGAGCCCACGCCGAGATCGACCGCTTTATGCAGGAAGAGTTCAAAGGCCTCTCGAGCAAGGTCCTCAAGGAGGTCATACACGCTGCAGCGATCGATTGGCGGCCGAGCTCACAGAAAGCACTTCGCCCGTATGGTCCGACCGAGCGTGTCAATGAGCTCAGCAACACGGCCCGGCAGGTCTCCGAGAAGGATGCCCCCGAGGCCCTCGCCCGCCTGTACATCTATCATGCGATGGACGTGCAACGGCAGAACGACGTGGAGGGAGCCAAGGCCGCATGCAAGGGGGTGAGCGCCTGACCGATGCCGGAACCCAACATCCAGCCACCATGCATTATGTCGAGCTCCGAACCTACATCGACCAGGTGGAGGCCTCGACTCCTCGGGAAGTGGATCTCGAGGTCGAGGAGATGGCCCTCTATATTAGACTGGCTCAGGGTGCCATCGCGGAGATGGCGTTCCGTCGCAACATGCGTCTCCAGGGGAGGATCGCATGACCACGCTCGACGCGTTCCTGGAATGCGATCGATCCGCGATCGAGGAGGCCAAGCGCCGCCGCGACGCGCTCGAAGCACGGCGGCCGGCCGACCTGCCGGCCGACCTGCAGCTCCTCGATGAGGATACGTTCATCGCGACATACCGCAGCCGCTTCGGACTCAGGCCTAACGCCAAAGAATGGCTAGACTGGGGCAAGGCCGAGAAACTGCGCGACCGCAGGAGGGAGCGGCAATGAAATGCCCTCTCAAGCCCGGCATCTCGTGCGCTAGGACGTCCAAGATGGTCGAGTCGACTCCTTGCCCCGGCTGCGCTGCCGGAGGCGCTAACGGCCATTCTGCGAGCCGTCGCCAGGAGCCGGTCCGCGCCACGCTCATCGGCGTGATCAGATCATTGGATCCCCTGGGGGTGCGCTGATGTCTCGGATACCTCACTATCACCTGAACCAGGATGGCAGGTCCGAGCGGTTTGAAGCATTCAAACACCAACCCTGCAACGTCACCTGGTGCCAGAGCAATCAGGGAGGGGGCTGCGTAAAAATGTTCAACATGGGCCGCATGCCCAACGAATCTGGAACCCCCAGGTGCCCTGGCCTGCAGCGCATTCCTCCAGCACCCCCCAAGACGGAACGACCGAAATCGCGTCGGACTATTGTACGGAAGGGCGAACAGACCAAGATCGACCAGGGCGGTGAGCGGCTATGACCGCCCGCCCCGCCTGCTATGGCGAAAATTACGATGATGATCGCTGTCGCCATTGCCGGTATTACGACGCCTGCCTGTTCGTGGGGGCCGTCCGAGAGCTGTGTCGTGCCCCGGCCGGGGGTGATCCTCATGCTTAAGCGCCGCGTGTACGAGGGCGAAGTGGTCATCTGTTGGGACTCCCCGGGGGAGCCAGTCGTTCTCCGCAGAGAGCGTTCTGACCTGACGATGGATGCTCTGTCCAATATCATCGCCAACAACTATCTGGGCAATCGTATCTGCATCACCATCGAAGTCGTTGACGGGGGTGACGGCCTTCCCGCCGAGAAGAAGGAAGGGGGTGAGCGCCGATGATCTCCCCGATAACCGGAAAGGAAACGGCCTGGGACGAGTGCTCATACTGCGGCGCGGACATGGGGACCTACGGGCTCCCTCAGTTCTGCCCAGAGTGCGGCACCGAGCAGACCTATGAGGGCATGCCCGATGAGACGGCCGGGAGTAAGCGCTCCGATGCAGTGAATGAATGGCTGGCCCAGGGAGGGAAGAAGGGATGAAGAACTTCGATAAAGCATGGGCAAAGCTACCGTTTGCCATTCTGCTAGGGGTGCTGACATTGCTATTCAGGCGATTGTTTTCCAAGATCCTTAGGGAGGTGACGCGATGGAAGAGAAACAAGACAGAGTAACGATGAGCGAGAGAATGGCGCCGTGGGCGATGGCAACGTTGGGGATCGCAATGATCGCCGTGCTGCTCGACATATGGAGGCAAGTTGTGGCAGACATCCTTGACCCCTATACCTTGTTGACCACTGGTCTTCTCAGCGCGATCGTGATCTATCTTTCTGCCAGGAGCCTACTGCTCTCATATGCATGGCGCAAGGAGGTCACGGAGGAGCTCCAGAGGGGATCCAAGTGACCAGGGCCGCCCTCTATGCCAGGGTGAGCACTTCCGAGAGGGAGGAGCTCCAGGACCCGGAGACGCAGCTCGTGGCCCTCCGCGACTACTGCCGCATGCGGAAGTGGAAGATCGTCAGGGAGTACAAGGAGCACGCCTCCGGGGTGGATGACAACCGCCCCGTCCTGCGTGAGCTCCTCGACGGCGCTCGCAAGGGACGCTACGACTACATCGTGGTCTTCCGCATCGACCGCTTGACCCGCTCGCCGCTCAAGCTGCTCCTCATACTCGAGGAGCTGCAGGATCCCAAGACCAAGAGCTACAAGGTCAACCTGATGAGCGCCACCGAGGGGGTCGACACATCCTCGCGGCTGTCCGAGGGCATGCTGCTCATGCTCGGGATCTTCGCAAAGATGGAGAGGGACGGCATCGCGGAGAGGGTCCGAGCCGGCATGGAGAGAGTAAAGCAGAACGGAACGAAGAGCGGCCGCCCGGTCGGCCGGCCGGTCGTGCGGGTCGACATCACGCAAGCGATCGACCTGCTCGAGCAAGGCCTCTCTAAGTCGCAGGTCTGCGAGCTCCTCGGCTGCTCGCCGGGAACTCTCAACAACCGCCTTCGCAGCGCCGGCCGAGGAGATCTCGTCGGAGAACCGACAAGAGGGGCGGCAAAAAGGGAGGCCCCCTCCGAAGCGGGCGAGCATATAAGGAAATCCGCCTCGCGGGGGGTCGGCAACAAGGAGGTCTTTGTTGCCGAATAAATAACTAGGAAAAACGGACGAAAAGTCCCGGAGTTACGACGTAAAAACAGAGCTAGAACGATCAGGAGGAAAGCACCATGAGACAGAAGGACGGATTCAAGAAATTGACGATACTATTGCCGAAGGAACACTACAATCTGCTCGTGCAGCGCAAGCTGCTGCACGGCGACCCGATCAGTAGGACGATCACCGAGGCCCTTGAGAGGGAGCGTCCTCCGGTAACGAGGTAGTATATAAAACCCTGACAAGGTCGTACTTCCTCACCCCTTTTTATTATTCCTACCCATTAATTCATGACGGGACCATGCCGCTCCCGTCAGTGCTTTCCCGGGACGGCATGGTTCCAAGAGGCCGCATGGACATTGGGATCGTGATCACACCGGACGCACCGTTGGCGCTGCTCTTGTTGCTGGTCAACTACGCCATACTGATCATTGTCATGAGTCCTGGCCGGCCCAAGAGGGAGACATATGGACGGAATGGAACTGGTATTTCTGATCGTGCTGATGAACTACGTGCTGCTAGCGTGCCTCATGTGGTTCGTCATCGGGAAGATGAGCAAAGGGGCGATAGTGGTCAAGAGCCCGTCCCTGAGCAAGAAGATGATGCACCGCAGGGAGGTCGCTGATGCCGTCGAAAGAGACGTATCGGGTGGCGCTGACGATGATGCTTCGTCTCGTTAATGGCGCACCGATGCGCGTCTCGAGCGTCGACCTAGCCCGCATGGTGAACGGCACGCCGTTCGCCGAGCGGCCGGCCCCTCGAGAGGTGGCCGTGGCCGGCGCGGTATTGTCGCAGGAGATCAGGGAGCCCCGCAAGGGCTTCCTGGTCGAGGAACTCGGCGGCTCGACCGTGACCGCTTTGTTCCGGAGGCAGCACCATGATCACTAAGCACATTCTGCCACTTTTCGCCGTGATGGCTGTGTTCCTGGTCGTCGCCGTGCCGTACACCAGCGCGGCTGGAGAGGACCTCATCGAGAAGCAGATCACATATTCCATAGACTCGGAGTACCAGGACGAGCACGACCGGGTCGTCAACATCGCCGATGAGTCCGCGATCACTAACCCGGACACGTGGAAACCATCTCCACAGGGCATCTGGATTGGTGCATCGACAGAGGAAAGCCTCTATCAGTTCGATCAGATCATGGCCGTGGACAACGTGTTACAGGTGCACAGCCATGTCCGATTTAACTCGACCCAGGTGATGAACGGGGCGTCAACTACCATCATTCGCTCCCCCATCGCGTCTGATAATGTCTCGGAGATGCGCCTGCGTGTTTGGGCGTTGAGCACGCCAGAGTGGGAACTGCGATACCCATTTTCAGAGTATCCATTTCTAATGAGCGATGAACCACTGGCGGCATCGGTGGACATCAACATGGCCGACACATCCATCACTGATGGAGGAGACCAATGGACCGTCGATGGCCGAACGTACATCCTGCTGTATGGCCCGCTGTACTCAGGCATCGACTATGTGTTCTCGTGGGCGGCCATATATGAGCCAGACAGCCGCCCTGCGGTATACCTCTCAGGCCAGGATATAGCCAACGACAACATAACCGATACGCAGATCAGCGTATACTCCAAGCTCATCCCAGATCAACCTTACGAGCAAACGTACAGGTGGAGCATAGACCCAGGAATCTCTTTCGATTTCCAGCAGGGTCTTGGAAACGGTGTCTACGCTCAATCATTCTACATGGGCGTCGGTGACTCCATCTCTGTAGTGATTAAACCGGACAACAGCGGAGCGGACCCATCGTACTATCACACGGTCATGATTCCATGGGCCACTGCTGATGGACATATCAATGCCAAGGTCACGGCTGAAAAAGGCTCAGGAAACGGCGTATGGACGCCATACTGGGAGGATAATCGGACCGCGTGGGACGGCTATATACTGGCTTGCTCGGACGAAAAGGTGCCTAACAATGTAGTATCATTCATCCGGGTAACCGTTACATTCCTCTCTGCTGAACGAGTGAATTGGATTTGCCTTGATGGTGCGACGTCAGATTTTAGCCAAACGTCGTACTATAACAACGCCATCGTGACGACTGGCGGCATCGAGCACAAGATTCAGTCCCGATTGTATGCCTCCTATCAGAAATCGGTCGGAGAGGTGTTCATGCCGAGCATGAACCCCGCCGATTTCCCGGCCATGCCAGGGCCTAAGATCAACGAACGCGGCAATTATTACGGGACCATCATGGGCTTCCTCCTGATAGTCGCAGGCGGCCTCCTGGTCTCAACAGTTTTCCTTGCTCCAATCGGATTCTTCGTTGGAGGCGCAGGCGCAGTCATGCTCACCCAAGACCTAATGAGCGGTGGAAACTTCTTCTCGCAAAATGCAGCGGACAACATCAATAATGCGATCAACGGACTGTTAAGCAATCCACTGGACAAATTACGGGATGCGCTAGGAGGAATAGGAAAATTCATCATCTCCGTGGGAGAGGCGTTCTACGATGGGCTCAAATGGTTCGTTGATGCCACCAAAGAATACATCCCGATCCTCCTCGGCCTGCTCATAGTCGCCGTCGCCCTGTATATCTTCTTCTATGCCATCAAATTCCAGCTCCAAATCTGGGGCATCTGCTTCAGCATGGCGAAGGGGAATATGGAGGCTGCAGCGGGTCAGGCCGAGCAGCTGCACGGGCAGGTCAGCGGAGCGCTCGGTCGCCTGAGGAGGACCTGATCATGGACTTCCTCGCGACAGCCGTCTGGATCTGGGAGTTCATGATCCTGCAGCTGCTCCCACTGGTCTCGGTCCTGCTCGCAGGCGTATTCATGCTCAAGATCATGGATGAAGCCCCGGAGACGGTCGGCCGGTATGCCAAGCGGATGATGGCCAAGTTCAACCGCGCCGGGAGGGGTAAGCAATGACGCAGGACGACTACACACTCTTCCTCTTTGCCATACTGGGCATCTGGATAATCGCGCAGGCCGTCTCGCTCATCTGGCCGAAGGGTCGCAAGCACCTCATGGAGCGGCCGGTCGACGTCCACGGGACGCTGTACAAGAACCGCAAACGTGCAGCGCGCAGGAACCTCCGCGGCGTGGGGGTCAAGTGGCTGATCTGCACCGGCGAGGCCGACTACTACGACATGCGGTATGGCAAGGTCGCCGGCCTGCTCAGCGGCCCTCACTGCGAGGACGTGTTCATCAAGACCGAACGAGCGAGACCGCCCATATGGGCCATCGTGCCAAAGGAGCTCATGCGGGACAAGCACGGCTCGAACCTGGTCATCGAGTGCAACGGCTTCGAGCCGATCGGGAACTTCTTCGTCCCCGTGTACTGCAGCGACACCTCGAAGGAAGTGGTCGAGTACTACAACGACCTGATCATGCGCCACGAGGCCCACCTGGTGCAGCGTGAGAAGGACGTGGAGCTGGCTGAGCAGGGAGCTCATGCCATGAAGGACGCTCTCAGCGTGAAGAGCGTGAACACGAACATCAGGGACCGCCAGGACAGCGTCCCGGTGGTCCAGTCGAAGGAGGAGAGGTACGATGAAAGAGCGATCGATTAAACGCGAGTTCTTCAGCGAGGCGCATCCGCAGGCGTATCAGTTGGTCAAGGCCATAGGGCCGAGGATCCATACCATCGCCCTCGGCCTGATCATCGCCTTCGCCATGCTCTCCGAGCTCGCCCACGGGAACGAGCTCTTCATCCTCGAATGGATGGAGGCCTCCGTGGTCGTTCCGACGCTGCGCGACTGGATCACCATGCCAGGAGCGTTCGAGACATGGGCAACAGAATATGGTCTGATCACGCTAATGGCGGCCATCGTCGCGATCGTCGTCATCTATGCGCTGCATTCCATGATCTGGCGGTACCTCTTCAAGGACTACCATCGCGTCATCTACAAGGACTGGGACAGCAAGCTGGTGCTGGCCGAGCCGAGGGAGGGGCGGCTGTACTGGTACACCGGCAACTCTCTTTACCGCATATGGGACCGCCTGTACGGCTCCCCGCCGCGCACCGAGCACGTCCTCTACCTGCGATCGAGGACATGGCGGCCGTTCAACATCCTGAACCCTCCGGCCTCGCTGTACCGTCTCCGGCTCTCTCCGGAGGAGAGGGTCGAGTTCAGGGGCTCATACAAGGTCGTAGGGCACGAGCGCCCGTACCGCCGGCGCGAGGGGGTCAGATCGTACTTCACCCATACGGACCGATACGCCACTGGAGAGATCCCGTACGAGCAGGCGCTGGCCGAGTTCGACCGCAGGACCGGACGCCTGATCTCGGAGATGAAGGAGCTCACCAAGGGGAACTCCGCCATCCGCCTCGACAAGATGAGGAACGTGGAGATCGCCGAGGACGACTTCATCAATGCCATCGAGGCCGTCCAGGGGGGAGAGGATGCAAAAGGGCACTGCTAACCTTAACCCCATCAGCGACAGCCTGGAGGAGGAATGCGACAACTACATGCGCCTGTACCGCCAGCGCCGCTACGATGAGAAGTCGGTGTCCTTCGCGCTGATCAAGCAGCTGTGGACGATCCGCGTCCGCTCGGGCGAGGATCTCCCGGCCCCGGACGTGCCGGCCGCCGTCCTGCGGCAGCACGGCTTCCTGCCGGATGCCCAGGTGCGGTGGGTCGGGGCGCTCAAGGAGCGTCTCCGCTCCAGGAGGGATAGCCGCTATGGCCGATGATCCGAGCGGGTTCAGCACGTTCAAGGTCCGGGAGAACCGCGGGTACCATGAGATGATGATGAGCTCCCTCGAGCTCAAGCATCAGGAGGCCAGCAAGGACGGCTTCGGCGAGTACTACGAGGACGTGCTTGATTCGATATGGTCCTCCATCCCGACGGCCGAGAAGCTCACCATCGATCTTTTCAAGGAGGACGGCAGGGCGAAGGCCTCCGCGTTCGACTCCTGGGCCGAGGCCTTGGGGATGGTGAGCCTCAAGGTCAACCGCGAGGACTCGCTGCGGGATCCCATCAACCGCCGCCGCGTGAACCGCAAGGCCCAGGTGATCACAGACACGCTCGCCGCGTTGGACTTCCTGTACAAGAAGCCGCCGGTCGGCCGGTTCGTTCCATCGGATGGAGCTGACGACATCGGCTGGGGGGATGACACTGAGTGAGCTGCAGAAGAACTACATGCTCGGCTTCGGCCGATTCGTCTCGAGCATTATCCAGGAGGACTGGGACTGGTGGACGTACTTCGACGGTCCGGAGCGAGTGGGCAAGTCCCACGGCAGCATATGGTTCGCCCACTTCGTCAGCGGACCGCTGTATAACATCAAGCAGCATACCTGCTACGACGCCGAGACCTTCCTGCGATTGGTCGACGATACGCCTCGATACGGCACCATCATCCTGGACGAGGCTGCCGAGGCCTGGTTCAATCGGGACTTCCAGAGCTCGATCAACAAGGCGCTAGGGAAGGCGTCCACGCAGATCGGAGATCGGAACCTGAACGTCATCCTCAACCTCCCGTCCATCTGGCTCCTGGACCCGGTGGCCATCCGCCGGCACAAGACCAGAGTGTCTGTCAGCGCCCCAGGGTTCCGGCGTGGCAAGAGCGAATGGTACAAGCCGTCGTGGAAGCGCTTCCAGAAGCAGGTCGACCCGTTCTGGGACCTGAAGTTCATCCAGTACTCCCCGCCCCTGCCGGAGAAGCAGTTCCTGATCTACAAGGAGCACAAGACGAGAGAGGCGAAGGAGCGGCTGGCCGGCTACGTCGACCAGGTGCATGCAGCTCGAGAGAAGGAGAAGCCCGAGGTGACGGCGGACGAGATCATCGTGCAGATCGGCAAGCTGCGAGGGAAGAGCAAGCAGCTGCTCCTCGGCCCTCGAGGCGACTATGGCAGGAGCCTGGTGAAGAACAAGTTCGGCTGCGCTGACAACGTAGCTCGAGAGGTCTGCGACGTGCTCAATGCGAAGATGCGGGTCCTTCGCAAGCAGAAGGGCGAGGACTAGGCCCTCGAGACTCTCGAGGGAAAATCCTCTTTTTTTCTTTGTGTTCGTAAGAACACACTCTATCTAAGTAGGTTACAGAATAGGATGGTCGATGGTGCGCCCGCATTATTTCCCGGCAAATAACGCGATGCCAGCGAGTGCGGGCGATGGCCGCGACCTATATAAACCGCTCGACGGGCGGTATAAAAAGGACGGGTCCGGGTCGAACACACATGGACTCGCCGGCCCGTAGGACCGGACGGGACCGGGAGAGAAGACCATGAAGAAGTTCGACCTCAAGTCCAAGATCGCCAATGTCCGGGAGAGGTTCTCCCAGAACGGCACCCCGGCGTTCGCCGCGCTGCCGCTCGGCCTCGGAGCCGGAGCCCTGCCCGTGTTCGAGATCGCCGCTGACACCAGCGCGATGACCACCACCCTGATCGGCCTGATGATCGCGATCGTCCCGCTGCTGATCATCATGAAGCTGTTCACCAACGTGTTCGACGGCTTTGGGAAGTGATTCGGGATGCGCATCAGGCGAGTGATGCCGGCCGCCCTGGTCGCTGCGTTATCCATGGTGCTATGCGTCATGATGACCGCGGCGCCGGCGCAGGCACACATCGCTCATGACGGCTACGTCTGGCTGCACGATGACGGCGGGGACACCCTCGCCGCCACCGACTGGCGCTTCTACGTCGAGGTGCCACACCACCTCAACACCGACGCCGAGAGCTGGGACTTCACCATCTACTCGCAGCTGGTGAACTCCACCGGCACCGCCGCGGCTGGCCAGTACGGCGTGGTGATCTACGTCGACAATGGGATCATCAACCGGTCCGTCACCTCGACCCTGACCACCTCGCTCGACGGCATCGTGTACGGCAACGTCAGCATGCCTCGCTCGACCTTGACGCTCTTCGCTCCTAGCGATGACGCCACCGTGTTCGTCGAGCTGAAGTCGGCCGCCGTGGCCGTCGACTCGCACACCGCCACGGTGCCGATCTACGGCAGCGAGACGGTCGCCGCGAGCTCCGCCGCGATGGTGGCGATGGTCGGCGTGTTCGGGGTGTGCGTCACCCTGGTGGTCGTCGTGAAGATGTTCGGCCTGGTCAAGGTGTGGGGCAAGAAGTGAGGTGAGCATGTCTCGCCCCGCGACCAAACCCTTTTACATTATCCATTTTTATAATTGCATTACGTTTCTCATGGGGGGATAAAAGTTGAAGAAGGATCACATTCACACTCGACGACTGGCCGCGCTCGGCCTGGTTGCCACGCTATTGATCAGCTCGTTGGTGATGATCGCCCCGAGCGCGACCGCAGAGGAGCCCATGGCCGAGAGCCGCGGTCGAGTCTGCATCACGTTTGACGACGGAGCAAAGAGCGTGTACGAGGAGGCGTTCCCGGTCATGTCCGCTGCTAGTATTACCGCCACCGCGTTCGCGGTGACGGACTGGATCGGCGGCGTCGGCGGCGTTGTCACCTCGTTCGAGTGCATGGACGATACTGAACTATTGACCCTCCAGGCCGCAGGCTGGGAGGTCGGCAGCCATAGCGTCTCGCATGCGTACTTCAACGAGTCGACGCCAGAGCAGGCGAAGCATGAAATGAGCGAGTCCAAGGCCGTCCTAGAGGCCTTGGGAATCGACGTCGACACCTTCTGCTACCCATACGGGCAGTACACCACCGAGTCGATCGCCATCGGCTCCGAGTTCTACAAGCGGCAACGCTCGACCGACGGGATCCTACAGTACTTGAGCGACTACCCATACTCGCGGCCGGTGACCGGCTCCTACGAGCCCGACACCTGGGCTCAGACCCAGTCGTACATCGACAAGGCCATTCGGACCGATACCACCGTCGTGTTGCTCTACCACCAGCTTGACGTCAACGGTAGAATCCTCGGCACGGATTACAACGTCCGCACACTGGTCGACTACATCGCCGAGATGCGAGACCGTCACGGCCTCCAGGCTATCAACTACCGTGACCTACCAAACGCTCAACCGAACGCTGACATCTTCGTCTGGGATGGGGAGGGCGCAACCGTTTTTGCTAACGAGACGGCCAACTGGCGCAGGGTATCGGCGAGCGGGGTCGTCACCAATGACGTGCTACCGACGCCGGGCAGCCACCTCGTGTGGAACGCCACTTCTAACACCGAATGCGTCTACAACATCGACGTAGCGGCGTACTCCTGGAGCATCAATAATGGGTATACCAAAACGGTGAAGCAGGTCTTTGGGTATGATATCGACATCGGCGAGGGTGGGTTCGTCAACACGCGGAAAACGACCAACGCCCAGCTCAACGGACACACCGAACAAACTATCACGTGCGCCGGAGACTGGTCCTCATACGGATATGTTCTGGCGGACACAATCAACCTGGAGATGACTGGTGACGGCGCCATGCTGTTATCTCAGTCCAACATCTACAATACCATCACCGTCTCCGGGAGCGTTTACTACCAGTACAACGCCATGGTAACGAACTACCTTGAGGTGTCTGATGGCGCATCGCTCATCTTGGAGCCTGGATCAGTGCTCACCGTCCGCACCATGACTGTCAGCGACTGTGTTCGCGTCTCTGGGATCATGAGCGGGGATGGGCAACTGGTCCTGAGCTGCCGGTCCACGGACGGAGCATTCGACCTGTCAAATATCAGCGTCGGTTCGACCATAGTGACGCAGTCCCCCATCGCGGCTGCGCCTAGATCGGCCACGCTATCCGGCTACACGGAAACCGCGTTGAGCATCGCCAACGACCACGCGACGATCCCGTACACGGTCCACCTCGGGGAGCGGCTGAGCGTCACCAGCCTGACGACGGCCCCACGGACGGTCCTCAGAGGCGGTAACGGCGCCGTCACCACGAGCTCCTGGAACTCGACCGCCGGAATGTGGCTGCCGGAGCAGAGCACCGTCATACTGCGTGACGGCGGGAGCGCCGTACTCGCCCCCGGCCAGTCGTTCAATAACCTCGGCCTCCTGTCCAAAGATGGCCGCTCTGGCTGTTGGACCATCAACGGCACGTCTGCCATGACGATTCTCACTGGACTGGACGCCGGCAAGGGCTACCTCTGGTACCTGGACGGCGTGGAGCAGGGCGAGGTCACCGCCGACGTGAACGGCACCATCGCGCTGTCGTACCAGTCAGTCGGCCTGCACGAACTGTCGGTCGGCCCGACCCCGATGACCATCGCCATGGATGGCGTATACACGGCGTTCTCCATCATGATCGCGTGCGCGGTCATCGGTGGGATGGTGGCGATGGTCGGCCGCATCAAAATCTAAACCCCTTCCCCCTCTTTTTATTCCCACCACGTCACGCAGCCCGCCGTGCGCCGCCCGCGTGGCCGCTGGGCGAGGCAACGCCCGGCCGCCACGCTCGACGCGAGGATGGCCCGTTTCCGGGCGTCTACGGACTATGTGGATTGCGTATCACGTTCCCGCAGCGAGGGCAGGCATTATACGACGCCGGCAGCCGCTCCCCGCAGCCCGGACACGCCTGCAGCAGCGGCAGCGTGCACGACGGGCAGGCCATGTAGTCCTTGCGAACCGGCCCGCCACAGCGGGGGCATTGCAGCGCAGCCGGCCTCGTGTCCGATCTATTATTGCCAGCAACGTATGGCCACACCAGGGCGAGGATCAGAGTGATGGCGCACAGGATCGCTATCATCAGGACGATCGCCATGGCCGAATGGTCCATGACATAGTAGCCAACTATCTTCCCACTCACGACCTTCGGGGAACCGTCCATCATGTCCATCCAGAGATACATCCCGAAAGAGCCAGCGAAGAATATCACGGACACGACGATCGTGGATAACCTGCCAGTGCTAATGTTCGACATTCTTGTCCCCCCCCCTATAATCGATTGCCGCATCTCTCGCAGAACTTCGCCCCCGGCCGGATCCCGGTCGAGCAGTAGGGGCAGACGAGCACCGTCGGTGCGACCTGCTGCTGTGGAGCGCGCCATCGTCGCGGGGCAGGTGTGTTCGGCTTAGACCGCGTGATTCCAACCACGAATAGGACGCCGAGCAGGACCGCCCCGACCGCGATGACGATGATCAGCAGCGATGACCAATCGAACGAGTTTCCTGATGTTGGGTTGGTTATGGGCTTTGGAAGGCTGGCGGCCTTCGAGTCGAACGAATAGGAGACCTTGACCGGCTGTCCGTTGGGATTGGCCACACCCCTCTCCGAATTGTCAATTATGATGTAGTAATGCCCGCCATTGATGTTATTGGAAAAGGACGCATCCCTGGTGGCCAGCTTCGAATATGATGCTATGTAGGTCATCATCTTGAACGGATCGGTATATTGGTCCATCCCTGCTTGGTCGGTGACTATGACGTCAACCTCTGGACCGCTGAGCACTTTCACGCTGTACTTCAGCGAGATCGTGCCGGAATACTCGAACTCATAGATCTTCGCCCCGCCTGATGGGATAGTATCGGTCCCGGACTGGGCAGCTGACGCCGTATCGGCGATGAGCGCGGGGCCGGTCGTGATCAGCAGCATAATTAACACTATAAAGATGGATGTAAATCTCATGTTTCTTCCCGTCTGACGATGTCATTATCGACACAAATATATTTGCCGGGAAATGACTGAGTCACTTTCGGCTGTCCCGAACCCCATTTTTAGGGTGGCCAGTCATCATCATTATCGATTGGTGCAAACGTAACGTTCGGTCACCTCCCACCGATAGGCACGTATCTAGCAGAGAGGTAGCCGCTCGTAATATGGTGGAAATTCCAGAGCATTACGTCGAGGTGAGGATCATCTCACGGTCTGGCCATGAGCTCCCGGCTCATCTGGTCGAGCGAATTATGAAGAAATATGCCGATGAGATCAACAAGGAGCTCAACGCTCTATGCGACGAATAGGCTCCTTGATGGCTTGGATCTTAACCTTTGATATAATGACATAGTCTGGATAGTTCTCATCATAATAATACGCTATATGGTCCCCATCCTTTGCGTCAAGAATCTGGGCTGCCTCCTTGACTAGCGAAATGACACCCTTACCACGGACCTTTGAAGTTCCGAGTATCTTTGGTTCTTGGCTCCCCATTGAGCGCTGACTACGCTGTATTGATTGATTTTGGTTTCTTATTGTTATTGTTATATTGTTACTGACAACAATTTGTTTAAATAGACTTAGTGTAATATCCGCGTGATGTCACAGCAACGGAAACGCGAAGTGACCAATCGGAAACAGGTGCGCATCCCAAAGGACGCGCTTGACTCACTTAATGTTCAAGTCGGAGATGTGCTCCAGTATGATTTTGACGCGGAACGGATCATAATCACAAAATACGGCACGGAGGCCTCTGACTGATGTTCCGGACTACGCCGTCTTCACTCATTGTAGATGCGCGTAGGACGCTCACACTGAACAATGGCCAGGCGGGGATTTGTCCAACAGCAGGTTTCTTCCCCATTAACCGCCCCGCCGGCCACCTACCTTTAAACAACATGAGGAGAGAGAATGCCACGACGCGCCAGATGGAAGGACGATCTGGACGATTGGGAGCGATATTTGCAATCAGAGGGTTATCCCCAGGGCACTGTCAGCTCCTACGCGGAGGGGATCCATCGGACGTATCGATGGGGAGAAGCCAACGAGTGGCCTCCGAACCCTCGGAAGCTTCAGCCCAAGGACATCTATGCTTACTACGATCATGTTCAGCGATACCGGTCAAAGACCCAGCTGCTGTACATGACCATCCTGATGGAGTTCGTCCGGTATCTGAGATGTCCGGACGTCTCGCATATGAAGTTCCGCATCAAGGCGGAGCGTGGGGAAGTGTTCTGGTTGGAGCGATCGGAGGTCATTCATCTGTTTCGGACCGCTCCGTCCCCTCGATGTATGGCCGCGGAGGTCGTGCTCGCGTTCACTGGGATCAGAGAAAAAGAGCTGCGAGAGCTGCGTATCCATTCAGTAACGGACGATTGGCTGCATATCACCGCCGGCAAGGGCCGCAAGGCCAGGAAGATCCCCATCGACGAGGAGTTCTGGCAGATGCTGCGGCCATACCTGGAGTGGAGACGGGAATATTCAACGAAATGGCCCGACTCCCCGTACTTCCTGGTGCATCCGGAGAATGCCGGCTTCGAGCGCGGGCCCCTGGTCCCATTTGCGGAGGGCGGGATCTCGGACATGCTCTGGCGCCACGGGATGTCGGAGGGGATCAAGCACAGCAACTCGCACCCGTGGCGGAGGTTCTTCGGACGGGATCTGTTCGAGAACGACTGCCCGGTGTCGCAGATCCAGCGGTACTACGGTCACAGCTCGGAGCAGCAGACCCTCGACTACATCGGTGTCACTCAGGAGATGGATGTGAACGCGATGCGCAAGTATCGCCGCAGCTATCTGGCAGACATCTAGGCGAGCAGGGTACACAAATTGCTGAAAATGTACCTGCCTCTGGGAGACTGGCTAACGCAAACCAGTTAAAAGGGTTTGTAGGGCGCC
>DATD01000023.1:0-744 GCA_002504525.1 Methanomassiliicoccus sp. UBA345
TTCAGACGATGGGCTCGTACAACCTCATCGACCTGCTCCTGCTCGGCGACCCCACGACCACCCTCGTGGTCGCCGCCTACCTGGCCGGCGTGGCCATCGCCCTCCTGCACGCCTCCTCGGTCGTCGTCGTCCTGGCAGCTTGGTTCGTGCAGGACGACGTCATCCGCGCCTACTTCATGTCGACGTTGCCGGCGCCGACCCCCGACGTCACCTACGGCGTCCTGTTCGGCATCGGCTCGTGGCTGGGCTTGCTGGCGGCGTTCCTGTTCATCGTATCCATCGTCGCGTATTTCCGCGGGGAGCGGTACATAGCGAAGGGCGCCCTCCAGCCGTCGGAGGCATACGCCGGAGGCCTGAGGGGTGCCGGGGTGTCCGAGAGCGCCTTATTGTCGAACTTGCGCTGGTGGAACTTCTTCACCGGGCGAAGAAGGAACGAACGTCCCTGACCGGGTCGGCCGAGGCTGCTGCTCCAAGCTGTTGCCGGTACTTCGATGCGCGGGCGTCCAGTATGACCGCCGCGCCCCGGTCGGTCTCCATGCGGATCAGCCGGCCGATGGCCTGCTGGGTCTTCCGCAGCGCCGGCGCCAGGGAGGTGTAGTCCCATCCCTTCCCGAAGCCATACTTCTTGTCGAAGCGAGCCTTCAGCTCATCGGACACCAGCGACGGCGGCGGGTACGGGAGGCCGACGATGATGGCGAGGTTCAGCTCCTCCCCGGGAAAGTCCAGCCCTTCCGCCACCTTGCC
>DATD01000023.1:1015-5838 GCA_002504525.1 Methanomassiliicoccus sp. UBA345
GACTCTTCCCAGAACAGGCGGCGATCGATGCCGGCCTCCAGCCGGGGGCGCATGGACTTGAGCATCTCGTAGGAGCGGAAGAACACCATGGTGTTCCTGGTGGTGCTGTTGCACAGCCCCACGATGCGGTCCTCGATGCGCCGCTTCATCGACGGGTCGGCCCGCATCTCCCGCATCCCGGGATTGACGTCATCGGCGTACAGCACCAGGCGGTTCTCCGGAGGGAACGGGGAGGGGAACACCTTCTGGACGGTGTCCCGCGGAAGGTCCAGCACGTCGACGTACTGCTGGAGCGGCTGCAGGGTGCCGGACATGTGCACCACGCCGTTGCACTGACGCAGGAACTCGAGGGTGGTCTTCGGCTCCAGGCAGGAGGCGATGAGCCCCCCGCCCCCGGACGCCGACACGGTCTTCATGAACCTGGCATCGGAAGCGGCGAACCAGTCCTCCAGCGCCACGGCCAGCTTGAGCGTTGCCGACATGGGGTTGTCGCCGTCCTTGAGCCGCTTCTCCAGGATCATGTCCCCGAGGTCATGCAGGTTCGTCGTCAGCCCGTCCAGCTCCTCGTCGCTGAGCTCCATCTCCTCCCTCATCCGGCCTTCCAGGAATCTGCGGCCCAGTCTCGCTTCCAGCGTGCCGGAGCACTGCGAGTTCGCAGCGTCCTGGATGATATCCCTCAGAACGGTCGTGAGGCGGTTGACGTCCACGCCCTTGGCCAGCCACGCCTTGCCGAACTGCTTGGCCTCTGACTCCACCCCGTCGAGGTCGCTGGCCCACAGCATGAAGGACTCCTCGTCCCTGGCCGCGTCGATCAGGTTGTGGGCCTCGTCCACGATGACCACGAAGTCGTCGGCCGTCAGCTGCAGCCGCTCGAACAGGCTCCTCCGTATGTCGGACGAGAGCATGTGGATGTACGGCAGCACCAGGACGTCGGCCTCGGCCATGATGATCTTCCTCGCCTCGTACGGGCACGCCCCGGTGTTCTGGCAGAACGCGTCGAACTCCTCGGCGGTGGGATTGTTGCGCCGGACGAAGCTGAGGAACATGTTGTCGTCGCATGCCAGCAGGTTGGCGTAGTGAGGGCAACCGCCCTTCTCGTTCCGCATGCTCCTCTTCTTCATGTCCTCGCACACCCTGGACATGGCGCTGGGGGAGATGGCGTCGCCCTCTCCGAAGGAGCGCATGAGCAGGCATGACTTTCCCCGCCCCAGTACTGGCAGGCCGAACACCTGCTTCTTCTCCGATATGCTGCCCAGCTCCTTCATGACCTGGTCGCTCTGCGAGATCGTCCGGGTTAGGTAGATGACCTTCTTTTTCTTGTCCAGCGCATATTCCAGCGCTCCGGAGAGCGCGCAGATCGTCTTCCCGGTCCCGGTGCCGCTCTCCATGACCAGGTGGCGTCCCGACGCCAGGGAGTCGCGTATCGTGTTCACGATCTCCAGCTGCCCCGCCCGCGGCGTGTAGGGAAACAGCCCGGGCGCGGACCGGTCCAGGGCTGGCTTCCTCTCCGGGGCGGCCTTCGTTCCGGTGGACGCCCCGCATTTCGGGCATCGCGACCGGTCCGGAGGGACCAGCATGTTGCATTGCGGACAGAAGTAGCCAGCCATGCTCCGAGCCATGCCCGGAGGCCATATAAACATGCCTGCCGGCATTCTCCTACGTTCCGAAAGTGCCCACCCTGCAGATGAAGGCCCAACGCCGGCCGAGGTGCGGCTGAGGACCTCCGAGCCTGCCCGAACGCCGTCAGGGTGGTCGACGAAGCTCTCGCCGTGTTCGGCCCGAACGATTCCGCCCCTATGGCAGTCCAGTAAATATCGACCAAATTTTTATTATCGACACAGGCATTTGGACAGGCGGTCGGAAGGTTTAGGGATGAGCGTAGCGATCGATCTGGCATCAGTGGACGGCACGATGGTCTCCCAAGTGGGAGGAAAGGCTGCCAACTTGGGACAGCTCATCCAGGCGGGCTTCCCCGTCCCCCGTGGCGTGGTGGTCACGGTAAAGGCATACGATGATTTTCTCGCCGAGAATGGCCTGGTGGCGAAGATCGAGGGGATGCTGCGCGGCGTGGACTTCGACCGGGAGGACAGCATCGAGGCGGTCGCTCGAAACATCAAGGAACTGTTCCTGAAGCCCGGCAATGAACTGTCCGCCGATCTGCTGGCCACCCTCGCCGAGTTGGACCGGGAATGCCTATGGGCGGTCCGCTCCTCGGCGGTCGCGGAGGACCTGGCCTCGGCCTCCTTTGCTGGCCAGCAGGATACGTTCCTCAACGTGCGAAGGGAGGACGTGCCGATGAACGTCCGCCAGTGTTGGGCCTCCTATTGGAATGCGAGGGCCATCTCATACCGGGAGCAGGCCGGGGTACCCCAGCTGCAGGCCGGGATCGCCGTGGTGGTGCAGCAGATGGTCGATGCCAGGAGCTCAGGGATCTTGTTCACATCCGATCCGGTCGGCGGAAGGAAGGACCATCTCATCATCGAATCCTCCTGGGGGCTCGGGGAGTCCATCGCCTCCGGGCTGGTGGCCCCCGACCGCTTCGTGTGCGACAAGGGAGACCGTAGGGTGGTGGAGTCGACCATCAATCGCAAGGTCACCGCGATCCATCTCTCCACCGATGGCTCCCGCTCCGTTCCGGTGGATGAGCGGGACCAGACCCGGCCGTCCCTCACCCGCGAGGAGGTCAGGGAACTGATCAACTGGGGCCGACGCCTTGAAGGTCACTTCGGGTCACCCCAGGACGTCGAATTCGCCCTGGAGGGCGACGACATCCTCATCCTCCAGTCGCGCCCCATAACCACCCCGGTCGAGGACGGCGGAACGCTGTGGACCAGGGGATACGGGGACGAGTACTGGGCCGACGTGACCTCCCCCCTGTTCTTCTCTGTCCTGGGCGAACTGCTCACGGAGTACGTCAACCATGAGGGCTCGCGCATCATGGGCTACCGGGACCTCACCGACAAGGTGCTCCTGAAGGTCCATAAAGGCCATATCTACTTCAACGCCGCGGTGCTGGAAGAGGTCTTTGTTTACAACCCCAAGTTCTCCCGTACCAAGGAGCTTCTGAACTACTTCCCCCAGAAGGACCAGGGGCGCATCGCCCAGGCCGACACCAGGATCGCCCGGAGGCTATGGGCGGAGGTGCGAATCGGTATCCTCGATCGAGACGGGACGATATTCCGAACCGACAAGGCTTACCAGCGGTGGGCGGCCAAGTTCATGAAAGAGATGGAGCGCCTCGACGCGATGGATCTGGCGACCCTCTCGGACGAGGCGCTGGACGAGGAGTATGAAAGGCTCATCGAAGCGGGGCTGAAGCACTACCGCCTCATCCGCTATGGCATGGTCACCCACAGCATCGGCACCAACCTCATGGTGAAGACATGGCTACAGAACTGGCTGGACGACCGCTCCGGAGTCTATTACTCCAAGCTCATCTCCGGTCTCGATGACAACAAGACCATTCGAACCAACATCGAGCTGGCCAAGCTGGCCCGAACGGCGGGGAGGGACGACGCGGTCAAGGCGGCGCTTTGCTCGCGTACTTCTCGTGAGTTGCTTGCGACCCTGAAAACCGACCCGGCCCTGGCCCGCTTCAATGCTGACCTGCAAGCTTTCCTCCGCATGTACGGCCACCGCTCCCACACGCGGGAGTTCTACTTCCCCCGATGGGCGGACGATCCTGCCCTGATAATCGACGTGGTCAAGGCCCTGCTCGACTCCGATATGGGTGACCTTGAGAAACTGGAGCGGAAAAAGGTTCGCGAGCGAAAGGAGACGGAGAGGGAGGTCCTGGAGAGGATCGGCCATCTCCGCCTGGGGCACTTCAAGAGACTCCTGTTCCGAACCGTGCTGCATTATGCCCAAACCTATCTGGGCTTCCGGGAGAACCAGCGCTTCTACCTGGATCACATGATACTGCGGTGGCGGCGGGTATTCCTGGAATACGGAAAGCGGCTGACCGTCAAGGGCGTGCTGGAAGCGCCGGAGGACATATTCTTCTTGAGCAAGGAGGAGGTGTTCGAGCTTGTCTACGCCCCTCGGGATGCGAAGGCCCAGGTGAGCGAGAGGAAAGCGGAGTTCCATCTTTACCGCGACATCCTGCCGCCCAAGTTCCTGCGGGGGAACGTGGAGTTCGACGATACGGTGATCCAGAGCAAGGACTCCGCCCGCATCGCCGGCACCTCGGCCAGCCCGGGGGTGGTGTCCGGGACCATAAGGGTCGTCGGCCGCATCGAGGATCTGCCCCAGGTCAGGGAGGGTGAGATCATGGTCACCTCCAACACGGACCCGGGCTGGACGGCCATATTCCCCAAGCTGGGAGGGCTCATCACCGAGACTGGCGGCATCCTTTCCCATGGCGCTGTGGTGTCCCGGGAGTATGGCATACCTGCGGTTACGGCCGTGAAGGATGCCACCGCCATCTTCCGGACCGGACAGACGGTGACCCTCGATGGGAACGACGGGACCATCTACATCGTGGAGGTTTGACATTGAACTACGATATGCTTCATAAGCCAGGCGCGGACATGGAATGGAATGAGAGCTTCTACTTCAACTTCTACGATTCCCAGAACGACATCTGCGGCTTCATGCGCATAGGTCTAAAGCCCAACATGGATGAGCGATCCATGTTCTTCTTCCTCATGTTACCTGACGGCAGAGCGGTGGGAATGCGCGGCGTCGCGCCGGTGGGTGGGGGCTCACTTTCCGTCAAGGGGCTTGAGTTCATCATGCTGGAGCCGGAAAGGCAGTGGCGGCTGCGCTACCAGGGGCCGATGGCCCGGATGGGGGCAGAAGAGGTCACCATGGTTTCCATGGAC
>DATD01000023.1:6152-15207 GCA_002504525.1 Methanomassiliicoccus sp. UBA345
CAGGTCGCCTCCGAGCATCTCGAGCAGTTCGGCCAGGTCTCCGGCACCATCGATATCGATGGCCAGAGGACCACGGTCGATGGCCTGGGCGAACGGGACCACTCCTGGGGGGTCCGCGACTGGAATGCACCCAAGATGTGGTTCTGGATCACTGCCCAGTTCGACAAGGGGACCGCCCTCAACGTCACCAAGCTCTTCACCGAAGACGGGGAGGTGTCGGCGGGGTTCGTCCACTTGGACGGACGCACGGTCCCTCTCGCCCATGCTGACATCGTCACGTCGTTGGACGCCCGGGGCTGGCCCAGCTCCCTGGAGATGGCCTTGACCGACAGCGAGGGCGGCACGCATATGGTCACCGTCGAGGTCATGAGGTCGGTCCAGGTGCCGTTCGTCGGCCGGGACGGCAAGTCCAGCTCGCTCATGCACGAGACCCTGGCCCGGTATGTTTGGCGCGGCAGGACCGGATACGGCATAGCCGAGGTCCTGCTCCGGCAATGAACCTCAAATGAGAAATGTGAAAGGGTTTTGTCCTACCGGACCTGCTGGATCATGCGCTGGTCGACCTCGTCGAACTGCTGCGACAGCTGTTCGATCCTCCCTTGGTCGAACATCTTCTGGGCCCGGGGGAACATCTCATTCTCCTCCTCCTGGACGTGGTCCTGGATGGTCTGGATGAGCTGGGATAGGATGGACGAAGCGCCGCCCTCTTGCTTCAGCTGCTGCAGCAGCTGTCTGATCCGGCCGTGCTCCTCCTGGGCGTGCTGGACCATCTCACTCTCCTGGCCCTCCATTGCGGGGTAGAGCGACTCCTCCTCGGCCTTCATGTGGGCCTGCAGGGATTGGTTCAATAGGTCATACGTCGAGCGATCGTATGAGCCGGACAACTGCTCTAGCAGGCTCTCGGCCTCGCGATGCTCCCTCTTGATGCGCTCAAATATGTTCGTTGCCATGTTCCATGCCTCTTTGCCAGCGATGCCGACCTAGATGCGCTGGGCGCGGTGCATATTAGAACGTTGTCCGACGGAAGCTCAATGGCACTGGCAATGCCCATGGCCGTCGTCTGCCCTTGGCAGGTCCCACACCCTTCTGAGCAGCTGCAGGACCTCGTCATGGCCGTTGCAGATCGCGTAATCGTCGGTTATGGTGGTGTCCTTGGCGATCTCGTAAGAATGCTCGGGCGCCGGGCTGTCATAGTGGAGGATGTACACGCGGAAGGTCCCTCGGGCCGCCTTGTCCGCTTTAGGGGCCGAGACCACCGATGCGCCGTAGTCGTTCGGGAAGCGGTAGATGTCGTGGATGCGGTCCCCCTCCATGCATCCGCACACGCACCGGGCGTTGAGATCGACCTTGTGCTCGTCGAAGTTGATGCTCATGACCATCGTGGATATGGCCGTGGCATGATATAATTTCGAGGTCGCATCAGGCTAGGGGGACCCATCCGGCCACCCGCAGCTTGCCGCCATCGAGGTACATCAGCACCGCCCTGCTGCCAGCAGGATGCACCAGCGGCTTCTCCAGGGACAGCGTGACGGACGGCCGTTTGACGTCGGCCCCGCTCACCGAGGTGATGCGGGCCGGAACGAACTGCATCCAGTGGCCCACGTGAAGCACCATGCCCTCCTTCAGCGGATGTTTCCAGAAGCCCACCAGCTCGGCGGTGCCGGTGATCTCGGTCGTTCCCCTCAGTCCGGGATCGGTGCTCAGGACTATGCCGCGGTCCAGGTCCTCCACCGTGATGTTCTTCAATGCCAGCCCGACGCGGTCGCCGGCCGTGGCCTCGTCGTAGTCGTCGTCATGCTTCTGGATCGAACGGACCTGGGCGGTCTTCTCGGTGGGCAGCGCCTTCAGCGTATCATGCTTCCTGATGGTCCCTCTCGTCACCATTCCCAGGATTACGGTGCCCACTCCCTTGACGTTGAAGAAGTGGTCGATCGGAACGGCGCCCGGGACGTCCTCGGCGGCCCTGGCGCCGGTCTCGGAAACGGACAGCAGCATCTGCCGGATCGCCGTAGCGTCGTCATCGATGAACTCGTAGTTCTCCAGCACCGTCCCTTTGATCAGCGGCGCCAGCTGCTCCGGCGCGATGAAGTTGCGAAGCACGAACCATCCCTTGGCCACCCCGACGCTGTGCAGCATCACCATGCACTCCCCCAACTTGGCGTCGATGGCCTCGACCACCACCAGGGCGCGGTCGGCCATGGAGGCGGAGAAGAACAGCGGCGCCAGCCGGTCCGGGTACCCGGTGGGCTCCAGCATGGTGACGGTGTCGGTGCCCTGCTTGATGTCATACAGGGTGATGTCGGAGACCGTCCCCTTCTTCCCGATGTCCTTGGAGTACCCGTTGGGGGCGATGACAGCGACGTTGAGATTGGCCATGCCGAGGAAAGGCCTGGAGGCGGATAAGAGGATTGCGGTGGCCGCATCGAGGCGACCGGGGAAGGGATGCCTCGGCGCCCCGAAGCGCATCGATGCCGTTGCCGATGACGTCGTTCAACGCCTGCCACCTCCCTTCACGCCGCCGGCCGGTCCGTCGGGGCGGCGGTCGGGCGGGCAGGAGCGCGGGGCGCCCCGTCCACGCGCCAGCGAGGCCAACGCCCCCGCTACCGCGATCCCGGCCGACACCTTGAACGCCAGCGCCATTCCTCGAATGAAGTCCTCGTCGGCGGTGCCAGGCGGAAGGGGCGCCCCCATGAACAGCGCCGACACCAGCTCGGTGGACGAGGCGGTGGCGATGAGCGCGCCCATGATGGCCAGGCTCATGCTCTGGCCCACCGTGCGCATGGTCGACAGCGTTCCCGACGCCACTCCCAGCCGGTCGCCCTCCACGCATCCCATGATGGCGCTGGTGTTGGGCGATGAGAACAGGCCCATGCCCACGCCGAGAATGACGAACCAGGCCACAACCTCGGCTGCCGACGATGTCGCGGTAAGGGTGCTCATCAGCAGCAGGCCGGCGGCCATGATGAACATTCCTGCCGATGCGAGCGCGCGGGAGCCCACCCGGTCGGACATCCATCCGCTGATCGGTGACAGGACGCTCATCACGAGCGGCATCGATAGAAGGACCAGGCCGGTGGTGTAGAGGTCCATGCCCAGCACCCGCTGCAGGTAGAACGAGAGGATGAACGAGACGCCGAAGTAGGCAGTGTAGTTCAACAGGGCTGAGAGGTTCCCGGCGGCGAACAGACGGTTCCGCGTCACCAGGTCCAGCTGGAACATCGCGCACTTGCCCAGCCTGCCTTCGGTTACGACGAAGATGGCAAACATCGCCACTGCCAGGACGATGAGGCCCAGCGTGAACGCCGACGTCCATCCCCACGACTCTCCGAAGGTGAGCGCGATCAGGAAGGCCACCAGGCCGATGGCGAAGGACGAGGCGCCGGCCAGGTCGAAGCGCGTATCCGGCCGGGGCCGGGAAGGCTTCGCTATCTTCCACTGCGCCAGTATGATGACCGTGGCGGCGATCGGTATGTTCACCCAGAAGATGGAGCGCCATCCCAGCGTTCCGGTGAGGAAGGCGCCCAGCGGAGGACCGAGGGAGAGGCCGATGTACACCGACATGGCATTGATGCCCAGCGCCTTGCCCCGCTCCTGGGGAGGGAACGCGTCGGTCACCAGAGCGGTGGCGGTGGCCATGAGCGCCGCCGCGCCGATTCCCTGCAGGCCGCGGAAGAGGATCATCTGCTCTCCGTTCTGCGATAGCGAACACAGCAGCGAGCCGAGCGCGAACAGGCCGAAGCCGGCGACATAGATGGGCTTCAGCCCCCGTACGTCGGACAGGCGGCCCATGGTCAGCAGCAGCGCGGCGGTGACCGCCAGATACGCTGTCGGCACCCACACCGACGTGGAGTAGTCCATCCCCAGCTCGTGTGATATGGTCGGCAGAGTGACACTGACTATGGTCGAGTCGAGCGGCCCCATGAGGGAGCCGATGGACGCGATGAGCAGCACTGTCCACTTGTATCCCTTCCCGCCCCGCTCCTCGGCCAGCATACGAACCTTGTCAACGGCGCGCGACCGTATATAATTCATCATGGCCCGCCGCGGCAGCGGATTCCGGAGGAATCATTAAGTCAGGACGCGCACCTCATAACACAGAGGCGCATAAATGAACCAAGAACCGCAGACCATCCAGAGGGCCACGCCCCTTTTGGGAGACCCCTTCCCGGAGATGAACGTGCAGACCACCCACGGCCCCATGAGCCTTCCCGGCGACATGAAGGGCAAGTGGTTCGTGCTGTTCAGCCATCCCGGCGACTTCACTCCGGTGTGCACCACCGAGTTCTATGCGTTCACGAAGCGGGCGGACCAGTTCAAGGCACTGGGCTGCGAGCTCATCGGCCACTCCGTGGACCAGCTGAACTCGCACCTCAAGTGGGTGGAGTGGATCAACGAGAAGATGAACGTCGAGGTCCCGTTCCCGGTCATCGCCGACGGACTCGGCACCGCGGCCATCAAGCTCGGCTCCATCCACCCTGGAAAGGGCAGCAACACCGTCCGCTCGGTGTACATCGTCGATCCGGAGGGAAAGCTCCGCCTAATGCTCTACTACCCGCAGGAGATCGGCCGCAGCGTGGACGAGATCCTCCGCGCGGTGAAGGCGCTGCAGACCAGCGACAACAACAAGGTCTCGACCCCTGAGGGCTGGCCCAAGAACGACCTGTTCGGCGATGAGGTCATCGTTCCCTCTCCCAAGGATGAGAAGGGCGCCAAGGACCGCAAGAAGCAGATGGGCGATGCGTGCCTGGACTGGTGGCTCTGCCACAAGAAGCTCTGAGATGTGCCGTCATGTAGGCGCTCCGATCCTACCTGGGTTCAAGATGCGGCTGCGGTAGAACAGGGTTTTCAGCAGCTCCACTAGGCCAAGGTAGGCTAGCGCGAAGAGCGCCAGGATGGCGTAGAACTCCATCGGCAGGTGAACGAACTGGAACGGACCGGCCAGGGCGCTGAAGGGGGCGAGCAGGGCGAAAAGCACCACCGCCAGACTGCTCGCCACCAGAGCCGTGCTCGGCCTGCTCCGGAAAAATGGTGTCCGGGAGGTCCGTATGGAGAATATGACCAGCGTCTGGGTGGTGATCGATTCGACGAACCATGCGGTCTGGAAGAAGCCGGCATCGGCATGAAAGTAGAATAGGAGCACCAAGAACGTCAGGATGTCGAACAGTGAGCTGATCGGACCGAAGAAGATCATGAAGTCCCTGATGAACCTGATGTCCATTCGCTTTGCTCCCGACATGTATTCCGCGTCCACTCTATCGGTGGGTATGGCCGCCTCGGAGAGGTCGTAGAGCAGGTTGTTGAGCAAGATCTGGACCGGGAGCATGGGCAGGAATGGTAGGAAGAGGGAGGCCGCCGCTGCCGAGAACATGTTCCCGAAGTTGGAGCTTATGCCCATCTGGATATACTTCATGGTGTTGCCAAAGGTCCGCCTCCCCTCCAGCACTCCCTCTTCGAGCACCCGGAGATCGTTCTTGAGGAGGATTATATCCGCGGCCTCCTTTGCCACATCCACGGCGTTGTCCACGGATATGCCGACATCCGCGGCCCGGATGGAGGGCGCGTCGTTAACCCCATCGCCGAGGTAGCCAACGACGTGCCCGTTCGACTTCAAGGCCATGATGATGTCGTTCTTCTGGCCGGGGTTGACCCTGGCGAAGATGTTGTTCTTCTCGACCAGATCGCGCATGTCCTCGGAGCTCTTGTTCACCAGGTCCTTGCCGAGAACGATGCCGGTGATGCTGAAGCCCAGCTCCCGGCACACCTTCTTGGTGACCATCTCGCTGTCCCCGGTGATGACCTTGAGCTCGATGTTGGAGCCATGGAGCATCCCAAGGGCTTCACGGGCGCTCTGCTTGGGAGGGTCCAGGAACGCAACGAACCCAACGAATATCATCTCCTTCTCGTCCTCTCGCCCATAATCATCGCGATCGCCGACGGGTTTGTAGGCGACACCAAGGAGACGCAGACCGTCAGCGCTCATCTGTTCATACTGTTCCATGATCGCACTGCGTGCGGATGAGCTCAACGTTCCGGACTGCTTCCCCCGCGTCTCGAAGGTCGAAGAGATATCCATCATGCTCTCGGGCGCGCCCTTGGTCACCATGATCGTCCCGCTGGAGGACCTGACGATGACGGATACCCTTCTCCTTTCGAAGTCGAAGGGGATTTCCTCGAGCAGCGAGTAATCACTTATATCGACCTTCCCGTGGTCCAGGATGGCCTTGTCGAGGGGGCTCCGCAGTCCGGTCTCGAAGTTGCTGTTGATGTAGGAGAGCGCCAGCACCTTGTCGTCGGGGGCGCCGTCTGGACCCACATACTGAACCAACGCGACGTGGTCCTCGGTGAGCGTTCCGGTCTTGTCCGTGCACAGGACATCCATGCTCCCGTAGTTCTGGATGGACTCGAGCCGTTTTACGATCACCCCTTTCTTGCTCATGTCCATCGCACCCTTGGACAGATTGATGGTGAGGATCATGGGCAGGAGTTCCGGCGTCAGGCCGACCGCGAGGGCGACCGAGAACAAGAGGGAATCGAGGATGCCGCGATGGTTCAACATGTTGACGACGAAAACGAAGATCACCAGGGCAATGGTCACTCTCATTATGAGGTAACCGAAGCGGGTGGACGCACGCTCGAACTCCGTCGGGGGGCGCCTGGCCACGAGGTGCTTCACAATATCGGCATATCGGGTGTGCTTTCCCGTCCTCACGGCCACGCCGGTCGCGGTCCCGTTGACCACCGATGTGCCCATGAAAAGGTAATCGGTCCACTGCGTGTCGTCGCCCACATTTTCTGGCGTGAGGGGCCGGGGGCCCTTCTCTGCGGCCACGGACTCACCAGTAAGGGCGGATTGATTGATGAACAGGTCCTTGCTGCTGACAACCCTCAGCCCTGCTGGGACTATGTCTCCCGCACCCAGGTGGACGATGTCCCCCGGGGCGATCTGGGCGATGGGGAGCTCGACCCTGGAACCGTTCCTGGTCAGGGTCGCGTTGGTCGAGACGCGGCTGGCAAGCTCCTTCGATGCGTTCTCCGCCCTATTCTCCTGGATGAAGCGTAGGATGGTGCTGAGCAGGACGATGATGAATATGATCGAGGAGCTCGTCGCATCACCGGTGAAGAGGGTCACCGTGCCTGCGAAGAGCAGGACGAGCACGAGGGGATCACGAAAATAAGATAGGAAGCGTACGATGCTGTGCTTCTGTTTCTTCTCGGCGACCTCATTGGTTCCATAACGCTTGAGCCTCACCGAGGCCTCGTCGCTGCTCAACCCGTGCTCCACGGTAACGTCCAGCCGCTTCAACACCTCTGCGGCCTCGAGGGTCAGGACGTCCTCGTTGGATATCAGCTCGGCTTCATCGGTCAGGTCGCTGGGATGCCCAGCCTCTCTAGACATAGACGTTTTCCGTTCGGAACGCTTGGTATTTATTGCTCGTCAGAAGCGGGTACAAACAAAGATATACCGGGGGTTCGGAAAATCACAGCGATATCATGTCGGAAAGCAAAGGCTTCTACTCTCTCCCAGCGCTCCCCTATGGATACGGTGATCTCGCCCCCTTCATCTCTGAGCAGTTGCTCAGGGTGCACCACGACGGGCACCACCAGAAGTATGTCAACCAGGCCAATGCCCTGCTGGAGAAGCTGGACAAGGCGCGGGTGGACGGCACCATGGGTCCGATGAAGTGCGACACCCAGGCGCTGGCGTTCAACGCGGGAGGCCACTATCTTCACCAGCTGTACTGGTCCAACATGGCCCCGGCCAGCTCCGGAGGCGGCGGCAAACCGGGCGGGACCATCGCCGATCTGCTGGAGCAGGAGTTCGGATCGTTCGAGCGCTTCAAGCAGGAGTTCACCGAGGTCGCCAACTCCGTCGAGTCATCGGGCTGGGCGGTGCTGGTCATGTGCATGCAGACCGACAGGCCGATGTTGATGCAGGTGAAGGACCACCACCTGTACTCCATACCAGGCTTCCGCGTCCTCATGGTCCTGGACGTGTGGGAGCATGCCTACTACCTCGACTATCGCAACGAGAAGGCGAAGTACAACAAGGCGTTCTGGGACGTGGTGAACTGGGACGAGGTGGACCGGCGGGCCGAGAAGATCCTGGGGACGGAGAAGGTGGAATCGCGCAAGGCGGTGAACTCGGCCACCGCCCACGTCATTCCGAAGCGTTGACGTCGGATACCAATCTTTGTAAGGCTCCTCGCCCATGGGGGCGGAGAGGCGATCAGATCGAAGCGATGGACCGATGAGCTGAGGCGGGGCGACCAGGTCGCCAATCTACATCGTTCCGACATCGAGCAGGCCAGGGTGCTGCTGGACCTGCTCCGATGGATGGGCGAGGGCGACAAGATGGTCCTCCTCACCGACAGCTGGGAGAGGCCGGTGTTCCGCAACGCCATTCTCGACGCGGCGGTGGAGGAAGGCCGCCTCAGCGTACAGCCGTCCTGTTCCATCATGCGCGCGTCCGGCCGCTTCGACCCCGAGGCGTTCCTGCGATCCCTGATCCAAGAGGTAACCCTTTCCAGCGAGGAGGGCCACACGCATACGGTGCTGGTGTGGGAGGCCGACTGGGCCGCCTCGTCGGAGGAGGACTCGCGCAGCGTAGCCGAGTTCGGCGCCCATCTGTCCCTGGCCCGGCTGCCGGGAGAGCCGACGATAGTAGTGCAGTACGGCACCAGGGCGTTCTCGCCCAGGCAGACCGAGATGCACCGCCGCAGCAACCAGCTGGTGCTGGAGGCCGGCGCCCTGACCCGCAACTTCTGGGTCGTTTCGACGCAATCGTTCGACCGCCGCATGAGCGCCAGGATGGCCGAGGTCGCCGGCAACATCGGTCAGAGCGGTAGGTGATCACAGTCCCGGGTACCGCACCACCGGCTCCAGCACCATGGTGACCTCGAAGTTGGTGAACCCCAGCGGGCGGATCTTCCGGTCTATGATGTCAACCAGCTCCTGGTTGTTGGTGGCTCGAGCGCGGAACATGATGCGCCTCTCTCCGGTCACGCGCAGGATCTCCGAGATGTTCTCCAGCGAGTAAAGCGCCGCCACCGCTGAC
>DATD01000023.1:15456-15725 GCA_002504525.1 Methanomassiliicoccus sp. UBA345
CGTGATGCCCACCTTCTCCTGGTTGATGATGGCCGAGTACCCCAGGATGGTCCGGTTGTCCTCCATCTTCTTTATCCTGTCCCTTATGGTGGAGGGCGAGCGGTCGACCACCTCTCCGATCTCCTCGTAGGTGAGCTTGCCGTTGCGCTGCAGCAGGCGAAGGATCTTCTGGTCGAGGTCGTCCTGGAGCATCATATGGAACGAACGCCCCCTATCGATAAAATAGATTGCGTCCCCGGCGACCCCTCACTTCCGCCAGGCGCATCGCC
>DATD01000023.1:15929-16070 GCA_002504525.1 Methanomassiliicoccus sp. UBA345
AGCATCGGTAACGATGTCGCGATGGTCGAACGCCAGCTCCGGCAGCGCGTCCATTGAGAAGAACGCCGCCTCGGATGCGTCGTCCCCGGCGCGAAGGGAGCCGCTCCTTACCACCAAGCGGTAGGCGAGGGTGCAGATGTG
>DATD01000001.1:0-2691 GCA_002504525.1 Methanomassiliicoccus sp. UBA345
GGTGCGCTGGCTGATGCACATCCTGGCATCCTACAGGACCTCGGCCTGGCCGTCACGGACCCGGGCGTGCGGGAACAGCCCTCCTCCTTCTGAGCCCTCTGCCTCAAGGCGTATGTCACAAGCTTCCATGCGCCTGCCATCACCGTCCGGCCTGGCATTCCTTGATATTAACCGTAGGCTGCGCTCCCGATGCGGCTGATGGAATGCCATTCCTGCTCCCGGAATCCGAAAGGTCGATAAACGGCGAGATGGGACATCGCATCGATGGGGCCCTCGGCAGAACGGAAGCGCAAGGCGGCGATCGTTGCCATCATCCTGTTCCTCTCGGTGCTGATAGGCTACCTCATCCGCGTCTGCCTTTCGGTGGCGATACCGTTCATAGCTGATGACTTCAACTGGACCGCCGCCCAGACCGGCTCCCTGGGCGGCGTGTTGATGGGTGTGTTCCTGGTCGGCTATGGGCTGTCGAACATCTTCATCAGCCCACTGGTGGACTGCTACGGGCCGCGAAAAGGGCTACTTCTGGCAGTGTCCACCTGGTCGGTGGTGACGGCGCTCACTGGCCTGGTCGGCATGTACTACTCGGTGTTCGTCCTGCTGCGGGTTTCGCTGGGCCTCACCCAGGGAGTGCTGTTCCCCTCGGCCAGCCGTGCTACTCAGGCATGGTATCCGCCCCGCATGAGGTCACGGATGAACTCGCTGTACCACTCGTCCACCGGGATGGCCAACCTGTTGTCCCCGTTGTTGCTCCTCCCGCTCATCATGGTCACCAGCTGGAACTTCATGTTCATCGTACTGGCCGTGGCCGGTTTCCTTCTTCTGATCCCCATATGGAAGTATCTTCAGGACACTCCTGAGGGCCCCATCGAATGCGGTGAGAAAGGCCTCAGGGCCAATCTCTCGCTTACCCGTCGAAACCTCCGGGACTCGCTCAAGGTCAAGGGGATCACCACCCTCGTCGTGGCCCAAGCGCTGGAGACCCAGGTATGGTGGGGCCTATCGCTGTGGCTGCCGACGTTCCTCCTCCTGGCCCGGGGCTTCACCGAGAACGAGCTGATCTGGGCGGCCAGCCTTCCGTACCTGGGCAACTTTGCCGGCCTGGCCGTCGGCTCCTACCTGAGCGATCGGACCGGCCGGAGGGCGGCCGTGACCGCATCCTTCCTGGCCCTGGCCGCGGTGGCGATTCTCGTGGTGACGCAGATCCAGGGCAAGGTGGAAGTGGTGTTCGCGCTGGCCATGGTGTTCTTCTTCCTGTCGGTGATGGGCCCCAACGTGTTCACAATGCTGCAGGGCACTTGCCGTTCCCGGCTCACCTGTTCGGCCACCGGGCTGGTGAACGGCATCGCCAATGGCGTCGGAGCTCTCGGCCCCATCCTGTTCGGTACCATCGCCTCGGCTACGGGCTCCTTCGATTCGGCCCTGCCGCTCATGATCGTCCTGCTGGTGGCCAGCGCTGTAGTAGTGTACCACTTCCGCGTGTACGAGACCCCGCTGCAGGGCCCAGGCATGCTGGGGCAATGATTATGACCAATCATCGCCTACCATGATGCATGGACAGGCTGGCACTGGGCTGTGGCGCGATCGATGCCATGCTGGAGGGAGGCGTGGAGGCCGGATGCTTGACGCTCCTGTACGGCGAGGCGGGAACCGGGAAGACCACGCTATGCCTTCTGCTTGCCGCCGCGGTTGCCAGGCAGGGTAAGAGGGTGATATACATCGACACCGAGGGCGTGTCCATGGAACGTCTGAGGCAGATCGCTGGGGATGACTTCGAGACGGTAGCCAAGAACATCCTGTTCTCGAACATCGGAAGCTTCGACGAGCAGGAGAAGATGGTGGACAAGGCCATCAAGCTGGCGCAGGGCAACGTGGACGTCGGGATGATAATAATCGATTCGATAAGCATGCACTATCGGCTGACGTCCCGGGAGGAGGACCGGGGAGAGCGCAAGTCCCTGGCCGGGCAATCGGCCAAGCTGACCAACGTGGCGCGGGAGAAGGCGATCCCGGTGGTGGCGACCTCGCAGGTATATACAGACATCGAGACCGGGACATTCGAGGCGCTGGGGGGCCACGCCCTCCATCACAACTCCAAGGTGATCGTCCGAGTGGACAAAGTGTCCACCGGCCGACGGAGGGCGGTGCTGATGAAGCACCGCAGCCTCCCCGAGGGATTGGTCGCCGACTTTCAGCTTACGTCCGACGGTATCTCCTGTTAGATGTCCCGGTTGACCGCGTAGTCGATCACCGCGGCGAGGAAGTCCCTCTCCGCGCTGGGCTTCAGCACCTCTAGGTGCTCCTTACCCTGAGCGGCGTGCTCCCGAGCCAGCTTGCGAGCATGATCGATGCTGCCGCAGTCCTGCAGCACCTCGGTGGCGGCCCTGATCTGCTCCAGCGTGGCGTCAGCATTGCCGAGCGCCGCCATCAGGGTGGCGCGGCGGGAATCCTCGACGCCCAGGTTCTGCAGGGCGTGGAGAACGATCAGCGTCCGCTTCCCGTTGCGGATGTCGTTGCCCACCGGCTTGCCGGTGGTCTTCTCGTCCCCCAGCAGGGCCAGGATGTCGTCGTGTATCTGGAACCCGGCGCCGAGGCTGCGGGCGTAGTCGCGCATGGCGGTGATCTGTTCCTCAGTCCCCCCGGCGATGATGGCCCCGCCCTCCGCGGCGCACTCGAACAGCACGGCAGTCTTCT
>DATD01000001.1:2923-17648 GCA_002504525.1 Methanomassiliicoccus sp. UBA345
TCGGTCGGAGGGATCCTCTCGAAGTCCATGTCCTCCTGCTGGCCCTCCGCGATCAGCCAGACCGCGTGAGCGGTCAGCTTGAGAAGGCGGCGGGTGAAGTGCGGCGGCACGTCGACCTCGGACAGCGCCTCGAATGCCCGCGCGAACAGCGCGTCGCCGGCAATGATGGCCGTCGGCTCATCGAACATGACATGGACGGTCGGCCGCCCCCTCCTGATGGAATCGTTGTCCATCACGTCATCGTGGACCAGGGTGAAGTTGTGTATTATCTCGACGGCCGCTCCGAAGGGGATGGCCTTGTCCCCCGCCCCGCCGACCGCCTGGGCGACCACCTCGGCCAGAACTGGCCGGAGGCGCTTGCCGCCGGCAGAAGGATAATGCTGGACGGCCAGGAGGAGCTTCTGGTTCTCTCCTTCTTCCAGATATGACATTATCGCGCTGTTCACGTTCTTGGCCCTCTTCTCCAGCTGTGAAATCACATCCATGTCTAGATCACCTCTAGTTCAAGGCCCCACTCCCGGGCGGGGCCGGTGAATATTACCCTCTTCTCGGCCATCTGCCGTATGTTGGACGAGCCAGTGAGGAACATCCCCACCTTTATCTCATCGATCATGGTGCGGAGGTGCTCCTCCGCCGCTTCAGCCGAGGTCATGGCGTCCTTTAGGACCGCCCGTGCCAGCCCCGCGCACTGCGCGCCTGCGGCGATGCTCTTGACGGCCTGCAGGCCATTGACGATCCCGCCGCTGGCGATCACCGGGAGGCCCACCTGGGCCAGACGGACGGAGATGGGCGCAGGTATCCCCCACTCCCCGAACGTCTGACCGATGGCCGCGCAACGTACGTCACCCATTCGGCGGGAGCGGTGCGCCTCCACCTTAGAGAAGCTGGTGCCGCCGGTCCCGGAGATGTCGAAGCCCATCATGCCGGCGCCCTTGAGCCGCACGGCCGTTTCCCTGGATATGCCGGCCCCGGTCTCCTTGGCGATGCAAGGGACCTCCCTGGCCAGGGAGCGTATGGCGTCCAGGCACCCTCTCGCCCTGGTATCCCCCTCTGGCTGTGCGACCTCCTGCAGGAAGTTGAGGTGAATGGCAAGCACATCGGCGCCTATCATTTCCATGGCCTGCCTGGCCTCCTCGAGGCCGAACGCCTCCTTGCGCGCCTGCGCGATGAGCTGCGGAGCGCCCAGGTTCCCGATGACAAGCGGCACCCCGAGGTCGCGGATGACCTCGTAGCTGCTGCGATCCCCCCTCTCGATGGCTGCCCTCTGGCTGCCCACCCCAAGGGCGATCCCCAGGGAGGCGCAGGCCTTCGCGAGGTTGCGGTTCACCTTCTCCGCTTCAACATACCCGCCGGTGATGGCCGTTACCATCAGAGGGGCGGAGAGCTTCTTTCCGAACAGCACCGTGGTGGTGTCGACCTCCTCGAGGTCCACCTCGGGGAGGGAGTCGTGTATCAGATGCAGGTCGTCCCAGTAGTTATGGCCGCTCACCACTTGCTCTTCCAGACTGACCTGTATGTGATCGGCCTTCCGTTGCTCGATATCCTTCATGCCTCACCGCCCTTGACCTTGGAGCCCACGACCGCCTCGCCCCTGAGCGCCGCTCCCAGGCGTCCGGGGGCGTTCCCGTTCAGGACTACGGCGTCCCCGCCCCAGGAAGCGATCCTCATCATCGTCTCGATCTTGCCGAAGATGCTGCCGGTCACGTCGGCGCAGCGGTGCGTCCGCGGCAACGAATCGAGCGTCTCTCGGTCCACAGTCTCTATTAGGGTAGCGTCCGGATCGGTGGTCGGATCGGCGGTGAACACGCCGTCGATGTCGGATACGAATATCACCCGCTGTGGACGGAACTCGTGCGCCAGGCGTTCCATGAGCTGGTCGCCCGAGCAGATGCCGAAACGGCGTTCACTGTCCAGGGCGACATCGCCGAACGTCACAGGGCACATGCCCAGGTCGAGGTATCGGCGGAACATGCCCACATCCAAGATGTCCAGTTCTCCGCTCCGGAGCGATGCTACCGCGCTGGGGGGCAGCGAGGCGCTCGGCAGACCACCAGCGTTGAGCGTCCTCATGACCCGGAGGTTGAGATCCCTGACATCCTCCATTACCTTGGCCGCAGCGGGGATCTGGGAATCGCCAGTGTAGCCGCCCTGCAGGCGATGCTCGGATGCCAGTACATGACCGAACGAGCCCGCTCCGTGGACCAGGATGATATCCTTCCTTGCCGCGACAATCTCCGCTACCAACCTAGAAAGGACGTCCTCGCGGTAGGCGAGGTAATTGGTTTTGTCGGTGATAACGCTGCCTCCGAGCTTGACCAGCATCATCGATATCGCTGGAACATGGGCTGGACCTTATTAAAACAATTAGTCGCTCCTCGTGTCATCGGAGGCCAGCACCATCGACCGCTGTCGATTCTCAAAGCCTGTTGCCGCACTTCCGGCAGAACGCGTCCCCTTCTATGATGTCGGCCGAGCAGCCGGGGCACGACGGCCTCTTGGCCATCCCGCAAGAGAAACAGAACGCATCACCGCGGGACATGGCAGCCCCGCATCCCGGACATTCGCTCACCGGCAGCGATACATCCTCCTTTGATGGCGAAGCGCTCTCCTCCTTCTGGGGAACGGCATCCTCGGCGGCCTCCAGCATCTTCTTGGCCTTCAGCGAATGGCGCAACGCATCGGTGTACTCCGCTTCTTCGAAGCATCCCTCTGCATCATTCAGACAGCACTGCGCGGACTCCCTGCGGGGCGATGGGGCGTTCTCCAGCAGGCAGCGGACGGACTCCATGACGAACTTCGATTCCAAGTAGTTGTGGGGAAGCTTCCTCACTTCCATGGAGGGCACCTCGGCGGGAGCGGAAGCCTCGCTCTCCTGCTCCTTGCCCGTGGCTTCCTTACCTACATCGACCATCGCGGGCCTGGGGGGTTCAAGCTCTCTCTGGGGTGCGTTCCGCAGGACGGTCTTGGCGCGGTCGGACAGCTCCTTGCAGTCCAGGTACTGTCGTCGCTTGTACGCCCCCTCGGCCTGGAACAGCAGGATATCGGCCTCGGTGGTGTCGCGCCCCTGCGAGCGCAGCGATCCCGCCACCGCCTTGATGGTCGCGAGCGCATTGTAGGCATGGTCCTGCTCCATCGACGCCTCGGCCCGCTCTCCCCGCCTGTTCTTTATGTACCTCAGCTCGAACCAAGCGACCGCGCATAGCGCGATGAGGGCGGCCGTGATGATCAACACATCGTAGGGGATTTCCATGCCTGCACCAGAGTTTGAGCGGAGAACGATGTGCCGTTGATTAAACCCTTCGTACTACAGTGACGACGCCTTAACATGAGAGCGAGTTCGAGGCTGCGCTCCCAGGAGATGAATGAAAAAGTGGCTGACAGCGCCTCGTGGTTCCCGCGGGCTCGCGCACCGCAGTACAGCACGAAACGCGGGCGGGCTTAACTTCCGGGTTCGAATGGGACCGGGTGTATCCCCGCCGCTGTGGCCGTCACACCAAATCCTTGAAAGGAGGACCTGTATATAATCATTTCTGCATCTGCCAGGTCATGCGAGGGCCAAATAAAGAACGACCGACAGCGCGGAACCGGCGGCCATGGTCATCATGTTGTTCTGAAGCTTGGTGACCTTTCCACTGCGCTCGGCCGTGGCCCCGATGACGCTGTCCAGCATGCAGCCCGCCACGCCCATGACGATGGGGACGGCGATCAGCGGGTCAAGAGGGCTGGACCGAAATATCGCCAGCCATCCGACGAGGGAGGCCACCGCCGCGGCCGCGATGCAGCTCGCCGTTCCGGCCGTGGAGATCCCGCCGTCGGTCCCTGGCGGAACTTTCTCCAGAGTGGTGATCAGATATGTATTGGGGGACAGTACGCCGAGCTCGCTGGCTGTCGTATCGGCGGCCGCGACCGCCACCGCCGAGATGAACGCCAGGCCTGCAATCTCGCTGCCCTGCATCCCAAGGACGAAGGAGATGGCGGCCACCGCGGCCGGCACCAGGCCATTGGCCAGCACGTTACGGTAGGTCCGCTCCCCCTTGGTCCCCTCCTGGACATTGAGCTTCTTCTTGGCCTGAAAACGATACTTGGTCACGAAGAATCCCAGGAACGTGAACGCGATCAGCGTCAACAGCCAGCCTATGGAGCCCAGGCCTCCGATGATGATGCCCACCATGAAGGAGGCCACCGCTCCGCTCGCGCTTAGAAGTCCGAACCAGTAGGAGAGGACGGAAAGCATGGTGCACAGAACGAGCACCAAGGCAAGACTCCCTGGGTCAAGCATCGATCGCTAGAGAATATTCCAATATTTATATTCGAAGGTGAAATCGCCCATTATTGTCAAGAAGCATGGTGTCCAGGCGCGCTGGCCCACCTTGCGTACACGTCTCCCGGCGCTGCTATCGCCTATACCGGAGCCAGCTCATTCCCGGGCCGGCTCGAGCACGGAGTAAGTGGCCTCCGCGACCTGGCCTGCCTCTTCCTTGCCATCGATGCCGGCCACTACCATGCGTCCGCTCGGATACAGAGTTATCTCCCTTCTCTCGGATGCGGCGGTGACCATCACTCCCTTGTCATCGACCTCGTAGCCGGCTTCGCGAAGGAGCCCTGCGGCCTTCTCCAGGTCGTACCTTGCCATGTTGGTCGGCACGATGGTCATGGCGTCCTCCTTGCACAGCCGCACCACTTTGAACTTCACCATGGCCTGTCGAGCTCCTCTGCCACTTTACCGTGGAACTCGTCCAGCGTGCCCTCGTTCATGATGACGAGATCGGCCTGGGCGATCAGGTTGCCTAGGCCCCACCCCATCTCCCTCTCGTCCCTCTGCCGGAACTCCTCCTCACTTCGGGGGGCGTCGGACCGGTTGCGTTGCTTGAGCCTCTCGAAACGGAGCGCCGGCGAGGCGTGTATGGCGACCAATCGCATCCTGCCGCCCAGTGCGTTCCTGAAGACATCGAGCTCGAAGGTGCTGCGCGACCCGTCTATGACGGTGTCCTGATCCTTGATATATGGGAGACAACGCACCGCCCATATGCCCGGGCCATGCTCCTGGCGCTCCGATGAGGCGAACCCCCCGATCCCGCGATCGGTCATGACGAGCGACCTGCGCGAAGCCTCCTCGCGGACCACGTCGCCCATTCGAACGACCTTGAAGCCCCGTTCCAGCGCTACCTTGACGAACTCTTCCTTGCCCGCCCCGGGCATCCCGGTCAGAACGTACGTCCTAGTCATCACACACAGTCCCGATGCCTGTTCCAGCACATGCCATCCCCATATAAAGGGCCGTCGACGCCGCCCTTGGGCGGCGCGAAGCGGGGGATGTCATCATCGATAGGCAAATGATTTAACCTTCCTTGTTATCATCTGACAGAATATGCGGTAGGGGAGCAGAAGCATGCACGACGCGCGTTCCGTAGAGAACATCCTGGAAGGCATCATTCAAGACGAGTTCCCTGACAGCGAGGGCATCCAGAGCATCTCCATAGTCTCCAAGACGGGCCTCATGATAGCGGGCAGGTCCGCCTCATCCGCGCGCGCGGAGACGTTCTCGGCCATGGCGGCCATCATGTACTCCGCCGCCGAGGCGACCAAGAACGACATATTCAAGGACAGGATCGAGCACGTCCTGGCCGTGTTCCGCAACACCAAGCTCTTCATCACCGAACTTTCGTCAAGCATGCTCATCGTGGCCACGGTGGACCGCGAGATGGAGGACGAGAGGATACTGGGCTCGATGACAAAGATAGTCACCATGACCCGGGAACAGCTCCCCTGGCTTAGGTGACGGCCATCCGATCATGGGCCATTCAATGCCCATGCCTTCCAAGGTGCTTTCGGCGCTTCGTATCACACCAGGCGTTCAGCCACGTTCTCCTGCAAGCGGTCGCAGTACAGGCAGCGGAGCACCAGGGGCTTCTTTGATTCCACGATGAACTCGGTCTCTACCGGCTCGTTCATGTTGGTGATGCAGTTGGGGTTTCCGCACCGCACGATGCCCTTCGCCACGTCGGGCAGCTTGACGGTGAACTTCTCCGCTACGTTGAAATCGCGGATGATGTTGATCGTCGCCTTGGGCGCGATCAGCGAGATCTTGTCGACCTCTCTGGAGTCCAGCTCCCTGTCCTCGACCTTGATGACGTCCTTCCAGCCATCCTTCTTGGAGGGTACATGGAGGAGGACCGATACGGTGGAGCGTACGCCGTCGGTGATGCCGATTATGCGGAGCACCTTTAGCGCCTGACCGCAGTCGATGTGATCGATGACAGTGCCGTTGCGAATCGGAGTGACTCGGAAGTCCTTCATCTAGAGCTCACCTCCCAGCACCAGCATGATCAGGGCCATCCTCACCGGGACGCCGTTGAAGGCCTGCTGGAAGTACTTGGCGTTGTCGGTGCGGTCGACCTCGGGGGCGATCTCATCCACCCGGGGGAGGGGATGCATGATCGTCAGGTCCTTCTTGGCCTCGCGCAGCAACATGTTGTCCACACGGTAGTAGCCGGCCACCTTGATGTATTCCGCGGGATCGGGAAACCTCTCCCTCTGAATCCTGGTGACGTACAGCACATCGGCCTCGGAGATCACGTCCTCAAGATTGGAGGACAGCTTGGGGGTTATCCCATTGCTCTCTATGTGCTTGATGGTCTCCTTGGGCATCTGCAGCAGGGGTGGCGCGACGAACGTCAGGCTGGCGCCGAACATGCTCAAGGCCTCTGCCAGCGAATGGGCGGTCCGCCCGTACTTGAGGTCTCCCACCAGGACCACGTTCTTGTCGGCGATCCCGCCGGCCTGCTGGCGGATGGTGAACAGGTCGAGTATGGTCTGGGTCGGATGCTGCCCCGCTCCGTCCCCGGCGTTGATGACCGGCTTGGAGCTGTACTTGGCGGCCAGCCGGGCTGCGCCCTCGTGGGGGTGCCTCAGCACTATGGCGTCGGCGTAGCCCTCCACCATGCGGACGGTGTCGGCGAGCGTCTCTCCCTTTACGATCGAGGAGCTCTGTGGCTGCGCGATCTCGATGAACCGGCCTCCCAGCCTCACCATGGCGCTCTCGAAGGAGAGGCGGGTGCGGGTGGAAGGCTCGAAGAACAGGTTGCCCAGGATCTTGCCGTCCATGGCTTTGGTGCTCTTGTCGCCGGTGGCATAGGGCATCATCTTCTGCGCTAGGTCCATCACCTGCTCGATCTGTTCCATGGAGAGGTCCCGGATCGAGACCACGTCCGTTCCTTTGAAGCTCATGGTGGTCCCTCAAGAATATCCTGGGTTGCTATTTATATCTGAGCAGCTGGACCCCCTAGCGGTCACATGTGCTCGTCGAAGCGTTCCAGGGCCTCCCTCATGCGTTGGCTCCATTCCTCCACGCATCGCTCTAGCTTGACGCGGAGGTCCTTCTTGCTGATGCCCATGTATACATGGTAATACCCGCCCTTATCGAGGGAGCGCGTCTCCCTGAACACCATCCCGCACGTCAGCAGGCGCTGCAGCGCCCTGTACACGGTGGAGCGGTCCCGTCCCATGCGGTCGGCCAGATCGTCCGCCCTGATCGGCCCGTGGATGGCAGCGCTCTTGTATATCTCGATCTCGAAGTCGTTCAGCGAGAACGCGCACTGAACGATGTCCTTGCAATCTGATATGTTGGCGAACGATTTGTGAGGCTGCATTCCGACGCCCCCCTCCCCTGTCCACTTCTGAAAAACTTTATAAAGGCTCGGTTATATATAGTTGTTGCACAACCGTGCAAAACCGATTTGGGTGAGGTCATGACGGAGACACTGGATTGTAAGGGGATGATGTGCCCAATGCCCATCGTCAATTTGGCCAAGAAGATGAAGAACATGAAGGTCGGCGAGGAGCTGATCCTGCTGGCCGATGACGTGGGCTCCAAGGCAGACGTCCCGGCGTGGTGCCAGAGGACCGGCAACGAGCTGGTCGAGGCGACCGAGGCGGGAGGGGTGTACTCCTACCGCATACGAAAGTTGAAGTGAAATAGGTCGGCCTGGGACAGCGCACAGGGGGCGCCGGCCTCAGGACATCGTATCGTGCAGGACAAGGTCGGTTCATATGGACGAGACTAAGAAGCTAGCGATCGTGGTATCTGAAGGCAGTTTCGACAAGGGAATGATGGCGATGATCATCGGCAACACCGCTGCCGCCATGGGCATGGAGGTGAGCATATTCTTCACCTTCTTCGGCCTGAACCTCCTGAAGAAGGGCGCAAGGCCCAAGCTTCCGGGGATGTACCGGCTGTTCACCGGCATGTTCGTCAAGAAGATGGCCAAGGGAGGGGTGGAGAACTTCCCCCAGCAGCTGGAGACGGCCAAGGATCTGGGAGTAAGGCTGTTCGCCTGCAGCACCTCCATGAGCCTGATGGGGATCGAGAAGGAGGACATGACCGACGGAGTCGAGGTCCTGGGCGCTTCTGGGTTCCTCAACATCGCCGCCGACACCGACATGCAGTACTTCATCGGCTGAGGTGGCAACGTGACGTCGAAACTGTTCATTATGCTGAGATCACCGCATGAATATCGCAGCCTGGACGCCATTGCCGCTCTGGGCGGCGAGGATCGCATCGGCGTGCTGCTGTTCCAGGACGCCGTGATGTTCCCGCTGTGCGGCGATCGAAGGGATGAGCTCCTGGACGTGGCCGATGAGGTGTACGTGATGAGCGATGACCTTGAGGCCAGAGGGTTCAAGGGCCAGGCCGGTCCGGGGTTCAGAGAGGTCGGCTATCCGGAAGCGGTCGACCTGATCATGGAAGAATATGATCTGACGATAACGGTGTGAGGCGGTCATATGGGAACATTGACGATACAGATACGCTCCGGCACCATGATGAACATGGACACCAACGTTGCCGTGAAGCTGGCCAGGGCGGCGCTGGACAAGGGCCACGGCGTAAAGATATTCGGCTACGGGGAAGGCGTCACGCTGGTCAAGGACGGCCAGGACCCCAAGAGGTTCCCCAACGTCGGGGCGGAGCTCTCCGAACTGATGTCGCGCGGCGCCGAGGTGATCGTGTGCAACACCTGCACCACCGCCCGCGGGATCAAGAGGGGGGAGGAGATCGCCGGAACCGCCATCGGAAGCATCACCAACGACCTCTCCAGGTTCGTCTCGGAGAGCGATCGCATGGTGACGTTGGCGAGGTGAGGACATGACCGACGATCTACTGACGATCATCACAAAGCAGCCGTACGGTTCCGAGGACGCCTTCGCCGGCATGCGGCTGGCATTGGGGAACCTGGTCAGCGGCCTGGTGCCGGAGGCTGCCGTCCTGCTGATCGGCGATGGGACGCTGAACGCCGTAGCATCGCAGCGATCAGGGGTACTGGGAATGCCGTCCAACCTGGAAGCTCTGCAGGACCTTCTGGACATGGACGCTCCCGTGTACTGCGTGGAGGACGACCTCCGGGAAAGGGTCGGGGACGTGGAGGCGCTGGAAGGCGTGACTATGGTCGGATGGGAAGGCGCTCGAGAACTGCTATCCCGCCACCACATGGTGACCACCTTCTGAAACCACTTTCCGCATCCTTTTATTACCCTCATCCGCATGGCCATGGCATGCTCGAGGTCGTCGACCGCGCTGGCCTTGCCCGGACCGTCAAGTGGACGGTCGAAGACACCAAGGCCCTGCTGCCCAACATCCTGTTCCATTCATCCGCGCTGCTGCCGGCGCCCCCATACGCTGAGATGACCATCTCCCGGACGGAGGATGGACTGCGCGCCGCCGTCGGCAATGAGGCGGCGTTCTCCCTCCCGGACGGCATCAACCCGCCTCTGTCGTACCGGAAGGAAGTGTCGACGGAACAGGCGTCCGGCGCCCTGATCGTCAGGGGCGATGCCGGCGACCTGCGTTCCATTGCCGAGGAAGTGGTCGTTCTAGGGAACGCGTTCGAGCTGAGGCGTGACGCCAGGGCATTCGCCGCTGCGGTGGCGAACCTCCGCCGTGCGGTCGGCTACAACCGCCTGATCTACGCGCCGGGCATCATGGAGCCATCCAACCTCGCTCTCCTGGTGTACATGGGCGTGGACCTGATGGACTCCTCGCTGTTGGCCTACCAGGGCTCGCGCGGCCGTCTGCTGCTGCCGGAAGGGGTGCTGAGCGCCTCCGAGGCCGACTGGCTGACGGCCCCGGAAGGAGCGGTCAGGCACAACCTCGATGCCGCCTGGAAGGAGCTCCAGCTGGTCCGGCACATGGTCCGGGCCGGCCGGCTCAGGGAGCTGGCGGAGAACCGCGCCCACTCCACCCCGTGGGGGGTCGCCGCGCTGCGCCTGTTCGACCGCGAGCACTACGAGCACCAAGAGAGGTATGCCCCGGTGACCGGGACGGCATTCTACGCCAACACCAAGATGTCGCTGTACCGCCCCGACGTGTGGCGGTTCCGACGGAGGATCATGGAGAGGTGGTCCCCAGCGCCGCATAAGAAGGTGCTGCTTCTCATCCCCTGCTCGGCGAAGAAGCCATACTACACCTCGAAGAGCCACCGGCTGTTCGAGGAAGTGCTCCTCTCGGTGCCGAACTCCTGCGCAGTGCAGGAACTCATCATCACCTCTCCGCTGGGCGCGGTCCCCAGGGAGCTGGAGACGTTCTATCCCGCCGCCCAGTACGATATACCGGTCACGGGGCACTGGGACGGGGAGGAGCGCGCCATGGTCAAGGAGCTGGTCGCTCATGCCGCCGGTTTCGGTTTCAGCACGGTCATCGATCACCTGGGAATGGAGAGCGAGTTCGTCTCTGAGGTCGTGGACGCCGTTCCTACCGCCGTCGACGGCGCCACCAGCAGGGAGTCGCTCGATCGCCTGAGGGACGCGCTGCTACAGGCGTGCGGCGAGGTGGAGAAGGCCCCGCGGGCGCAGGACCGCATAGAGATGCTGCGCTCCGCTGCCCGTTATCAGTTCGGCCCGGAAGGGGGCGTTCTGCTGGACGACGCCACGGTGGTCGGGAAGTACCCGTACCTCAAGATCATGGACGGCAAGGTCCAGTTGGCCATGCTGACCCCGGACCGGGGGATGCTGTCCCTGACCATCGAGGGAGCGGAGAAGCTGCGCGGCCACGGTCTTGGATGGGTCGAGATGGGCGATTTCGACCTTTCCGGCAGCCTGTTCGCGGTAGGGGTCCTGAACGCCGACCCGGCGCTCCGGCCCGGAGATGAGGCCGTCCTCCTGCGCAACGGCGAGGTGGAAGGCATCGGCGTGGCGTTGATGTCCGGGGCGGAGATGTCGGACAGCCGAAGGGGAGAGGCGGTCAAGGTGCGGCACAAGCGGCGCCGCAAGTGATCCGCTCTCGGAACGTGGAGCGCACCGGCCATGCGCATTCATTCATGGCGTCGAGCCCATGGCCGAGGCTGCCTGGCACATATAGCGAAGAGTCCTGAGCGGCGGTAGCGGGAGAGCGCTGTATCTTTTCAGGATTACGGTGCGTCGTTCACATTCCTATCACTTTCCGGCATCGTTCGATCATTCCGCGATCTTATCGCTCGGACCGGCTCGGAAGGGCAGGCACGATACCTTTTATTTTCCCGACCTAGATAATCTCTCTCAAAAGGAGGAGAACGCGGATGAAAGTGCTCATGATATACGACACGGTCTCGGAACAGAAGGTCACCGGCAGGGTCGCCGGGATCGTCGCGGCGGCAATGAATGACGCAGGGGTCCCGGTGGAATCATATTTTGTCGGTGACGCCCGCAGTGTGAGCGTGAAGGACTATGATTGCATCATAGTGGGAGCGCCGACGATGGCATGGAGGCCATCGGAGAGGATGAAGGATTTCCTGACCAGCCTGGAAGGGGATGATATATCAGGCAAGACGGCGGCGACGTTCGATACTCAGGTTCGCTCGGTCGCGAGCGGAAATGCCACCAAGCACATGGAGAAGAGCCTTGCTGACCTCGGCCTCAGGATCATCTCGCCCTCCCTGATCGCTTATGTGCAGAGCGAGAACAAGGCCTATAGGCTCAAGGATGGAGAAGTGGAGAAGGCGCAGGCGTGGGGGAAGGATCTGGCGAAGGCGCTGTCGAAGTAGGATTATATGGATGCAGATGGAAAACGGTCAAGAGGTGACCATGTGAAAGAAACCACTCAAAAACAACAAAAAACCGACCCGCGTGCTGAAAGAGCGGATGGGGAGAGCGCCGTGCTCGCGAAGATCGCCGCCATGCCGGAGCCGTATGACGTGATGGGGGAGCGGCTCCACGCCATCATCAGGGAAAGCGCGCCATCCCTGACTCCGAGGGTTTGGTACGGGATGCCGGCGTATGCCAAGGATGGCAAGGTCGTCTGCTTCTTCCGCGGCGGTGAGAAGGTCAAGGAGAGGTTCATGACGTTCGGCTTCGAAGAGGAGGCGGATCTTGACGAGGGCGCCATGTGGCCCATCGCCTTTGCGTTGAAGGAGCTGAACGCCGACGTGGAGGCAAGGATCGCTGCGCTCGTGAAGAAAGCGGTGAGCTGAGATCCGGGCTTGCCAAATGGCCTAATGGGTCGCGTCATCCATCAGCCGAAGGCCTGGCGATGCTCGTTCGGCCTGAGGATGCAGATAATTCACTGGAGGGAGTGGTTCCGGTGAAGCGGAGCAGATGCCTCGAGGGTGCTCTCTGCCCGCAGTTACAATAGGGGGAACGAGCGCCTGCATGGGGATAGAACGTAGCGCTTTCGCATGAGATTCACTTTCGGAGCGCGGATCCTGCATCTGGCTGCTCATTTCGCACGTCCGATAATCGGTCACCTCCCCCCGTAGGGGATATAAAAGGGGGCAGGCATCACAGTGATGGTGATGTCTCTGATGCATGCCGATGAGGACTGTAGCTGGGAAGAAGTCTACCGTTCATGCGGCGTGCGTTGTGACATCGAAGAGGATTCATCATCCCTCGGCCGCGGGGTTTGCCCGACCCCGCGCGCCAACCCCCTTTACATCTCCAACAAGAGCTTGGAGAGGTGGATGGGGGCGGACCGCATCCCCGAGGATGCCATCGCCTGACCGTCATCCCCGGTCGGACGGCGTCCCGCGCCGCCTCCATTCCCTGAAACCCCACCATGCTTTTCAGAACGATCTGTCGCACTAATCGATTGATGGGTTGAAGAAGAGTGCAGGTGCCGGGATTCGAACCCGGGCGGTCAGCTTGGAAGGCTGAAATCCTAACCAGCTAGATTACACCTGCGCGACGCACCCTATCACACTTCCCCTTTAAAAGCGTTATTGAGGGGCCAGTCCATGCTGGTGCGTACGTTAGAACGTTAGGATCAGGGCTAAAAATATAAGGGGGGTGAGGGGGCACTCCCATCCAATGCCCCCTCCGCGGCTCTGTCCGCCGGATGACGGTCGCTCCCCGGCGCCTCCCATCCTGGCACCCGATCGCTCCCGCGCTCCGGCATCCTCGGCCGGAAAAGTTTGCATCCCATCTAATCTGTTTTGTCCGACTTGCGTCAGACGGAATTCGGGATTACGTTATCCATTATTTAATACCTCCTGTCTCCGCGCCACCCCTCCCGAACGTGATGTGTCCAGAGGCCTCTGTCGGCTGCCTCGGCATCTTAGCGTCCGACGGGCGTCCGCAGGTCGCATTTTTATCCAGTAATGAGAAAAGGTATTTGTGCGACTATGGCGATGCGCTTTTCAGGTGATGGGATGGGATTTCTAGAATCACTTCGCGACAGGGAACTTAGGGGGCTTTACAAGGCCAGACGGATAGTGGAGAGCGCTGACCTGCGGCTGGCCAGGGCTCCGAACCAGGACGTCCAGGAGGATCTGGACAAAGCGAGGGAGATCCTGTTCGCCGACCTCCAGAGGAGGAGCCCCCACGCTCGCGATTTCTCCGACACGCTGGTGCTTCTCAGCATAGTGCAGCTCAAGGCCGGGAACGACGAACTTGCCCTGCAGGCGGCGGACCGTGCGCTGGAGCTCCAGGACCGCTACCCGCCGGCAATGGCCGCCCGGGCCGACGCCCTCACCTCGCGCGGCGAACTGTCGGACGCTCTCACCATGCTCGATGGGGCCATCGAACTGCGCCCCACGGAGCGATCGTTCCATCTCAGGAGGGCGGCGGTGCTGGAGAAGGCCGGCCGCATGCCCGAGGCCATCCTATCCCTCAAGAAGGCCGCGGAGCTCGACCCGTCCGACATCGACGTCATCGAGAAGCTGATCGAGAAGGACGACGCGTACATATGGACGCTGCGCAAGGCGGAGACGTTCTTACATACCAAAAGGTTCGACGAAGCGGTCACGGCGCTCGATGAGGTCATTGCCCAGGGCCACAGGAACGCTGATGTGCTCCTCGTCAAGGGCCGCATCATGATCGAAGCGGAGAGATGGGAGGACGCATCCGCCGTATACGATTCCGCGCTGGAGATGGACCCTGCATCCTACGATGCCAATCTTGGGAAGGCCAGAGCGCTGCGGGGCGCCGGCCAGAAGGATGCATCGGTCAAGTACTACAAGGAGGCGCTGCGCGCGGACGTGGAGCGCAAGGAGACCTGGCTGGAGATCGGCGCGGTGCTGGAGGACCTCGAGCGGCTGGAAGAGGCGGAGAAGGTCTTTGCCCAGGCAGTATCGCTGGACTCCAAGGACCTGGAGGCGGCGGAAGGCCATCTGCGCCTCCTCGTGGCGATGTCCAGATGGTCCGACGCTGCCGATGCGGCCAAGATCGTGATCAGCATCCAGCCTGACCTCCCATCCTACAAGGCGCACGTCTCCTGCCTGCTCAAGGCCGGCAAGCCAAAGGATGCCATGGACGCGGTGGCCGT
>DATD01000001.1:17863-38263 GCA_002504525.1 Methanomassiliicoccus sp. UBA345
GATGCCACCATCGCCCTGGGCCTCATGGACGATACCGTGAAGGAATGCGAAGCGCTACTGGAGCAGCGCCCCAACGACGGGGACACCATGTACGCGCTCGGCGTCGCATACAACAAGGCGATGCGGTTCCAGGAAGCCCTCAGGGTGCTGGAGCGCGCGCTCAAGGCCCACCGCGACAGGTTAGCGGTCCTGGTGGCCATCAATGAGGCGTACAAGGGCCTGGAGAAGGACAAGGACGTCCTCGCCACTACCGAGAAGATCATTGAGTTGGAGCCTCACAATGCCGCCGCCCTGGTGGACATGGGCGTGGCGCTGAACCGCCTGGGACGCAAGGACGAGGCCGCCAAGGTCTACCAGGAAGTGCTAAGGCTGGAGCCTGCGAACCAGGGCGCCTATCGCGATCTGACCCTGGTCCTGTACTCTCAGAAGAAGTACGAGGAGTCGTTCAACAAGGCGATCTCCGGAACGCAGCTGTTCCCCAGTGACCCCGACTTCTGGAGGATCAAGGGTGACTCGCTCTACGCCATGGGCCGTTTCGCGGAGGCCGCGGAAGCGTTGGCCCGGGCCATCTCGTTCGAGCCGACCAACCGCCTGCTGTGGTGGTCCCGCGGCCTCGCCCTGGTCAGCGACGACCGGCTGGAGGAGGCAGTGGTGTCGTACGAGCAGGCCCTCAAGCTCGACCCCCAGGACTTCAACGTCTGGACCAGCAAGGGGGCGGCCCTGGTGCTGCTGGAGCGCTACAGCCTGGCCATCGAGGCGTTCGAACAGGTCATCAGGCTGGACCCGAATAATCGCTATGCCCATGTCCAGAGAGGAAAGGCCCTCCTACGGATCGGCATGCACGCCGAGGCCGTCAACGCGTTCGACCAGGCGCTCGCCCTCGGTCCGAAGGACGTCGATGTGCTCGAATCGAAGATGGCCGCCCTCAAGGCCATGGGGAAACCGGAAGAGCTCATCTCCGTGGCCGACCAGGTCCTGAAGCTCGAACCGAGGAACAAGGGGGCCTTCATGGACAAGGCCGCCGCGTTCCGCGATATCGGCAGGAACGACGACGCCATCCGGGCTTACGATCGCGTCCTTGACGACCAGCCGCGGGACGTGGAGGTGCTGGAGCGGAAGAAGGAGACACTCATCGCCAAGGGAGATCATGAGGAGATCATCGCCATTTGCGACGTGCTGCTTCAGATCGATCCCCTCAGCAAGACCGCGCACGTCGATCGCGGCGACGCGCTCTCCTCCCTGGGCCGAGTGGACGATGCCGCCGCCGAGTACCAGTACGCGTTGAGGGCCGATCCCAATGACCGCGCGGTGCTGAACCGCCTGGGCCTGGCGCTGATGCAGCTGGAACAGTATTCCCAGGCGGCGCAGGCGTTCGACCAAGGGTGGAAGCTCGACGCCTCGGACCTGATCATGCTGGATAACAAGGGACGCGCTCTGCTGATGGGCCGCGACCCTGTGGGGGCGCTGGCCGCGTTCGACCATGCCGCCCAGGGCGATCCGTCCAACGCGTCGTTCCATATGGACCGGGGGCGCGCCCTCGCCACCCAGGGACGGTACCGCGAGGCGATGGATGCGCTGGACCGGGCGCTGGAGCTGGACCCTGACAGTGGGGAGATATGGAAGCTCAAGGGCAACGTACATTTCAAGACCGGCGACAAGGCGGATGCGGTGGACTGCTACTCCCGGGCGATCGGGATGGGAGCGGAGACCGCTGTCCTGCTGCGCTCCAAAGGTCGCGCCGAAGAGGAGCTGGGGCGCCTGGATGACGCCTTCGGATCATACTCCCGCGCGGCGGAGCTGGAAGAGGGCGACGCCGTCCTGTGGATGAACATCGGCATAGTCCAGGCCAAGCTGGGCAAGATCGAGGAGGCGGTCCGCTCGTTGGGACGCTCCATCGCCCTGGACAGCACCAACAAGCGCGCCTGGCTCAATCAGGCCGCCCTGCTCGAGAAGCTCGGCGAGGACGAGGAGGCGCTGCGGTGCTTCGATACCGTGCTGGCCAACGAACCGCAGGACAAGTTCGCTTGGAGCGGCAAGGGTCGCATCCTCATGAGGATGGACAAGCTCGACCAGGCCAAGAGGGCGCTGGACCGGGCGCTGGAGATCGACCCGGCCTTGCCGTCGGCGCAGGAGAGCAGCGCCATCCTGGCACAGCGGCTGAAGGAGAGGGATATCAGCATCTACGCGGCCAAAGTGCTGGAGTTCGAGTACCGCCAGAACCGGAGGGTGACGAGGGAGGAGGCGTTCAAGGAATGCGGCCTTCCGTTCTCGTCGCTGGACGCCGTGACCAAGTACCTGCAGACCAAGGAGGAGGTCGACATCGACAGCATGGACGATGGGCGCTTCCAGGCCTATGAGTCCCTTTCCAGGGATGTGCTGCTGGCGACCCTGGGAAACCCGAACTATACCAGGCAGGGCCTTCACCTTGCCGAGGCGTACATGTGCATGCATGACCGCGACGTGCAGAAGGCCAAGAAGGTCCTCGCCTACATAGAGAAGGTCAACACCATGGAGTTCCCGGAGGAGAGGCCCGACAAGCGTACCGAGAAGCTCCTGCGGGCCGCGATGGCGCTGCCGCCCGGCAGCCGGTCGACGATGGGGCTGATGGAGCACCTGGACCTGGGACTGTACACCGCCCGCCGCCTGGTCAGCATGATGAGGTCCATCGAAGGCCCGGCCGTGCCGACGACCCAGATCCCTGAACCGCGGCGCTCGGTCAGGATGCCGTCCTTCGATAGGGAGCCAGTCGCCCGCAGGCGGCCGGTCGAGGCTCCGGCGGAGTGGAGGGATGAGCCTCCCGCCGAGATGCTCATGGAACGAAATGCGCGGACCCAGCCGCCGCGCGCCAAGGAGAGTGAGGAGATGGGACTTTTCCGAAACCGAAGAAAGGCCGAGGCTGCTCCGCGTCAGGCGGACCGCTCCAAGGCCATCACCGTGATGTACTATCCTGACACGGACAAGTACAACCGCCGCAAGTGCATATTCCATGGCGAACCGGCCGTGACGGTTTGCCCCAATTGCGGGACCCTGTTCTGCATGGAGTGCATCAAGATCGACGAATGCCCTCGCTGCCACACCCCGCTGAGCTTTGTCGACGGGAGCAAGGAGGAGGTCGATGATTCGGATGTCATCGAGACCGAGGCGCAGCGCCTGGCGATCCAGAAGAGATGGGCGCAGAAGCGCCTGGCCGATGCGGATAAGACTTCGTCCCGGCCAAAGGCCAGGTCCGGACCGACGACCCGCGACGCCATGTCTGAAAGGGCGATGAAGATCGCCGAAAAGGTCATGGTGCCTGACCGTCCGTCCGAGCCCACGATCCAGACCTTCCAGTCTGCGCCGGTCGAGCGGAAGGTTCCGATGCCCGTCGAACAGCCCGCTCCCAGGTCGGCCGAGCAACCGGCCCCGGCAGTGAAGAAGAAAGGGGCCAGCTCCTTGGTGGCCGCTGCGCTTGCCCACAAGTCTGAAGAACAGAAGGTCTCGCAGCAGGACGATGAACCGGTTCCCGAGGAGATCATCCCCGCGGAAAAGGAGAGGGGCAAGGAGAAGGACAAGCTGGAGAAGCTGCGGGAGCTGCTGGACCAGCCTGATGACGAAGAGGGCGGGGCCAATAGGGACCTGAGCCGACTGTGATCGGTCCGAGCAGCAGGGCCGCCCGGGCGGCCCTGCTACGGTACCATGCTCTTGCCGTCGCCCGTCACGGGCGCGGTGGCGGGCGGCACACTTCCGTTCTCGTCGCACCGACGACCGAGCGGCCCATGCCGAGGCAATGCCGCCGGCGTCACTGAAGTTTTGATTTTGGTTAGTAGTCCATCAGCCCTTCCTTCTTGAGGTACTCCCTCAGAAGCGAAGTGGCGTAACAGCCCTTGTTGAGGATGAAAGTGAAGGTGACCTCGTCCCCCCGGGCCGTGGACTTGAGATCCTTGACGATCCCGAGCAGCTCTCTCCTCGTGCCCTTGGACGAGCACTGGTGTATCAGGGGGACCATGAAATCCTCTTTACTGAGTCCCTCCGCCTCGATCACGGCGCGCTCGATCTCGCCCATCTCGCCCTCCGCCAGCACCGACTCGGTGCCGAAGAGGACCCCGCTGATGAACGCCCGGCCCTGGCGGACCTGCTTCTCCACCAGGTCCAGGTTGACGGCAGTCACTGGCACTCCGCCATCATGCTGCGGCAGGCCGTTGCGGTCGACCGGCAACACCACATCTCCCTCCACTGGACGGTCCAATGGGATCCCTCGGCGGACGCGTTCGCTCAGCATGCGGTTGAACAGGAACGACTGGTAGGCATGCACGAACATCATCTGGAGGTTGGACGGCAGGGTGGAGATCGCTCCCGCGTGATCGCCGGGATTGCGGGACAGATGGCCGATAAGGGTCCTCTCGAAGGTCATGATCTTAGGATAGTAGGAGAGCGCCTGCTCGAAGTCGCCCTCTTCCTGCAGCCTCTTTCTTGCCTCCCTGCTCTCCTCCCTCTCGTTCGGAAGGGGGTTGGCAGCATAGGTCATCACCGCCTTCTCCAGGTCCCCCTTGACGATCCACTTCCCCACCTCGTGCGTTATCGGCCGCACCGCGCCGAAGCGCTGGACGCCGAAGAAGTTGGGGAAGCCGTTCAGCGCCTCCAGCTGTTCGGTGGTGTCGGCGACCGCCGTCGATAGAGCGTCGTCATGCAGCTCGGTCTCGGTGACGCGGATGGTGAATGCATTTCCGACGAGGTCGCCGATGGTGATGCCTCTCTTGGCCGGATAAGGGTCGGAAATGGCGATCTGATGGAGCGAAAGCTGCATCAGCCTATCCGCCGGGACGGGGAAGGACATCAGCTGCGAGGTGATCGCCCTCTTGTCCTTGGTGCCGGCAAAGCCGATGCGTTCCCTGGCAATGCCGAGCGACTTTGAGAGCTGGCGGACCAGGCGGTTCATCTCCCAATTCTGGGCGGTGACCTTGGCGATGGTGAACGGGCCGCCGTCGAAGCGGGGCGGATAGGCGGAGACCTCCTCCACCAGAAAATCCTCTGGCGAACGCTTTAGCCGGCCGCCGATACCCGGGGCGTCGGTGCCGTAGACCTCCAGCCCGATGGCGGCCTCCTCAGCGCCGCTGGTCTTCATGCTCACTTGCTCTTGTCGAGCTTCTCTCGGGCTTCCTTGAACTCGTTGGCGATGGTCTTGGCGGCCCGCTTGAGCGCGGTCTGGGGCTTTCCGCTCTTGACCCTGACAAACAGAACGGGGATGTCGAGCTCGGGATGGCCGGTGTTGTACTTCACCTCAGCCACGCCATCGTCCTCCAGAAGCTCGTTGATGAGGGGCTGGATCACCGTCATGTTGGGGCTGTGGATCTGGACCGAAATGGAGTCCTTGTCCTTTTCGAGGAGATGAAGTTCCATGATGCCGTCCAATATTCCGCCCATCTATAAAGGTTTTCTCGGCCTCACTTCTTCCGCTGCCCCTCGTACATGGACAGCAGCTCCTGGCTGCTGGTGGTGTCGCGCGGCTCCTTGTCGTCCCGGAACACGCCGGTGAAGCGCGGGAACCGTATGGCCAGGCCTGCATCCTCGCGCACCTTGCCGAAGGCGCAGGTGTGTATCGGTGACAGCGAGAGCTCGGCCCCCAGCACCTCGAGCACCACGGCCGGCTCGAACCACACGTCGGCGTTCATCCGGGAATCGACCCTGGGGTGCTTCTGCGGCAGACGGTAGCGGTCGAGCTTTTCGGGCAGTGCGGCCAGGGTGGCGTCGTCGAACCCGCTGCCCAGCTTGGACACGGTCTCGAATCGGTCCGTCTCGGAGTTATAGGTCGCCATGAGCAGCGCGCCGTACAGGCCTCCTCTCTTCCCGCGCCCGTGGAACGCCCCGACCACCACCAGGTCGACGGTGTCGGTCATCTCGGAGCGGTACTCCCGCTTGTACTTGATCCACAGGAAGCCCCTCGCCCCCGCCCGGTATACCGAATCGCCATTGATCGACTTGGCCATCAGCCCCTCGCAGCCGGCCGTCAGCGCTTCGGTGAAGAACTCTTCCACGTCATGGACGTTGTCCAGCACCTTCGCCTCGGAAAAGCGCACGTCCTCGCTGACCCTTATGCATCGGGTCAGAGCGGTCCTCCGGTCCGGCAGCGGAAGGCAGGTGAGGTCCTCTCCGTCGAGGTACAGGCAGTCGAACAGGTGCACCCTGACGGGGTAGTCCTCCATCGCGGTGGTGATGCCATGTTTCCGCCCCCGGCGGTGGGAGACCTCCTGGAACGGAAGCAGCTCCCCGGTGTTGATGTCCACCGGCACGCATTCGCCCTCCAGGATGGCGCTCTTTCCCCGGAACGCTGCACTCAGCGCTTTCACCACGTCCGGGAAGCCGCCGGTCAGGTCCTCCAGGCGGCGGGAGTACAGCTTCACGCGGTCGCCGTCGATGTGCGCCTGGACGCGCAGGCCGTCATACTTGTACTCGAACATGGCCCGGCCGCCCATGCGCTCGAGGATCTCCTCCGGCGACGGGAGGCGCTCGGCCAGCATAGCCCTTAGGGGATTCCCGACGATCACGTGAAGCCTCTCCAGCCCCTCCAGGCCTTCCTGGCACAGCACCTCTCCCACCAGTCCGAGGTCGGAGGTGACGTTGAACGCCCGCTCTGCCGCCGGCTTGTCCGCCTTGGAGGCGAAGGCCTGGACCAGAGAGTCGAGGACGGTCTGCGTCGCCACTCCGAGGCGCATGCGGCCGGTGGCGATTCGCGCCAGATATCTGCCTTCCACCGGAGTGGCATCGTGCAGCATGTCGGCCAACAGGCGCATCTTCACTTCCTGCGAGCCGCTTCCCTCCGAGCGGGCGATCTTCAGCAGCGAGTCGTACACGCGGTCCAGGGTGAGCGGGCTGGAGAACAGTGTGGTCTGCCGCTTGCTCTCGAACGCTTTCTCCGTCACGATGCCCGGGTCCCCTTCATGGGCCCACAGCTGCCTGATCTCCGACTCCTTGGCCCCGGTGGCCATGGACAGGGTGCGCAGGTACAGCTTGTCGGCGAGCCCCAGCTTCTCCGGGTAGAAATCAGGGACCAGGGCCCCCTGAGTCAGATAGACGATGCGCCTGATGTGAGCACAGTCGGAGGAACGGAACAGCTCGGCCAGGATGTCGGTCATCTCCAGCCGGGAGGAGGTGGACTCGAGAGCTTCGTACACTCTCACCAGGTCCTTGTAGAGCATGCAAAATGGTTATGCCGTCGGCCTATTTAACCGGATTCAGGGGAGCGTTGGAGCGGCGGTCAGGCGAAGTCGGCCAGGGAGTTCTGCCCCTTCTTCGGAGCGGCCTTTTGGACGGTGTCCTTCTTGGCCTTGGAGCTTTCCCGATCCCACTGCTGCTTTAGCGAGTACAGCCGCTTGCGCATATCCCTTTCCTTCTTCTCGCTGGCGTTGAGCGACGCCTCGTCCCTCGTTCCGGCGGTCACCAACACTATCACCTGGCCCGCCCGGCTCCTGCCGGTCCGGCCGCGGCGCTGTATGCTGCGTATCTCCGACGGCACCGGCTCGTAGAAGATCACCAGGTCGGTGTTGGCGACGTCCAGGCCTTCCTCTCCCACCGATGTTGCCACCAGTGTGTTGAACTCCCCTTGGCGGAAGCGGTCCAGCACCCCGATCTGCTCCTTCTGGCGAAGCCCCTTCTCCCCGCACCTTCCCGACTGCCCAATCAGCTTGGAAACGCTGACGCCGTCGATGCGTGATAGGTAGTTGGCGACCATGTCGCAGGTGTCGCGGTACTGGGTGAACACCAGCACCCTGGAGTCAGGCTTCTCGTTGATCTGGTGGCTGACGATGCCCATGACCCGGGAGATCTTGGGGTGCTCCATGTGCAGGCCCTCCATCATCTGCTCCAGTTGCTCGAACTCGTCTGAGCTCACGATGGCGCGCGACGCCTTGGAGCCTTCCTCGGAGGCAGCGTCCTCCTTCACCTTCTCCAGGTAGTTGCGCAGTGCCGTCAGGCCCTGGGTCTCCACCATCTCCAAGGCATGGTCCACCTTGATAGCCATGGCGATGAGGCTCAGCGCCCTGTAGTAAGAACCGTTCTTCTCCCCCGAGCGGAGCTTGACCTGGATGGCCCCCTGCACCTCGAGAAGATACCTTCTGGAAGCCGGCCGCGCCGAGGTCATCAGGTGCATCTCGATGAGCGAGCGGACGTAGCGGTCGAACAGTTTGCGCAGGACATCCGCCAGCCGCCTCATCTCCGGCGGGACGTCCACCTCCACCCAGTCCATGTGGATGTCGTGAACGTACCTCGCTACGTCGGGGTCCGATTCGGAGCGGACCTCGATGTTGTCGATGTCGAGGTTGCCGCAAACTTCCTTGATCTTCGCCATGCTAGAGCCCGGAGAAGCGGTCATGCCCATGGTGAGGCCGTTGACGCTGCGGTATTCTTCGGCGATCGGAACGTAAGAATAGTTTCCAACGCCGCGGTGCGCCTCGTCGAAAATGATCAGGCGGACGTCCCGAAGCGTGATCCTCTCGGTGCGAAGGTCATTGGCGATGACCTGCGGCGTCGATACTATTACGTCGTTCTGTATCCACTCCGCTTCCCTCTCCTCCGGCGCCACCGCTCCGGTGAGCACCGTGATCGAGCGGTCCAGGAGGTGGTCCCGAAGGAAGCAGGAATGCTGCTCCACCAGCGGCTTGGTGGGAGCGAGGAACAGCACCTTCCCCCTTCCTTTCAACATCACGTCGGCGATGACCAGGAGCGCCACCACCGTCTTACCCATGCCGGTGGGGACGACCACCAGGGTCGACGACCTCAGGCATATGTCCGCCAGCGCTCTCTGGTAGTCCCTCTCCTCGATGCTGTCCGGCCGGATGAGGGGGTGCTTGACGAACATGGGCTGTGCATGAGGCGGTTCAAGTAAAGAAGTTATGGTGACCGTTCCGAAAAGCGGTTCAGAACAAAGCAGCCTGCATGCTGGCCTTCTTGATCGGTGCTATCAGCTCCTCTCCCTCCACGCTGGCGTCGTTCACCCTGGTGGAGACCTCGTACGCTTCCATCCGATCCGATGAAAACGGTGTGAAGATCCTCTCCAGCTCGATGGCGTCGAGCGGCTCGGGCGTCAGCCACGCCTCCTCGTCCCGGCGATATAGGATGACCGGCATTCTGTCATGTATCCCGGCCATGAGGTCATTGGCCTCCGTGGTCAGAATGGTGAATGACAGCATATCCGCCTTCTGCGGCGACGTCCATCTCTCATACAGTCCGGCCATGCCGAACAGTCCCTCCTCCTTCAGCCTGGCAAGGTACGGCCGTTTTCCGTCCCCGGCCCCCTTCCACTCGTAGAATCCAGTGGTCGGCACGATGCATCTCCTTGCTTTCATGGCGCTCCGGAATGCCGGCTTCTCGGTGACGGTCTCGGAGCGAGCGTTGATCATCCGGTTGCCGACCTTGGGGTCCTTGGCCCAGAAGGGCACCAGGCCCCAGCGCATGAGCGTTAGGGAGCGGGAGCCCTCGGCCACTACGATGGGAACGTCCTGCCCCGGCGCGATGTTATAGCGTAGCCTGGGCACATCGGCCAGCGGATGATCGACCGAGAACCGGATGGCCAGTTCCTTCACCTCGCCAAGCGTGAACCTTCCGCACATATCCCTGCCTCGGGCGGCGCGGCGCCGCCATGGATGCCATATGTTCGCGGGCGGTATTATCCTTACCTTTTGAACATGCCGGTGATCTTCTGCTTCATATCGCCCAGCATGCTCTCGAAGCTGCCCTCGTCGACCTGATGGGCTTCCTTCATGTGGACCTTGAGCTGTTCGCGCGCCTCGGACTCATCGGCTCCACGGGCGATGAAATCGCATCGGGGACACTGAATATCCATGTCGTTGCCTCCGGGTGATGACTTGGCGGCCCATGGGATAAAACGATGTCGGTGATGAGAAAATTAAAAAGGGTAGGCCGGCGTGGCCGGCGTTTTGCCTGCTCAATGGCAGCCCGCGCAGGAGCCGCCGCAGGAGGACTTGACGTTCGGGTTGTTCACGATGAGCCCGGAACCAGCAGGGGTCTCGATGTAGTCAACGGTCGATCCCTCCAGCATCTCAGCGGCCTCGTCGTCGAAGTAGAATGAGAACCCTTCCGCCTTCTGCTCGCGGTCGCCTTCCTTGAGCGACTCCTGGAAGGCCATGCCGAACTGGGGTCCGGAGCAGCCCATTCCCGCAAGGTAGATGCGGATGCCATATCCGGTCTTGTCGTTCTTCTGGAGCAGGTCCTTGATGAAATTCACAGCCTCAGCGCTTACGTCGACCATATGTTCAGCCTCGTAGCTCTTGAGACCCAACATCCTATTTAACAGCAACGCCAAATAGGTGAGACCTCGGGGAGCCAGGTCAGCCAAGGTTTAATCGTCCGCTCTACATTAGCGGGTGTGATGCCTGATGCCTCGTACCGAGAGATGGAACGATGGGACCTGCCGGTCCTTCTTGAGATGAGCCGGGAGAACATGGCCCCGATAATACTATCCTCTTGGGGAGTGGACCTGAGGGACGAGGAGATCCTGCGCGCCATCCTGGAGCCGTCCTCGTACACCGAGGTCGCCGAGAGCGAAGGCGAGATCATCGGCTACTACTCGGTGGAAATGGGCGAGGGTAGGGCGTTCATCAACTCCATACAGGTGAAGCGGGGGTACCAGAACCGCGGCCTCGGCAGGGCGATGATGGAACGGATCGAACGCCGCGCGCGGTCCGCAGGGATCGGCATCATCGATCTGTGGGTGCAGCTCACCAACCGCCAGGCCAAGGAGTTCTATCGCCATCGCGGATACCGGACCATGTCCCGGCAGGGGAACAACTACCTCATGCGCAAGCAGCTCTTCTAGATGCAGCGATCATGCCAGCGCTTCAAGCTGCTCGATCAGCAGCTCTGCTGAATCGGACGGTATCCTGGCACCGGCGCTGGCGGGATGGCCGCCTCCCTCCACTCCGTGCTCCGCCGTGAACGACTCCACGAAGCGGCCCAGGTCCACGCCGCCCGGGGCGGTGGAGCGGAGCGAGACCACGCTCTCCCGCTCCCCGCGATTGATCATGACCGCATACCGGCATCCGTCCCGGCGGGCCGCCTCGGCCAGGGCGCGGCTGCCGAACCCATGGAAGGACGGCCTCCTTCCACTGAACTCCATGACGGCGGTCGTCCCGTCCCGGCGGAGGCATCGTCGCACGCTGTCGATGGCCTTGCCCCACCCGTCCCGGCGGACCATCTCGGCATGGCGTTCGGCGATCTCTGCAACGCAGGAGGGAAGCAGGCCAGAGGCCAGCCCTTCCGCGGCAGCGAGGCGGAACGCGTCATCCTTGACGTTGAGCCGCCAGGCGAAGTCGAGCACCTCGGTCTCCCGCCTCAGCGTTTCGATGCCCATGCGATCCATCATGGAGCGTAGAAGGGGGGTATCCTCATTCTCGTACAGATCTGCAAGCGAGACCGTGGCGTCCATGCCGTCGACGGCTAGTTGGCGGTACATGAGGCCGGCGGCGCTGGTGGACACATCGATGACGGCCCATTCCGCCCGGAGCGAGGATTCGTGATGGTCGATCAGTGTGACCGGACAATGCCGTCCAACCTCCTCGACGGCACTGGCTAGGCTGGGGGTGAGGGCGATATCGGCGAGGAACGCGTGTTCAGCGCCTCCGGAGCGGAGGAGGCCCGCCGCGGCGGCGGGGGAGGTAACGAACCTCACGGGCGAGCGGGGAAAGCGCCGCAGGAACACCGCCGCCGAGACTATGCCGTCCAGGTTGCCCCGTGTGATGAGCTCCCTGGAACGTTCATCGTACATTGTTCTTTAACAGCCCGGGGGCCGTTAAGAACGTGCCCAACTGATTATCATCTGAGATATTCATGTCGGCAAATCATTTCTAGCCAAGACCTGTTCGCGCTGACAGCATGGCGATCGTAGAATGTCAGGGCGCAGCGTCACTGTACGCCAATCGGATATACGGCCGGGACGCCGCTGGAGATCTCGGAGATCCATATGGAAGACACGATCTGCTGTCCTGGAGAGACCCTCGAGATGAGCACTGAACTGGCTGATGTGTTCGGTTCGCTGGGTCGTGAACATGGCTATGACGACATCGCGGCGGAGTTCGCCCCCTACAAGGAGTTCAAGAGCACCTGGAGGCGCTCCGGAAGGAGTGTCCGGTTCCAGATCTCCGACTATCTCGGCGGGGCCGACCGAGAGGTGCTGGAGGACTTCGCCGGATCCTTGTACGAACGCGTCTCCCGAGGCGCTCGCAGGAGCATATACACGCCCCGGCTGACGTCCTGGCTGATGTCCCGGGAGTTCCTGTCGAGGAACCAGCCATTGTACCTGGAGCGCTCTCGGAACCTGTCCCTGGACCACTGCGGAAAGGCCTACGATCTGCAGGAGGCCTACCTGTCGCTCCGGGACCAGGGCCTGGTGTGCAACTGCCCTGACGCCGTGTTCAACTGGACCGTGAGGGGCAACCGCATGAGGGTTGGCTACTGCTCCGTCCTGATGCAGGTGATCGCCGTGTCGTCGATCCTGGACAATGCCGCAGTGCCATCATTCGTTTCCGAGTACGTGCTGTACCACGAGATCCTGCACATCCAGGACGGACTGCGACCGGACGGGAGGCATCACGACAAGGAGTTCCACGAGAGGGAACGGCAGCATCCGCGTTGGAGGGAATCGGAGGAATGGCTTCGCCGCCTTGCCGTCCGGCCAGCCTGAGGCGCCATATGGCGTAGGATATAAAATCGTCCATCTTGATGCCCCTACGAGGCGAGGGTATGGAAGCGGGGCGGCTTTGCGTTGAGGACCTGGGTTCCGACAACATCGAGATCGACGAACATTACGCACTCCGGTGGAAGGAGGCACCCGTCCAGTACAAGCGCGGCTACAAGTTCCGCATGAGAGTGGCCGACGCCACCGGAGAGATCCCTGTCACCTTCTGGGGAGGCAAGGACGAGACTTCTGTGCGGGAGGCTTACAACGCTCTGAGAGTGAACTCCATGGTCAGGCTGGTGGGCTCCACCGGCACCTGGAACGAACATGTGGTTATCAACATCAATCCCGACAAGGGCGGCATGGCGGAGCCGGCCGGGGAGGGCGACTACGACCCGGACGACTTCGTTCCCCGCACCGCCAAGGACGTGGGGGAGATGTTCTCCGCCATCATGTCGTACGCGGAAAGCATCGAGGAGCCGCATATACGTTCGGTCCTGTTATCGATGCTGAGCGATGGGCAAACCTCCGAGCTGCTGAAGCGCTCCCCCGCCTCGGTGTCGTACCACTGTGGCTGGGTAGGAGGGCTGCTGGAGCACACCCTCAACGTGGTGAAGGTTTGCGACAGCCTCTCCCGGCTGTATGACGGCCTGGACCGGGACCTGCTGCTGGCCGGGGCCATCCTGCATGACATCGGGAAGGTAAGCTGCTACGACGTCGGCAGCACCATCTCCGAGTCGGCGGACGGACGGATGGTCGGCCACATCGCCATCGGCGCCGGCATGGTGGGGCGGGCATGCGATGCCCTTCCCGATTTTCCTCCGGTCCTGCGCATGAAGCTAGTGCACATGGTGCTTGCCAGCCATGGCGCCCCGGAGAAGGGCTCTCCGGTCCTGCCATCGATACCGGAGGCGGCGGCGCTCAACCATGCCGACGAGATCGACGCCACCGTGGAGAGGTTCGTTCACGCCCGGAAGAGCGGCGGGAGCGATGACACCTTCACCTACGATCCGCACCTGCGGACCAAGGTGTTCATGCTCTGATCATGCTTTTTCCAGCAGGACGGAGTAATAGTACACGTGCTCCGCCTTCCCGCCATGCTCGGCCACGGTGGATTCGTCGATCGCCAGGACCTCGAAGGGCGGGTGGAACGTCCTCTCGATCGACGCCCGGGTGGCGCCGTCCGGATGGTCCTTGAAGCTGGGAAGCATGGTGAACATCCGGCCGCCGCGTCGCAGCGTCCGGTGCAGTTCTTGCAGCAGCGCCGTCCTCTCCCTCCCGTCCAGCTTGATCATGCATCCCGCGTCGGCGACGAAATCGAACTCCCCCTCGTGGAACGGCAGGTTGGTCGGTTCGACAGTGATGGCTGACACCTTGGCGCCCGCCTCCTCGGCCATCCTCCTTACCGGTTCCACGTCGCCGGGGAAGAAGCCCGCGGCAGCCACCGCGTACCCTTCCTGGGCCAGGTACAGGCTGTCGCTGCCCAGGCCGCATTCGAGATTGAGCGCCCGGCCTTTGGGTGCCAGTCCGCCAGACACGACCTCCACCAGCAGGGAATGGGGGCGAAGCTCTCCGAAGCTCTCGTCCCGGACCAGCCTCTCCCGGAACAACTTGTTCGCTCTCTTCTCCATGATGATGGTTTGGAGGGCGGCTCTGATAAAAGTTCTGGGTAGATTGAATGTAGCGGTACATTACGTCATATACTGAAACGTTCGAGGGGCGGGTAGTGGAATAATGGAACGACGACAAGCAGTTCGGATCGCCCTCGTCATCGCAAGCATCTCGACCGCCTTCCTGCCATGGATATCGATATCGTTGTTCGGCTTTACTGCCAGCATCAGTCTGTTCGACATACTGATCGGTGCCGGCGACATCGACGCCTCCATCCCGTGGATCGCCAGCGGGGCCGTGTACATCCTGGGTTCGGGCCTGCTCACTGTATGGGACAAGGCTCCGTATCTTCAGCTGCTCGGCCTCGTCATCCTTCCGGCGTACTTCCTGATGGAGTCAGGCGATCTGGGGGGTATGAACAGCCTGAAGCTGCTGTGGGCAGTGACCGGGGACGGGCTGCTCTTGGCGCATGCCACCGCACTAATCGGTCTGCTGCTCTTCGCCCGTCCGACCCGGGTCATGGCCGTCATCGAACGTCTCTTCGGCCTCATTCGTTCGCATCGATCGATGGGGCGGGCGGTGGAGTGGATCCAGCCTACCCGTCAAGGCGGGATGGGATCATATCCGATCCGTTACGGTGCTGCCCACGACCGCATGCCGGCGCCCCGTCCGGTGGTCAGGCCCAGGCCGATAGCGAGCGAGGACTGGTGGAGCGACGATCCCGAGGGGGCCGCATGGGTGCCCGTTCCCGAGGAAGTGCCATGCATCCGCCTCCCCCCGCCCCGGAGCAGGAGCGCCTCGTCCGCTGAGAGGACGTATTTGCAGGGAGGCCACCACGATCGATGATGGCAGAACGAACGCCGGCCGCCGTACGCAGGAGCGCGGCCGGCCGTATCACAATGGGGTGTCCCCCGGACCTTAACAGATTGGTTCATGGACGGCGTGACGCCTATTCTCCCCACACTGACCCAGGCCGGGGGTTGGTGTCGTGCGTCGGGGTTGTTCTCCAATCATTACCCGACGTCACGTCGGAGGTTCTTGCAGAGACCCATAGTAACGACGCACTGTACGCCCCAAGCATGCAAGGAGGATCATCGATCACCTCCGATTACAAGGAGCGACCATTCCATGCGCTTCCTGCTCTTAATTCTTTTGACCGGCCGTCCCATCACGCGCCAGGTGATCTGGGCGGTCGATCGCGCTGCGTTCCCCCATCACCAAATTATATGTATGTCGAGATGAAATCAATAGGGAGGTGTCCGTGCTCATCGGTTGCAGCGGTTGGTCTTACGAGGATTGGGTAGGCAGGTTCTACCCGGTAGCCCTGGCCAAGAAGAAAGAGGAGTGGCTTCGCTACTACGCCGCCTACTTCACCACCGTGGAGATCAACAGCACCTTCCATCGCTCCCCCAACGACATCATTGTCAACGGATGGATACGAAAAGGGAAGACGCTCAAGGACTTCGAATACTCGGTCAAGATGCCTAGGACCGTCACGCATGAGGCGATGGTGGCTATGGAAGGGGACCGTGCCGGCATCGAGGCGTCGGCCTTCGAAGAGGCATGCGTCAGGCCGCTCTCGGAGAACGGCCTCCTGGGGGCGGTTCTCATCCAACTGTCGCCGTCCTTCCAGCTGCGGGACGGGGCGCAGCAGGTGCTGGAAACTGTCCTGGCCACCCTTGACACCGAGAAATACCGCTACGCCGTGGAGTTCCGCCACCGTTCCTGGATGGACGACGATCGGTTGAAGCTCGACCCCGGCGCATCGAGGCTGCTGTCATCGTACAACGTCGCCACGTCACAGGTGGACGGGGGCGGGTTCCTTCCGGTGCAGGACGTCACCGCCGACCACGCCTACATTCGCTTCCACGGCCGGGACCGCGAATGGACGGACGAGGGGAACCAGATGGCCGGTCAGGACTACCTGTACTCGGAGGATGAGCTGCGCCCATGGAAGGATGTCATCTCCCGCTTGGACGACAAGGTGGATGACGTGCGGGCGTATTTCAACAACAACGGAAGGGCCAGGGGGGCCAAGAACGCCTTCCAGCTTATGGACCTGTTGTCCATACCGCATCGGGACCGGGAGGTCTACGTGCAGGACCAGGCGACGCTGGGCGCCTTCATGATGCAGAAGTGATAATAGCGCACGATGCCATATCCGGCGGGGGTCAGGCATGAGGGAGCTGTTCGAGGCAGGGTCCATCGCGGTCATAGGGGCCTCGCCCAGGCCGGAGAAGGTGGGGCATGTGATATTGCGCAACCTCATCGCTTCCGGCTACTCCGGGGACCTCTACCCTGTGAATCCGAAGGCGGGTGAGATCCTCGGCCTGAAGGCATATCCTGATGTCCTCTCCATCCCCGGCCCCGTGGAGATGGCCGTGGTGGTCGTCCCCAATACCGTGGTGCCGACGGTGATGGAGCAGGCCGGGGCGAAAGGGGTCAAGATCGCGGTGGTCATCTCCGCCGGGTTCCGGGAGACAGGCCCGGAGGGGGCGGAGCTGGAGCACCGGGTGGGGGAGATCGCCGCCAGGCATGGCGTCCGTGTTCTCGGGCCCAACTGCCTGGGCGTCATCAGCACCCGCAACCGCATGAACGCCACCTTCACCGACGATTTCCCCCTGGCCGGCCATGTGGCGGTGACGTCGCAGTCGGGAGCGATGGGAACGATCCTGCTGGACTGGGCCAAGGGCACCAGGATCGGCTTCTCGCAGTTCGTCTCGGTGGGCAACAAGCTGGACATCGATGAGGCCGACCTGCTCGCCTATCTGAGGGACGATGACGACACCAAGGTCATCGGCATGTACATCGAGGGGACGCGGCGCGGCCGCGAGTTCATCGAGCAGGCGTCCGCCACCTCGAGGCGAAAGCCCATCATCGCCCTGAAGGCCGGACGGACCTCCACCGGCGCGAAGGCCGCCTCGTCCCACACTGGCGCGCTGTCCGGCAGCGACATGGTGTACAGCACGGCCATGGCCGAGGCCGGGGTCGTGCGCGTCAGAACGATGGATGAGTTCTTCGATCTCATGCAGGCGTTCGCCAGCATGCCGCTGCCCCGCGGCGACGGCGTCGCCATTGTCACCAACGCCGGCGGCCTGGGAGTGATGGCCGCGGATGCCTGCTCGGACCACGGGCTCACCATGGCCTCCTTGAGCAGGGAGACCGTCGACCGGATGAAGAAGAGCCTGCCGGAGGAGGCGAACTTCTACAACCCCGTGGACGTCATCGGGGACGCTGACGCGGCGCGGTACGAGTTGGCGCTGAGCGCCGTGCTCGACGATCCGAACGTGAACTGCGTGCTTGCCATGGTGGCCCCCAGCGACCTGCTGGACGTCACCGAGGTGGCGAGGATGCTCGCCGACTACGCCGGAAGGATCGAGATGCCCCTGGTGGCGGCCTGGGTAGGAGGGGCGGACATGGCCGCCGGCGCCGCGATCCTGAGGGAGGCGGGCATACCCAGCTACGAGTCGCCGGACCGGGCGGTCCGGGCGCTGGCCGCCATGGTGCATTATCAGGAGGCGAGGGACCGGCCGGCGGACGACGGCGCTCCGGTGGTCGAGGGCGACCGCCGACGGGCGGAGGCGGTGCTGGAGGCCGCCTGCTCGGCAGGGCGCACCGCGCTCAGCGAGGCGGAGGGGAAGGAGATCCTCCGCGCCTACGGCGTCAACGTGCCCATGGAGGGGCTTGCCAGGAACGCTGACGAAGCGGTAGCGCTGGCCCGTCGCATCGGATTTCCGGTCGTCATGAAGATCGCCTCTCCGGACATAGCGCACAAGACCGATGTGGGCGGCGTCGCCGTCGGCCTCGATAACGAAGAGAAGGTGCGCCTGGAGTTCGAGAGGATGCTGTCCCGGGTCCGCTCCTTTCTGCCGAATGCCGTCGTCAACGGTGTCACCGTGGAGGGCATGTTCTCCGGGCGCGAGGTCATCGTGGGCATGGTCCGCGATGAGCAGTTCGGTCCGGTGATCACCTTCGGGCTGGGAGGCATCTTCGTGGAGATAATGAAGGACGTCAGCCAGGCCATAGCCCCGCTGTCGGAGCGGAGGGTGGACGACATGATCCGCTCCATCAAGGCATATCCCATACTGGCCGGGGCCAGGGGAAGGAAGAGGGCCGATATCCCGGCCGTCAAGGACGTCCTGTTCAGGGTGGCGCAGATCGCCACGGACTTCCCCCAGATCACCGAGTTCGAGATCAACCCGGTCATGGTGGGGGACGAGGGCCAGGGGTGCGGCGCGGTCGACGCCCTGGTCACCATCAGGAGGGACAAGCGATGAAGGGTCTGTTTCTGGGTTCCGTAACCGAGCGCTCGGGCAAGAGCATGATCGCACTGGGCCTGGCCATGAGCGGCCGGGGCAAGGTCGGTTACTTCAAGCCGTTCCGGGAGGTCACGATGTGGCGCGGGGACAGGGTATTCGACCAGGACGCCTACCTCATGAAGCAGGCCCTGGGCCTGCCGTGGCCGGAGGAGGAGCTGTCGCCGTTCGTGTACGATGCCCAGAACCCCATGGCGCTGGACGATATTGTCGATTCTTGCCGTCGGCTGCAGGAAGGCGTCGACCGCATGCTCATCGAGGGCACCAGGGAGATCTCCACCGGCTGCATGGGCGGGCTGTCGGGCATGACGATCGCCCACGCCCTCGACGCCCCCATGGTGCTGGTGTCGTCCGCGACGGTTCCGGCCCTGGACAGGATATGCATGCTGCGGAGGGCGATGGAGCAGTATTCGCTGGACTTCCGCGGGGTGATACTCAACCAGGTCGACGATCCCGCCCCCCGCCGCTTGCTGGAGGGCAGGGGGATCAGGGTGCTGGGCTCGGTGCCGGTGGTGCCGAGGCTGCGTCACTACACTGTCCGCGAGGTGGCCGAGGCCCTGGGCGCCGTGATAGCCCTCGGGGAGCAGGGCCTGGATGATCGGGTGGAGCAGCTGATGATCGGGGCGATGAGCCCGGAGACGGCGCTCCAGCACATGCGCCGGGTGGCCCGCAAGGCGCTCATCACCGGCGGCGACCGGACCGATGTCCAGATGGCTGCGCTGTCCACCGATACCTCCTGCCTGGTGCTGACCGGAGGCATGCCACCTGCCAAGGCAGTCCTGGTCAAGGCGTACGAGGCCGGGGTGCCGGTCCTGCTGACTGACATGAACACCCTGGAGGCGTCGGACCGCATCGACCATCTCATCGCCCGCATCGACCCCGGCGACCGGGACAAGGTCGAGCTGATCGCCCAGACCGTTCGCGAGCACGTCGACATCGAGGCGGCGTGGGGGGAGTGAACCAGTATTATACCCTGCATGACCATTCCGTGATTCAGATGACCGACTCGCCCATGCTTCAGAGGAGCCAGATATTCCCGCGCAGCCGACTCGCCTCCGGGGAGTCCCTGCTGTGGGAGGGAAGACCCTCATCCATAGTGTACTTCGTCCAGCCCCTGATATTGTTCATCCTGACCCTTATCTTTGGCCTCGTGCTGACGCTGAACTATGGCGCGGTCGGCGCGATGAACGCCGATATCTCGGTCTGGGCCGTCCTGGCCGTCCTCTTGCTGCTCATGCCGTCGGCCGAGAATAGGATGGGCGTGGCGGCGCTGGTCTTGGGCGTGGCGGTCATCATCACCGACATCGCCGGCCTGTTCGGCAACGGGGTCATATCGTTCCTTCCCGCGGCCGTCGGCCTGTTCGCGTTCCTGTGGGATTACATCGTCTGGACCCACACCGCGTTCGCCATCACCGATCGCCGCATCATGACACAGTACGGGGTGTTCAACATCCGGTTCGGCGACACCCGCCATGAGCGTATATCCAACGTCACGGTGCATCAGACGCTGCTGGAACGCGCCCTGGGCTTTGGGGACGTGATGTTCTCCACCTCCGGCGAGACGGGAGGGATCGATTCCGACAACCCGGCGCTGCAGGCCGACCAGCGGGGCGCGGTCAGGTGGGACGACATACCCAATCCGTTCTACGTCCGCAAGAGGGCCGAGGAGGCCATGCTGAACCCGTCCTGGCAGAACGTGAGGGTGCAGGCGCCTCCGGCCTACGTTCCCGCGCAGCTGCCGCCTCAGCCGATCTCCCCAGTGGAGGCGGAGGAGCGCCTGGTGAAGCTGAGGGAGCTGCTGGAGAAGGG
>DATD01000001.1:38539-79750 GCA_002504525.1 Methanomassiliicoccus sp. UBA345
GATGTCGCTGGAGCCGTCATCCATCTCCTTGACGGTGACCACGTTGCTCATCATGTCCTTCGTATCGTCGATGTGGGTTATGAGCACGATCTGATGGAACCGCTTCTCCAGGTGGTTCAGCGTCTCCATTATCGCTCTCTTTCTCACCTGGTCCTGGGAGCCGAATATCTCATCCAGGATGAGGAAGTTGATGTCGTTGCCCGAACGGTCGGCCAGGACGCGGGAGATCGCCAGGCGCAGGCAGAGGTTGGCGAGGTCGCTCTCTCCGCCGGAGAATCGGGACAGGGGGTACTTCTCCCCGCCGTCATAGATCTGGATGTCGTAATTGTCGTCCAGCTCGATGCCGCCGTACTTGGAGTCGGTCATGGTGACGAACAGGTCCGATGCGATCTCCGACAGCGTGGGGGTGATGCGCTCCATGACGTTCTGCTTGAAGTCCCCCATGACCCTGGCCAGCATCGCGAGCTCCTGCACCCTCATGGTGCGGCCATCCACGCTCCGCTCCATGTCCTCGATCTCGGCTATGGCCTTGTTCTTGTCGTCCAGCCGTTGCTGCGTGTGCTCTATTCCCATGACCTTCATCGACACCTCGTTGTAGCCGCCCTCTCGGGCCTGCAGGACAGCCTCATACGCCGATTGGGCCTTCTTCAGGTCCCCCTCGGTGTAGCCGACCGCCACCAGGTCATCCTGGAATATCTTGACCTCGTTGGTGCGAAGAACGATGCTGGCGTTCAGCTCATCCAATCTGGCTTGCAGCTCCGGCAGCCGCGTCGCCTCGCCGGTCAGCGTCTGGAACCTGTCCGCCGCGGCCCGCAGGCCGGGAAGGCGCTCCTTGATCGCCTGGTACGCGGCCTCGTTGAACTGGTCGGCGCTCAGTGCGGCTAACTTCGACGACAGCGAGTCCCGCTGCCCCGTCAGGCTGGCGAGGCTTTCGTTGGCATGCTTCAGCCGCTCGTCGAGGCCGGTGGCCGCATTGACGCTGGCCTGCAGCTTCTTCTTCCTCTCCTCGAGAGCGCCCTTCCTCAGTTGGAAGATCTGAAGCATTTCTCGTAGCTCGCCAAGCCGGCCCTCCAGTCTGGCGATGGAGGCGTCCGCGGCCTCACGCTGTTCGTCTAACGCCGAGACGAGATGGGTGTGCTGGTCCCCCATCGGCCGCTGGCAGGTGGGGCATATGCTATCCGGACCTAGCGAGATGACCTCTTCCCGCTTCCGTTCCAGCTCGCTCACCTCCTTCCGCAGGCCGCGGACCTCGGCATCCGCGCTGGAGATCCTCTCCCGCGTCCCCACGATCTCGGAGTCTAGCGCCTCCAGGTTCTCGATGACCCTGTCCAGATTTCCCTGGGGGTCCTTCAGCGCATTCCTTTCGGTCGTGGCGTCGGTGATCGTCCTCTCGGCGCGGGCCATATCGTCCTCGCTGCGCTGCAGCGACTCCAGCAGCTTTGCTCGTTCCAGGTGGGCCCTGAACCCCTCATCCATCGATTCCTTCGTTCTCAGCAGCGAGTCATGCTCCTCTTTCCTCGCTTTGAGGTCCGGCAATGAGGAAAGCCTACTTTGCAGGGCGGTGATGTCCTTCTCTACTGCCTGCTTCCGCTTGTTCAGCTCTTCCAGTTCGTCCCGCTTCCTCGACAGGCGGCGGTCGTGCTGTCGGAACTCCTCCTCCTTGAGGGCGACCCACTCCTTATGCCCCTTGGCCTTCTCCAGCTCCGCCTCCAGTCTGGCCACGTCCTGATTGGCAGCATCGAACTGTCGGCGCAGGGACGCCAGCTCCTCCTCCAAGGCCGTCCTCTCCTCGGTGAGCACCTCGCGCTTCGGCCTCCGGTCGACGGTCAGCAGCTGCTCGTTGACGAACTGCAGGTCGGCCTTCTCGTCCCGCTCGTCCCGCTTGATGTCGTCGATGACGCGCTGCAGCACGTCGAGGTCGAGCATGCGCACGATGAGCTTCTTCCTCTCCGCGGGGGTCAGCGCCGATAGGGCGGACAGTTCCTTCTGGCGAGCGAACACCGAGAGGAAGAACGAACGGTGGTCCATGCCCAGTATCTTCTCTACCTGTGCAGTGACGGTACGCTCGGTGGATGCCAGCACCTCTCCGTTGCCGAGGATCTCGGCGTCGGCCTTGAGGTTCTTACCCCTCATGGCCCGGCGGACCTGGTACTGCACCCCGCCCAGCTCGAATATGATCTTCACCGAACAATCATCGTTCGACCCCGCTCCGGAGCGCTTGATGCCTTCCTTGTCGGTGCGGTCCACGCTGCCGCTGCCGTACAGCACCCAGGAGATCGCTTCGACCAGGGTCGACTTCCCAGAACCGTTCGGGCCCATGATGCCGATGACGCCATCCGGGAACTCCAGCCGGGCGGAGCGGAACCTCCGATAGTTCTCCAGCTCGAGGTAGATCAGTCGGATCCTTCCAGCCCCCTTTTCAGGTACTCAAGCCCCTGCGCGCGCAGCGCATCCTTGTTCACGCCCTCCACCGGATATCTCTCCAGGAACGACACGAACTCCTGTTCCAGCGAGTTGATGGTGGCCGCGCCGGCTTGGATGGAAACGTTCTCGCGGTCGATCTCGAAGCGGGGCTCGAAGTGCATGGCGCCGGCGGCAAGGTCCCTGATCCTCCTGAAGTCCAGCGCCTCATACGTGGTCCGGGGAAGGTCCCTCACCTTCAGCCGGACGATCTTGCCGTCGAGGTCGCGGTCCAGTCGCGCTTCGATCTCTGCCATGAGCGAAGCAGGGTCGAGGTGGCGGCCGTCGATGGCCGGCAGGTCGAGCATCGGGCGGGCGGGCAGCTCGACCAGCTTCCTCTTCCTCGTTTCGAGGTCCACGCATAGGAACCCCTTCTTCTGTCCAGCCTCGGCGAAGGAGAACCGCTCGATGGAGCCGCTATAGGCGGTATTGGCTGCCACGTCCTGGTTCCCATGGTAGTGCCCCATGGCGATGTAGTCGAGATCGTCCCGCAGGTAGCAGGAGTCGACGATCTGCTCGTTGAACTCGTTCATGCGGAACTCCTTGAACCCGACCACCCCGGCGTGCAGCATACCTATCTCGTAGGAGGTCTCGCCGCATCGCGTCAAGGAGGGAAGCATTCCTTTGAACGCCTCGCCGTCCGCATGGGGGACCGCGTGTACCGTGAGGTCGCCGATGGTGATGCGCTCGTAGGCGCCCTTGTAGACCGGATGGATGTTCGGAAGATGCTCGAACAGGCGGAAGGCCGAGCCGGTCTCCCTTATCCTCGGCGTGGAGTGGTTGCCGGCGATGATGACCACTGGGATGTCCGCCTCGGACAGCCGCACCAGCTGCTCCAGCGCGAAGGCCAGGGCGCGGTTGGACGGCCTCACGGTGTCGAAGAGGTCCCCGCTGTGCAGCACCGCGTCCGGACGCAGTTCGAGAACGCGGTCCACGAACGCCTGGAACGACAGATAGGTGTCCACCTCTCTCTGGTTCAATCCCTTGAAGGCGCAGTCGTCGTCGCACACCCGACGGTACGCGGAGTAGCCGAGATGCGTGTCCGCGACATGAACGATCCTCAAGCCAACGCCTCCGCGACCGTCAAACCCGATCTCCCCGGGCGGCGAAGGGGCTGCACCATCTTTAGCCTTTTCTTTACTATCCAACTAAGTCGACGATGGTGAGCCGAATTGGATGGCTCGCCTAGGGGAGACCGGTTTAGCTCAGTAGAATGTCGCTCCCACCGGGGTCTTCCTGAACGTCTTTCTCGGCCCGCCGTCGGCGGCCGCCTTGTCGAGGTACTCCTCGTAGAGGTGGATCTTCACCGGCACCGCGAACGGGGTGAACGGCGAGGCGATCAGCGCCTCGCCGGGCATAAGCATCTGTATCTCGTTGTCCAGCTGCGAGATGTCCTGCTTGGCCGAGTTCCTCAGTATCTCGCGGTCCCTCCTGTCCGCCAGACCGAGGATGAACAGGGTGTTGAACTGGGATATGATCTCCGAGTCGATCAGCTTCGGCTGCTGTGACACCGCGCACAGTCCGGTCTTGAACTTGCGCCCCTCCCGGGCGATCTGCGCGAAAATCGTCCCCTTCGCCTCGGTCAGCACCCTCTGGGCTTCCTCCAGGGCGATGAGCACCGGCGGGATCTTGTCGAACTCCGTCTTGTCGCCGTACAGCGCCTTGTTCTTCTCGAAAATGGCGCGCGACAGCACGGTGGAGATGAGAAGCTCTTCCGCCTCGTACATGTTGGACGTGTCCACAAGAACGACCTTCCCGTCGTGCAGGCAGTCGATGATGTGGTTCGTTATCGACAACTTCGGGTCCCGGGATATGAGGTCGAAACGGAACAGCGACTCGAGGCGGCGCTTGACGACGTTGATCGTCCCCTCGTGGTACTTTCCCTCGCCCAGCGCCTTGGAGATTTCCTGCACGCTCTTGTCGTTGATGTCCGTCAGCCACGTCTCCCCGAACCGGAACTGGGCGGACTCCATGAACTCCTTCTGCGCGCCGGTGAACTCGTAGAGGTTCTCCAGGTCGGTGATCTGGATCTCCGAGGACGCCACGTGCAGCGTGTTGTACGGCCCGTCCAGCTTGCGGGAGGAGAACACCACCAGCGCGTCCCCCATGCCCGCCTGCTTCAGTCCTTTCTTTCCCGATTCGCCGCCGTCGTAGTACTCGCCGTGCGGATCGAGCACCAGGAAGCCGTACTTGCGCAGCCGCATGCACGACAGGGCCAGGTTCTTCATCAGATTGCTCTTCCCCATGCCGGTGGTGGCGAATATGCCGATGTGGTGCGGTATGGCTTTGCCGGAGATCCCGACCGGGAAGTCCAGCACCCGGTCGCCGGAGCGCAGGTTGCCCACCTGGACGTCGCCCAGGCTGCTCTTGAGGAACTCGTAATCGTCGATGGAGGTCCGGCGGACGGTGGAGAAGTGATGCGGGATCGTCTTGGTCTTCCTGAACTCGTCACCCACGCAGCCCAGGGGCGCCGACACCCCGACGCAGTACAGGTCGTCCCGGATCGCTCCGAGATCGTACTCGCGCCGCTCGGCGTCCATGTGAAGCATGTGGCCTGCCTCGGTGGTCATCCAGTTCATGTCGTCGGCGTCCGCACCGTGCTCGATGTCCATGACCCTGATGAGAAAGCGCTCCGACCCCGGACCGCTCTCCACCACCAACATCTCCCCCACCTGGAGTTCCTCGCCGAAGTTCATCCTGAACCTGGTCTCCATGACGCTGTTCCCTACCACGCGACCGATATGCAAACGAACCTCTCTCCGGCCTGCCGCTGGGCAGGCTGCTTCCTCATGAGCTTTTTGATAGAAACTGTTTATGGAGCGAGCGGCCGCGGTCGAAAACAATCGCACGGTATGCGCTCACGCATCTAGGAAACGTTAGAAGGCCGCGGCTATCGAGGAGCGGCACATCTCGGGAGCGGCCTGTCTTCGGGACCGCCGCTGAGCGAGCGTGAGCGGAGAATTATCATGCGAAATACCATTTCCGCCGCGACACTGGCCAGCATATCAGTAGGGCGTCATGAATATTTGTATCTTTATAAATAATCAGAATGGACGTTGGGGTTGATAGGTATATCACTTCTCCCCGGCTCCCTTGGCCGGGAGGTACTCTCTGAAAGAACGCACACATGCAGATGAGCGCAAGCTCTGGAGAACGCCAAATAATGAACAAGGCGGCCAGCAACGGCTGGTTAAACTTGCCAAGAAGGTGAGAACTCAAACATGAGTTGATCGAATGGAAAATGATAAAAATAGGATGGGAAAAAAAGCCTATAAGTTCGGGGCCATAATTGCCGTGGCCCTGTTGATTGGCTCCGTATTGGCCATATGCACTACCAATGCGGACGCGGCGCGTTCCTCCGACCTAACGGTCGAGAAGAAGAACGCGAAGACGCTGGTGAAGAACGAACGAGGAAAGACCATCATCTCTACCACCAACTCCGCGAGCGCCATACAGGGAGCCATCGACCGTGCCAACGCTGGTGGGACGGTAACGCTGATGGCTGGGACCTACTACCTCTCGAAGGAGATCTCGATGAGGGCTGGGGTCACGCTGCAGGGGGCCGGCGAGAAAACGGTCCTCGTCAACAATGGCATTCGCCTATCTGATGTCTCCGATGTGGCTCTCAAGGGCTTTGCGCTCCGGGGAACCGCTGACATCTACGTGACTGCCTACAGTACCGATGTCCGCAACATAGTGATGCAGGATATATCAGCAAAGGATGTGCAGGGCGTTAATGCCGTGTTCACCCTGGATGTCCAGCGACACACCCTCTCGGATGTCAGCATGCTCCGCCTGTCTGCCGTCGACTGCGACGCCTACGGGTTCTCCATCATCGGCAGCGGAACCGGCACATGTGAGGTGCGGGACGTGGCCATCGATGGCTGCGAGGCAATAAGGTGTGGTGTGGAAGCCCGGCCAAACGACTGGGTCGTCGGCTTTGCCCTGGCGGTGAACGTCGATGTCACCAACATGCAGGTGAAGAACTCAAAGGCTTCCTACAATTGGGAAGATGGGTTCTACATGCGCCAGGACGTCTCGAAGAACAACGTGGTGTTCGAGAACTGCGTCGCAGAGTACAATGGGGTCAAGCCTGCCTTCATGGAAGGCTTTGGCTTCTTTGTCGATAGCTCGGTGGTCCTCAAGGACTGCACGGGCGTGGGCAACAAGGGCGGTCTGATCAATGTCAACACCATCCCTGAGCCCGAACCAGAGCCGGAACCTGAGCCTGAGCCAACCCCCGAACCTGTCAAGGGGACATCGTCAATATCCATGACGACCTCCCCCTCGTCGGTCGAGGTCGGTCAGACGATCCAGGCCACCGGTGTGCTGACCGCCACCAACGAAGATGGGACCAAAGCCCTCGGTAACGTGGCGATGACGACCGTCGTGACCCGGCCTGATGGCTCCAAGATCACCGCTCAGGTGACTACGGACTCTAATGGCAAGTTCACCATGGTCTATACCCCCAACACGGCGGGCACCTACGGATTTGCGGCTACCTTTGCAGGCAACGATGCCTATGAGGGGAGCGTCAAGGCGGTAAGCTGGACGGCCAAGGCAGTGCCTGCGCCGGAACCGACCCCGTCGGCTGACCTGTATGTCTATCCAGGCAACATTGTCAAGAACGCCAATGGGGTAACGGTCCACACGGGCTCCGATGCCATTCAGTGGGCGGTCAACAACGGCAACACCGTGCTGGTCTCATCTGGCACCTACCAGGTGAGCGGAAACATCTACATGAGGAGCGGCTCCACTCTGATGGGCGAGGGTTCGGACAAGACCACCCTCAACTTCGCCAGGGGAGCCATCATCATGGACGGTGTGAGCAACACTGCGGTAAAGGGATTCCACATCACTGGGGCTGGCTCCTGCCAGTCCTGGGCGAACGGTGTCACCGTCCGCAACCACCTGTGGGAGGATATCCACCTCGACCACGTGACCAGGGGCATCATCAACAACGCCATCGGTACCTGGGTTGAGAGCAATGGTGTCATCGACGGACTGACCTACCGGAACGTCTTCGTTGACTCCCCCGCGACCTGGGGCTTCCTCATCAACGGCAACAATTTCGACGGATGGGTCAAGAACGTCCTGTTCGACACCTGCACTGCCGTTAGATGCGGGAACTCTCTGGGCGTCACCGATCCCAACAATGCCGACGCATGGATCCCCGGTTTCGACCTCGCCGAAAGGTGCAACATTGACGGGATGAGGCTGGTCAACTGCCGTGCCGACAACAACTGGGAGAGCGGTTTCCACCTGGAGATCGCTCCGGATGTCCGCAACGTCGTCTTCGAGAACTGTACTGCCAGCAACAACGGGCAGAAGCCCGGCGCCCTGTATGGCGCTGGCTTCTTCTGTGGCGACAGGGCCGGATTCGACGAGTGCACGTTCGTTAACTGCTCCGGAAGCGGCAATACCCGGGGCGGTATCAACTACGACATCCCCAACGTGCGGGTCGTCAGCATAGCTCTCCCGTACTCCAGCTAAGCAGCTGGCGTTAAACACTTTATAAACCTCTCTTTTTTTCTTGAACCTCAGAGCCCCACATCACGTACTGCCCCGTTGTCGTTCCGCTGTTTACCGGCCCGTGTCCAGATGGGGCCTGTGTGCTGATAGTAAAGTATTATCAGGGATGACGTTAACGCTGACACACTTATCTGCCCCTTCGTTCTCGGCACCCCGGGATGCGCCGGCCGCCTGTTTACCCGACCGATGCAGAAGAATGTCTGGTCAATAGGTCAAGCTCAGCATCTAACGACTGAACTCGCCAAGAAGGTGAAATCCATAAGAATGAGTTGATTCAATGGTCAAGATAGAATTCGAAGAAGATTTATTTAAGCGGCTGACCGCCATCGGGGCTTTGGCCATTGTGTTCGTTCTTGTCATGAGCACACTCACGGCCCCGGCGGCGTACCCGGCCACCCTGGTTGATCTCGGCGATGATGGTCATACTGCAGACCTCGACGGTCCTGCCGTTCCTACCGAGCCGCCTTCTCATACCCTGTCCGCCAATGATGCCGCGGCACCGGATCTGATCGTTCGCCCCGGCAATATGGTCGAGGATGCTGATGGGACGACCGTCCACACTGGTCCCGACGCCATTCAGTGGTCGGTCAACAACGGCAACACCACGCTGGTCGTTGCTGACACCTTCCAGGTTGATGGCAGCATCTACATGAGGAGCGGCTCCACTCTGATGGGCGAGGGTTCGGACAAGACCACCCTCAACTTCGCCAACGGCGGCATAATAATGGACGGAGTAAGCAACGCCACTGTAAAGGGATTCCACATCACCGGAGCCGCAACTTGCCAGTCCTGGGCCAATGGCGTGACGGTGGCCGATCATGTATGGGAAGATATCTACCTCGACCACGTGACCAAGGGCATAATCAACAATGCCATTGGTACGCGAGTGCAGGCAGGCGGCTTCATTGATAACCTTACATATCGTCAGGTGTTCGTCGATAGCCCCGCGACCTGGGGCTTCCTCATCAACGGCAACAACTTCGATGGCTGGGTCAAGAACACCCTGTTCGAGGACTGCACTGCTATCCGATGCGGGAACTCCCTCGGAGCAATGGACCCCAATAACGCTGATTCTTGGATTCCTGGCTTCGACCTTGCGGAGCGCGCCAACATTGACGGGATGAGGCTGGTCAACTGCCGTGCCGACAACAACTGGGAGAGCGGTTTCCACCTGGAGATCGCTCCGGATGTCCGCAACGTCGTCTTCGAGAACTGCACTGCCAGCAACAACGGGCAGAAGCCCGGCGCCCTGTACGGCGCTGGCTTCTTTGTCGGTGATAAGGCAAGCTTCGATGAGTGTACATTCATCGACGTCACCGGCGTCGGCAATACCCGGGGCGGTATCAACTACGACATCTCCAACGTGCGGGTCGTCAGCTTCCCGCTGCCGTTCGAGAATTGAACCGCCTCAAACATTTTCTCATGCTCCCTTTTCTCGCGACCGGCAGATGGCCCCCAGTGTAAAAATGACAAAGCTTTTTCTACCGATGGGCCCAAATTAGCAATCATGCCCAGGGGACGTTACGTAGCCACGCTCCTCATCGCGCTCGCCATCGCGGCGGCCCTGTCAATTACGTACCTGGCGTGGATAGAGCCGGGCGATAAATCTCCTCCCCCTCAGTATGAGATTTCTCAGAAAGAAGGCCAGACGGTGGCGACCAACCTCCTCACTGGAAGGATTGAACATGAATCTGGGTCGGCTTCGGAGGTGCTCCAGGTGGTTTTCCGCTCCCTGCCCGACGGCGGCACCGTCCTGGTCCGTTCCGGAGAGTACGAGCTGGACGAGAGCGTGGAGCTCAGCGGGAACACCATCCTCAGGGGCGAAGGGATTCAGAACACGGTGTTCACCTCCGAGAACAAGGGCATGCTGGTGGTGAAAGACCGGTCCTGCGTCACTCTGTCCGACTTCCGTCTCGTTGGCTCCACTGCCATCTATATAACCGCTGACCAAACCGACGTGAGCGGGCTGCTGGTCCGAAACGTGGAGGCCACCGTTACCAAGGATATAGGCGGGGCTTTCACCCTCGCCCCTAACGGGCGTACCATCTCTGAGGTCTCGTTCATAGACTGCCATGCGATAGATGGCGAAGCCTATGGCTTCCTCAACATCGGCTCGCGCGGCGACAGCCTGGTACGTAACATCACTTACACGAACTGCACCGCGGTGGACAACGGCCTGAGCTCAAGGTCCCATGACTGGACGGTCGGCTTCGACCTGGGTGAGATGACCGATGTGGACCGAATGCTCCTGGTCAACTGCACCGCCAACAACAACTGGGAGTCTGGCTTCCACTTCGAGGATGATATCGAAAGCCGCCATATCGTGTTCGAGAACTGCGTGGCCAACGGGAACGGTAGGAACAAGCCCGACCCGCTGTACGGGGCGGGGTTCGTCCTGAATGGCGACACCGTTCTGAGAAACTGCACTGCCGATGAGAATGCCAAAGCGAACTTGCTCGTGTTCGGGAACCCCAGAACCGTTGCGGTGGAGGGAGGTGATCTATGAGCCCTGATCGGATCGTTCAGGAGCTCAAAGGGATCGATACATATCCTCCATCCGGCCTATTATGGCAGGCCAGTCGAACGTTTCCTGCGCTCGCTTCCTTCCCGCCATTCCAAACTTCCTCCTCAGATTCTCATCGTCCAACATCCTCACCATGGCGTCCGCCATGAGCTCATGGTCATAGCCGACGACCATGGCGACATCACGAACCATCTCGGCGATGCCGCAACGGTCCGTGACTATGAGTGGGACGCCGCAGGCCATGGCCTCCAGGGCGGTCATCGAGAAGATGTCGAACCTCGACGGGACGACGCATACGTCGGCGGCCGCCATGGCCTCTAGCTTCTCCTGTCCTCTGAGCTCTCCGGTGAAGAGGACGCGACCTCGCAGTCCAAGGTCCCTGACCCTACGCTCGATCGTCGCCCTGTAACCAAAATCAGGGCCCGCCAGCACCAACCTGCACTCCCTCCGTTCGTGCGCGATCCGGTCGAAAGCGTCCACGAGCATGTCCAGCCCCTTGATGCGGTCGATCCTCCCCAGGAACAGCAATAGCATCTCATCGTTCGGTATGTCGTGCCTCTCTCTGAAGCAGGACCCGGGTGGTAGGTTCCGGTGCTCCTCCATGTCGATGCCGTTAGGGATCAGTTCGATGTTCCCCGGGGACACACCCATCTCGATGTATTGCTGTGATTCCATGGCAGAGACCGCGACAGCCCTTGACGCGTCGGCTATTATCCGGCCCCCATAGGCGCGGTCGAACAGCTCCTTGAGCGCCCGTTTCTGGAAGGATGGCAGGACGCCCCCGTGGGCTTGGAGCACATAGGGCACATCGAAGCTGACGGCGGCCCGCCTAGCCATGATGTTCTGGTGAGATCGATATGTATGCATATGGACGAGATCGAAGTCCTGTACGTTCTTTGACAGCCACCTGCCCATCTCCGGCGTATATATCATCAGGCCGAGGTTCGCCCTGGTGTGGAATGGTAGGATCTCGTAGCCGGCATCAGCGCCTCCGTCCCAGTGGTAATCGGTCGTCGCCACCGTCACGTCATGCCCCCTTCTGGCAAGCTGCGATGACATCTTGTGGACCACGGTGGTGGTGCCGCCAAACATCGACCCCAGGAATGGCACTACATGGAGGATTCGCATCGGTCCCGCCTCACCCCCGCCGTCAGCCTCCAGCCGCGCCCTTGGACAACTGCTGATAGATGGCATCGGCCCGTTGATGGAAGGTGTGGTCGCGGCAGACCCGTTCCCTGGCCCGTTCGCCCCTTATCAGCCGTTCCTCGGGGTCATCGAGCAGCCACTCATAGGTCTCTATGGCATCCTCGGTGTCGGCGACCACCTCGATCTCCCTCCCTATCTCGAACCATTCGTCGATGCCGTTGTAAGGCTGAGACACCATACAGGCGCCGAAGCCAGCAAGCTCGAAGGGCCGGGCGGTGGAGGAGCCGGCCACTGCAGTGTGGGTCTTTCTCGTAATATTCAGGCATATTCTACTGGCGCAGCAAAACCTCCTGAAAGCGCTGTATGACAGATCGCCCCGCATCCGTGCGCTGCCTAGGTCAACCCGGAACCCTCTTCCCCCGACCGAGAAGCTCGAACGTGGCATCCTTCGCGATGGCGTAGAGATCATCTTTGTCATCCACTCCTCCCTGTACTCGCTCCCGTAACCGAAGTAGGAGACATCCACGTCCTTGGGGACCTCGAGGGGCATGAACAATGCAGGGTCCACAGCATAGTATATGGGATACACGCTCCTCGCGCCCATCCTTTTCAGGTCGGGAATGACCCCCCTTGAGTTGGTGAAGAAGAAGTCGAACTCGGAGAGATCGGCCTCCGAGTAGTAGTTGAACTTGAAACCGCGGTCCGCGGCATACTGGGGGAGGATGGTGGGCATGTCCCCCTCCAGATACGCCACCGGTATTCCGTACTCCTCTCTGATCGTGGAAGCGATGCCCTTTATGTGGTTGATGGGAACGTTCATGAAGAGCACCGCGTCGATGTCGCGCTCCTTGTCCAGGATCGCCCGGGTGTGCGCCTCCCATCGTGGTTGGACATAGTGCTCGGCGAACCGGTTCAGAAGCGAGGTCGAACTCTCCTTCCTCCCCGACAGTTTGCCCCTCTTCTTCTTACCATCAAGGTACCTGTTGTAGAGGATGCTCTCGGTCCTGCAGGGGTTGGGGTAGGTCCTCCACCACAGTGAATCGATCGGGTCGCCCAAGTAGGGCGTAGCAATGATCTCATGCCCCATCTCGTGGAACGCCTTCAACAGTTGCCACCAGGAAGGGGTGCAACCGAGCCGATATGAGAAATCCAGGGTCGAGCAGGGCACGAGGATCTTCATGAGTCGAGGCATGGCCTTCGCCCCAGGGAAGGCGTTGTCGGGCCCCTCCACGGCACCGAGCGGCGGCAACGGTACACGTCCCTCCGAACGAGCCTGTTGGTCGTACAGCATTTGGTTCAACTCCGAGCCCCCTCTTGGAACACTGTGGGATACAACTGGAGCAATTGCCTTTTAAAGATTATCAGATGATGGAATGAAAATTATGATCCATGGTTCGTTTCCAGGCCCGTGATGACCGCGCCTACGGAGCGTGCGCCATGTGCTCGCCGGTCCGATATTATCTAGATGTCCTACGCCAACGGCCTGGAGCACTCGACGGGAACGTCGTCTGCCATCGGTCCATCGCCGGGCGTAGGGGCGAAGGCGCCCAGGAAGGGCCATGCCGTCCCGCTCTGTCCCGTTCATCCGACTGGCTCGGTGCTGCGAAATGGTTAATACCATCGCCCTGAAATAAAACGCCGGACGCTTGTCACACCATGAGGATAGGGCTGATAATCTTCTCGGACGGCTGGGGCGGTGCGGAGAACGTAGTGCACTCCCTAGCCAGGGCCTTCAAGGAAAAGAATGAGGATGTATTCCTTATCATCAATCAGGAGATAACGCGCTACTTCCGGGACCTCCCAGGGGTAAGAACATACGATGTCGGCCCGCTCTACAGCCCCCGTCGCATGCTCGGTTCGCTCCTCCGCTTGAACGCTCCGTCCGCAGATCTCGTCGAAGGCGTCGCACCCATGCCCTACGTCTGGAACGCCCTCAGGGCGGCAAGGCGTTGGGCGATCCGGACAGCGGTGGCCAGGATACTGGTGGAGGAAAAGACCGATATCGTGAGCCTGCATCTCGAGGAAGCCTTCTCCCTGTATCCGACATGCATCGAACCCCTGAACATACCTACGGTGGTGACCCTCCATTCTCCGCTCCTCGGCGTTCCTCGGAAGAGCTCCCTCGATCCGCTGAAGGAGAGACGGAGACGATCGCTCACGAGTGTGATGAACGGCGTAGAGGGCATCACGTATCAGAGCGCCTGCGAATTGGAGTCATTGCGTTCCCTCCCGAAACCGCCCCGGTGCAGGCCGGCCGCCATCCCCAACGGCGTGCATGTGGACGAGATGAGGCGGCAGGCGGGGGTCGCCCTGCGCGGAGATGGCCGCAAGATAGTGTACATGGGGGGCTCCCGATGGCAGAAGGGAGGGGAATTGGCAGTGCGGACCATGTCCCTGCTTAGGGACCTGGATGGGTTGGAGATGCACATGCTGGGAAAGATCCCGGAAGGCCATGGGATACGCATCATGGCCAAGGAGCTGGAGCTAGATGGCAGGATAACCTTCCACGGTTTCGTCCCGTCACCGGACGTCTTCAGCTATCTGAACTCCGCGCACATTGTGCTCATCCCGTCCGTATCGGAAGGCTTCTCGGTGACCGCGATAGAGGCCATGGCCCTGGGCAGACCCATAGTGGGTACCAACGTCGGCGGGATACCCACGGCGGTGAGGGATGGCAGGAACGCCGTCCTGGTGGAACCCGATCCATACGAACTCGCCAACGCCATCAGGCAGCTACTGCGAGAGCCGGACCGCATGAATGCCATGTCAGAAGTCAATTGGGATGATGCAGCGAGATATGATTGGGGGCTTGTCAGCCAAATGTATATTGACTACTTCGATGGAATAGTCAGTCGATGTTCAGGCCCCGCTCCATGGTTCGATGGCCGATCTAGGCGCTCACCGACTCGTGTGGCGGAGCGAGCGTGCGACCGTGACCATCACTAGGCTAACGGCCACGTTGCCTCTGTAACGCAGGCGATCTGGCCCGAACAGGGGATCGAGGCATGAGGGGCGAGAGCACTGAAGCGACCCGTATCAATCATCGGCCGGCCCTTCTCCGGCATTTGATAGGCAAGGTGAGGGAGCTGCTCAAAGAGCCCATCTTCATCAGCGCCTTCAATCTCATGACGAACGGGGGGATCACCGCCGTCCTCGGATTCCTGTTCATCATAGTGATCACCCGATTATTCCTGCCATCGGACGTGGGGATCTATTCGGCGATCATCTCCGCGGCTGGCCTCCTCGCGCTGTTCTCGCGATTCGGGTTCGACATAGGCCTGATAAGGTTCCTGCCCAGCTCCAGGGACCCCAACGGCTTCGTCGGCACATGCCAATCCACCGCCCTGGTCGGTTCCTTGGCCCTCTCGATAGTCTTCTTGTCGGGCATGTCGATATGGGCCCCTTCTCTGAGCTTCATCACCGACGACCTCGCGTTCGTGGTGATGTTCGTCGTGCTCACCGCGGCAACGGCGGTCCTGTACATCCAGCATAACTACTATATCGTAATGAGGCTCACCAGGCAGCTCATCTTCCGGGATGTTCTAAGGGACGCCATCAAGATATCCTCGGTCGTCCTGCTGGCCCCGCTAGGCCTGTCCGGCATACTGGGGGCTTCCGTAGCAGCGCTAATAGCATCGTTCATCATTGCCAACATGTTCCTCCGCAGGACCGTACCTGGCTACCGTCCACGGCTCGCGATCAAGGGGGACATAGCCAGGAGCCTGGCCAAGTACTCGGCCAACAATTACGTCGCGGGCATGATCGGAAGTGCCCCATACCTATTGCTTCCTATCCTGGTGGTCAATATTCAGGGTGCGGAGCAGGGGGCGTACTTCTTCGTGGCGTGGTCCATCGCAACAGTGATATTCATCGCCATCGACGCCATCTCCACGTCCTTCTTTGCGGCGGGATCGCAATCCGTCGAGGAGACGAGGCGCATCGCCCTACGCTCCCTGAAGATCGCATACCTGATCCTGGCGCCTATCGTGGCTTGCATTCTGCTATTCGCCCCTAACCTGCTGGGGATGTTCGGAGGGGAATACTCCGTGAACTCATCGGACCTGCTGATGGTGTTGGCTGTCTGCACGATCCCTATGGCCTTCAATGATCTGTATGCAAACACCAAGCGGATAAAGAATGAGATGAGGCTGCTCATACTATACAACTTGACCATGGCCGTGGGGATCCTTGGCCTCGGGACGATGCTCATGAGCCAAATAGGGATAATCGGCGTGGGGATCGGCTTCCTGCTGACCGAGGTCTTTCTCACTATCGTAATTTCCCGCAAGTGGAAGCCATGGTCATGAGGGGCGCGAATCTGATGAAAAGGTCGTCTTGGGAGCATCTTGGGCTGTGACGTCTTCGCCTCGCCCGCGTCATCCATCCGCCGTTCCTGACCGCCAGAGCCAATTATTATACCTTGACGTCCAAACCTATCCCACTATGGTGGATGAGCCGCGGTGGTGATCCGACTGCTGTGTATTAAGAACAAGTTCCTGACCTTCAAGACATACACGATCTGGTTCAGTGAGGCCCCCTTCGAGGTCGATGGAGTGGCCGGGGTCACATTCATGTCCTGCCCCTGCAAGGTGGACCTACCGGGTTTCAGCAGAAGGGAGCATTCCACGATTGTTCTCGATCTGAAAAGGCCGCTTGACGCCCTGTGGAATGAGTTGGGGAAAACGAATAGGCAGCGGATCAAGAAGGCGGAGAGGGCGGGAGTTCAGATCAGCATCGACAAGAATCAGGAAGAGTTCATCAGGATGAACGATCGCTTTCGGAGGATCAAGGGACTCCCCTCCCACACCGTTTCGCCCGAATATATGAAAGCGTACGGCACCCTTTTCACGGCCGTCCTGGACAGTGAGCTCCTGGCTGGCTGTTTCAACTTGGTCGACGACCTGAACATGAGGGGATTGATCGGGGCCACTATCCGGCTGGAGGTGGAGCCGGAGAGACAGAGCCTAGTAGGCAATGCCAACCGTATGCTGGAGTGGGAGATGATCAAGTACGCCAAGGAACGGAGCATGGACACCTATGACATAGGGGGCTACTACACCGGAGAGCATCCGGATCAGGAGAAGAGCAACATCAACGAGTTCAAGAGGAGCTTCGGCGGAGCGCTCGTCAGCCGTTATGACTATCAGAAGGATTATTCCCCCCTGCTGAAGGGTGCGAGATTGGTGAGAAATTCCCTTGACAAAGGGCTTGCTGGGGAAAGGCCATTGGACGTGTGACCTTGGACAGGAGAATTTCCCCTCAGGTCACTTTTTGTTCGTCTCCGAAGTATTAAATGCGTCCATCCTCCAATAAGACCATCCGATCATATTGAAAGAAATCGTCATCACCGGGGGAGCTGGCTTCATAGGTTCCAATCTGGCCCAGCGATTGGTTACAAATGGTCATTCGGTAAGGATCATCGACGATCTCTCCACCGGCCGATTGGCGAACATTGACCGTTTGGTCCAGGGCGGGGACGTGGATCTGGTCCGGGGGAGCATACTGGATCGTTCCCTTCTACGGGAGGCGTTCAAGGGTGCTGACTACATATTTCACCTAGCGGCGCTGCCCTCGGTCGCCCGGTCGGTCAAAGACCCATTATCGACGAACGAGGTGAATATCGAAGGCACCCTAAACGTCCTCATAGAGGCGAGGGACGCCAACGTCGGGAAGGTGGTGACAGCCTCATCGTCGTCCGTATATGGTGACACCCCCACCCTCCCCAAGGACGAGAGTATGAGGCCGAACCCAAGATCGCCCTATGCCATCTCCAAGCTCGCCGGAGAGCATTATTGCCATGTTTTCTCCGAACTGTACGGCCTGGCCACCATTTGCCTCCGCTACTTCAACGTCTTCGGACCACATCAGGACCCCCGATCCGAGTATGCTGCGGTGATTCCCCGGTTCATATCGAGCGTCCTAAATGGTGAACCGCCCCTGATGTACGGCGACGGGGCCCAAACAAGGGACTTTACATTCGTTCAGGACGTGGTCGACGCCAACCTGCTGGCCATGGAATCGGATGTGGAGGGGGCGTTCAACATCTCAGGAGGGCGTCAGACCAGCATCGAAGAGCTGGCTTGGATGATAATCAACGCGATGGGCTCGGACGTCGAACCTGTCAAGGGGCCTCGCCGTCCAGGCGACATCCTGCATTCGGTTGCGGACATAACCGCGGCAAGGGACGCTTTCGGCTATCGGCCCGAGCACTCCCTGGAGGATGGATTGGAGGTGACTATAGAATGGTTCTCCAGCATCAGGTGAACGCTCTACCGTCAGAAACGTCGAGCATCAATGGCGATGACATCATGAACGCCGTTGTCTGCGTCGTGGGGCTGGGATATGTGGGGTTTCCGCTCGCCAAGGCATTCTCCGACCATGTCAGGACGCTAGGCTACGACGTCAACGAGGCTCGTCTGGCGGCCCTGAGGGGGACGACACCAGAACTGGAGCTGACCTCTCGACCGGAAGACATCCGGAATGCCGACTTCATCATAATCTGCGTCCCCACCCCCGTGACCAGTTCCAAGGAACCTGATCTTAGGTATATCGAGTCAGCGGCCGCTGCGGTGGGGAGGAACATGCGACCGGGGGCCATAGTTGTCCTGGAATCCACCGTATATCCAGGAGCGACCGAGGAGGTGGTGGTCCCCATCCTGGAGAAGAACTCGGGGCTCCAGTGCGGGAGGGACTTTGGAGTGGGTTACTCCCCTGAGCGCATCAATCCCGGAGATGATGAACACTCTCTGGAGAAGATAACCAAGATCGTGTCAGGGATCGACGATAGGACCGCCTCGCTACTTGAGAGCCTATACGGCATGGTATCCCACCCGTATCGGGTGAGGAACATCCGTACGGCCGAGGCAGCCAAGGTGATCGAGAACATCCAGAGGGACCTGAACATCGCCTTGATGAATGAACTGGCGATCATCTTCCACAAGTTGGGCATTGACACGGGGGAGGTGTTGTCGGCTGCTTCCACCAAGTGGAACTTCATCCGATTCAACCCCGGCCTGGTGGGCGGCCACTGCATACCGGTCGACCCCTATTACTTGGTCACCAAGGCACGGGACGTGGGCTATCATGCCCAGGTGATACTGGCCGGTCGATCGATAAACGATTACATGCCCAAATATGTGGCGGAGATGGCGGTCAGAGGGCTGAACGATGCAGAAAAGGTCATCAACGGCTCCAAGGTCCTGATCATGGGGGTCACATACAAGGAGAACGTCCCTGACACGCGGGAGAGCCCCGTGAAGGATATGGTCAGAGAGCTCCAGGGATTCCGCGCGAACGTCTACGGCAGCGACCCCCTGATCGCATCGGAAGAGCTGCAGAGGTTTGGAGTGATGCCCTACTCTGCAAAGAGCGGACGCATGGACTGCGTGATCGCAGCGGTAGGGCACGACCAGTTCAGAAAGATGAGCCTTGCGAAGATCAAGGGGATGATGAATAGCAATCCAGTTCTCATCGACGTAAGAGGCATATTCGACGGTGAGGCTGCTGAACGGGAAGGCTTCTACTACCGCAGGCTGTGAGCCGGGGAACATGCCTAGAACAAGAACGGTCCTGTTCACGATCTCGATCGACACCGAGATCGACAAGTCGCCCGCTTGGACGGTGTCTGCCGACAGAACGTTCCGTTCCGTCACGGAAGGCATACCCGAACGGCTCACCCCGCTGTTCGATGAACACGGCGCGAGACCGACCTACCTTCTGAGCGGAGAGGTGATCGACGATAAGGCGTCCGTCCGAGCACTGAATGCAACAAGGGGCTGCGAGCTGGGAACTCACCTGCATGGTGAGTTCGTAGCGCCGCATGGACGGGCGGGGGACATGGCCAACGAGAGGACCTCGGACATGCAGTGTGCTTATCCAGAGGAGCTGGAGTTCCTCAAACTTAGGAACCTATCGGACCTGTTCACCGCTCGCTTCGGACGCCGCCCCCTCTCATTTCGTGCGGGGCGCTTCGGGGCGGGAGGGAACACGGTAAGATGCCTCGAAGAGTTGGGCTACCTAGTGGACACCAGCGTCACTCCCACCCTGAGGTGGGATTATCCCGAAGGCCTTGCCGACTTCTCACACGCGGCGGATCAACCTTACCATCCCAGCCGGGAAGACATCGCCTTGCCAGGGCGCTCCAGGCTCCTGGAGGTGCCGGTATCCATCACCACCCCTGCGCCTGGCATCGCGCTCAGGAGGCTCAGAGCAGTGCAGGGCAGCGCCTTGTTCCAGATGGCCGTCAACGCCCTCTTCCCATCGATGTGGCTCCGGCCATCCCATACCAGCTCCGAGCGCATGATCCGGGCGATTGAGAAGCTGCTCAGGATCAACGAGGGAAGGGAGACGGTCGTGCTGAACATGATGATGCACAGCATGGAGGTCGTTCCGAACGCCAGTCCGGTGACGAGGTCAGAGAGCGACGTCGATGCGCTCATCCGGCGCATGGACGACGTGCTCAGATACGGGCGTCGGAAAGACTTCAGGTTCGTGTGCCTCCATGAGGTTCACTCATCTTTCCTGTCCGATAGGGGTTGAACATCGTTTTAGTGAGGGGTCCATCAATGCCCTTCCGCATGGGTCGTCCATCCGGACCAACACGATCCCCTCGGATAATGTTAAAGCGGACCGCATCCCCTATCGATGCAGGGTCCGGGCGGTATGGGGATGAACCGGAACAAGCGTTACTACAAGAACAGCAAGGTCGTGGATAGATACAGCAGGCTGGACGGATTACAGGGACCGGAGCAGGCGTTCCTTGACATGTACCGGGAACGGCTCACCGGCCTGCGGCTCCTGGACCTTGGTGTGGGAGGGGGAAGGACCACCCTACCGTTCTGTTCGCACGCTGGCGAATATGTGGGCGTCGACTATTCGCAAGAGATGGTCCATGCATGCAACCGTCGCTATCGGGATCTGCCGAACGCGATGTTCGAGGTCGGCGACGCCCGTTCCCTCCCGCAGTTCCCAGATGGTCATTTCGGAGCTGTCCTGTTCAGCTACAATGGCATCGACGAGGTGCCGGCGGAGGACCGGAGACGAGTGCTGGATGAGATGCACAGGCTACTGGCTCCTTCCGGGGTGTTCTTCTTCTCGTCCCACAACCTGAACTTCATGAGCAGGTTGTTCGCCGCGAGCTTCTGGTCCGGGCCACGAAGATATCTGATGTTGAGGGCCATCAATCGGGGCCGCCGCCCCCTTGGGCAAGACTTCGGGTTGTTCGACGACGGCTGGCAGAACCTGCGGTTCAGAATGGACACCTATTACATATCGCCGCAACATCAGTTCAAGCAGCTGCAGGAGGCCGGCTTCGATGGTATCAGGGCGTTCTCGGTGGAGAGCGGCAGGGAGTACGAGGGTCTGGAGGATCTTCGCAGCTCGGTCGAGCCATGGATCTATTACCTGTGCACTAGGCCCTAACATCGCCGCGATCGGCCCCTTCATGGTCTGAGCGGGCATCAGAAGCTCATGATGCGGAGCGCATAGCCATTACTGAGGCGGACTGCGGGGAACCAGGCGATCCCTGCCGCTCCCCGGCCTTGATGTTCATTCACTTAGGTAGCCGCTCACCGAGCCTCCGTCATACACTTTGTAGTGGCCGCTGGAGTAGAGTACTTCTTCCACGGGGTACTCCAATCGATACAGCCCTCCTACTATGTCGAAGGTGGAGCCGTCCGCAACAGCGTCCCTGATCAGAATGAGGTGGCCGTCCGCACCACTAAAGTTCCTATCGACAAAGGCGTCGTCGAGGCGCATGAAGTCGTACCCTACAAAGAGCAGGAACGGGCTGGCATAGGACGAGTCCATGGCCGGGGGAGGCCCCATGCTGGAGGTGGTCTGCGCTGCCGCCATCTCCCCCAGGGTCATCCCTCCCCGAACGACAGCGGTGGGAGAGAGGATTGGGTTATCAGTGTTCGCTATCCCCCCCATTATCATCAAGAACGCCATCCCCGTGGTGAAGAGGCCCATGGCTGCCACACGGGCCTGCCGGCGCGTAGGCAGCCCGAAAATGAGATAGAGCGAGATGGCGGCGGGGATGGCCAGGGCTATCTGCGCGTAAAAGAACCATCTCTGCTGATTTATGAACAGCCCCGTCAGCATGGACAGGAAGCCGATGGCCAAGGGGGTCGCCAGTATCAACGCCATCTCGAAACTATGACCCTTCCTCCATCTGGCCATGAGATAGAAGATCCCGATCAGGGAGAGGGCGAACAGGATGTACATGCCTGCCGCGACCAACAACTGTTCCTGCACCGGTAGGCTGATGAGCATGCGACCTGGCTCCACCAGCTCCTTGCTGAACCCTAACCTCAACAGCTCGGCCAGATAGTTCACGTCGCCCGATGCGAAGCCCCACCATCCGATCATGATGGTGATGAAGAACGCGGACAGCGCCGGGGTGGACACCTTCATCCACCGTTCCCGTTTACCCGCGATGAACGATGCGATGATGCCCACCACCATGAACGCCGCGACCCAGGTCGATGTGATGGTGTGGGTAAGGACCACCGCGCACATGAGGAACGCTGAGATCCCGATCGCAACGCCCCTCCATCTTTCGACCTTCACCAGCATATAGATGATCACGGGAACGAACGCCGCGGCCAGGGAACCCGGAATCACTGTAGCAGCCATCATTATCTCGTGATCAGAGAACGCAAGGACCAGCGCGGCGAGCAAACCGAGCTGCGGACTTCGCGTCAGAGACCTTCCCAATAGGAATGTGAACAGGATCAGGACGACGGTTTGCCCCAGGCTCACCGACAGGGTCATCGCGGCCTTGTAATCCAATTGGTCCACCAGGGACGTCGAGCCCACCAGGAGATGGAAGAGAGGTATGTGCTCATAGGAGAAATCCGGGATCCGCTGTTCGGCAAGCATGAACTGCGTGAACAACTGGTGGTACCAAGGGTCTGCCTGCATCACCCCCGGGAAGAGGAAGAGCTGGGACCATGCCAGGCTCAGTCCGATGATGATGATCTGCACCAGCGCAAGGTATGTCCATCTCCCCTTCGACGTGAGGGTCTGAACTCCCACCGCCCCTACCATCAGGGCGGTCAGGACGAAGTATTCCACCGGCCGCTCGTACAGGGAAGTTCTGAAATAGACTGATAGAATGCTCAGCGTGAATAGGACGAAGAATATGGTGGCCAGGGCGAGCCTTGCTCTGTTGAGCCCGTCATAGGGATCGGTCAACTCACGAAGGTGAAGCCGTTTTCTTTGGAGCGACCAAAACAGGCAGACAACGGCCATCAGGGCTGCGACCAGAACATACTGGGGGCTAAGACCCATTAACAAGGTATAAAATATGAGGAATGCTGCCGCTCCGACCCCTATGGGGGCCAGCGCGCGGTCAAGGCCATTCGCCCATCGGGGCATGCTTACCTCGTTCCGCTCGATCCTTCAAGGATGCTTTTCCACAATACTGCCGAGGAGCGGAAGTTGAACTTTTCCATCACCATGTGCATGCCTTTCTCAGCTATTTCATCCAGCGTCTCATCGTTCAGCGCCCTCTGCATGCTCTTGCATATGGTAGCGGCGTCATTATCATCCATAAGGTACCCTGTCGACCCGTCCTCCAGCACGTCAGGTATCGAACCTACCTTCGGGGCCAGGACGGGGGTGCCGCAGGCCATGGCCTCCAACATGACATTGGGGAGGCCTTCCGTATATGAGGGCAGGACCAGCAGATGGAGCTGGTTCAACCGTTCTCCCAGTTCATCATGCGGTACCCATCCTGCCCAATGCACTCTTCCGCTCAGGCCACTGGCGTCGACGAGCGCTTCAAGCTCTTCTCGAAGCGGCCCATCACCAATTATCATGAGTTCCGACGTTCGATCCGACATCTGAGCAAAACCCTCGACCAGGCGTCTAACCCCCTTCTCCTCGGACAATCGCCCCACGTACCCGATCAGAGGTCCTCTCTCACCAAGCGCCCGTGTCCGGCGGAACGTGTCTGTGTCCACGAAATGCCGGTGAGCAATTATGATCTTGTGCTTGCATCGTTCCAAGCCATACTCCTCGGTCAGGCGGGGGGTGTACAACACCACCCGGGTGGCCAGGGCGCAGTTGATGTTGGTGAGAAGGCGCATCTGTTCCGAGAACGCATCGTTGGTGGAGGCGTACGAGTTGTAATTGGAACCGGCGAACGTGAGCGTCGCAGGCTTGCCCATCAAGCGCATGGCCATCATGGGTATGAACAAACCGTCACCTCCGATGAAAAAAATCCATTCATCCACTTCATCGGACAGTTTGACCATCCGATAGGCCATCTCCATCTGGGTCCTTAGATACTGGCGCGCCCTCTTCAGCCGGCCTTTGCCTGCAGCGTGATGAATGTCGTACGCCATCACCCTGCTGTCGTCCTTGAAACGGTCATATCCCCTGCCCCCTGTGAGCAGGTAGAGCTTCTCGGCTCCCATGTACAGTATGTCAATGAGCTGCGAGAGGGGGATGGTGCCCGCTTCGCTTATTGGAAACGTCAGGATCCCCAGCCTCTTCCCGTGCACTTATTTAACATCGGAACGAACTAGATAAATAATTGACGTGGGCCGCCTCATATGCCTCCGCGCCCCTTTCTCACGTCCCATGTGTGATCATCGGTTGTAGACCTTTAACATCTGCTCGACCACCCGGTCATAGCTGAAATGATCGATGACATGCTGTCTGCCTTGAGCACCCATCCGGTGTCTGAGCGTCCTATCCTCTAGGAGCTCGATGAGGTGCGATGCGTACGCATCCATGTCGCCTGGATCGACCAGGAACCCCGTCCTTCCGTCCGACACGATCTCCGGTGTGTCGCCCACGTTGGTGGCGACGCAGGGCACCCCGCAGGCTAGTGACTCCATGCAGGTGGTCGGCGCCCCTTCCATGTACGACGGGAGCACGGAGGCCGCGGAGTCCTGGTAGTACGCAGGCATGTTCTCGTGAGGTATATGCCCTAATAGCTCGAGGGGTATGCCCGATTTGCGGAACATGCCCGCGAGACTACCGTCGCCAATGATCCGGAACTTCACGTCCCTGACCTCTTTGTCGACCTTCTTGAATATGCTCAAGAGGTCACCCGCCCCCTTCCATCGCTCCAACTTGCCCACATAGGTGATGACGCGGGACCCGTTCTCGACCGGGTTGAACTTTTCCGTCGACACCGCATTGGGTATGTAATGTGCGGTCACCCCGAAGGTGCTCTTGATCAGGGGGATGTCGCTCTTCGAGACGCTCACGACCTCGTCAGCCAGCCTGACGGTGACCCTTCCGAGCGTTCTGTCGAAGATATGGTCCTTTATCCATATCTTGCTTGAGCAGGAGCTAGGCATGCCGTTGTGGCTTATTCCTCCATGAAAGTTCAGCACGTATCGGAACCTTCGCATCAGGCGGGCCAATGCAGCGCTGTTGGACATGAAGAATATGTAAGAGTGCACATGGACAACATCGAAGTCCTCGCGGACGAGGATGGGAAGAACGTTCGCTATGGGGTTCATGTCCCACATCATGTTGTAGGTGCGCAAGACCCGCAGGTGCAGGTTGGCAGGCAGGTCCATGGGGGGGAAATTTCCCACCTGGGACGTGAATACATGGACCTCATGCCCTAGATTCGCCATGCGCGTAGCCAGCTCATACGCGTACACTCCAGACCCTGTGGGATATGCAGGCCCCCAAAGAGGGGACACTATGGCAATCTTCACAGCCGCACCTTCTCTGTCGTACTGCTCTTAGACCGACGTACTACTGAGCCATCAAGTCGTCCTGTTCTACTTCATCGATGCGTATTTATCCTTACTGATTGAGATTAACGATGGCTCAAGTGGGTTGGGGTCATAGCACGAGCATCGTGCCTATGTTGTAAATGAAGAATGCTCCGAACGTCAACAGAGCACCGTTCAGAATGGCACGGCCCACGGCCGTTCCCTTCTCTTGCACGTCCGTTAATTCCTTAAGAAGGAGCAAGGCTGCCAAGAGGATCGCCAGTATGGCACCGTCAATGAATAATGATGGTATCGCCACAAGCATGGCCGCTGCCATGGTGGCCAACACCAGATATCTGCGGCGCGTCGAACTCGGACCTCCATCTTTCAAAGCATCCTCTCTTTTCGATCCCGCTGCATTTAACCTTAACCAAAGCTTGGCCCCCTCTCAATGGGACATGCCCTCTCATAGAGTGGAAAGAATATCTAGTGCGACCCCACCTCGTTACTTAATCGAGGAAGTTGCACATCGATGATCGCATACGATAGGCACATCATGGGGTTCAAGACGCGCACCATATGGTTGAGCGACTCCCCCTTTGATGTGGAAGGCATCGACAGCGCATATTTCTATGCATGCAGGACCAAGGTGGACATGCCTGGCTTCCTGAGGAAGGACCTGGCCACGATAGAGATCGACCTGACCAAGGACATTGACCACGTCTGGAGCATGCTCAACTCCAAATGCCGGAGCGGCATCAGGAGGGCGGAGAGGGACGGAGTGGACGTCCAGATCGATCGGGACCATGAGGCGTTTCTCAAGCTCAATGAGGAATTCAGGGACGTGAAGGGCCTGGATCACAATACCTTTCCGCTCGACTTCGTGCAAGAAAAGGGAAAGCTCTTCACTGCTAAAGTGGACGGAGAACTGATCGGCGGAGTTTTGTTCCTCGCTGATGAGAGGGCCCTCTTGGGAGTGATCTCGGCCTCCCGACGGTTGGATATCGAGAAAGACATGAGATGCAACGTCGCCAACGCCAACCGACTGCTGTGGTGGAGCGCGATAAGGTATGCCAAGGAGAAAGGGCTTGAAGTGGTAGATATGGGCGGCTACTATGTTGGAGCAGAGCCCAACCCTCAGGCAGAAGGCATCAACGAGTTCAAGCGCCGGTTTGGTGGAAAGATCGTCAACAGTTTCGAATACAGTAAGGATTACACCCTGAGGATCAAGATAGCTCATAGACTTCAACGGGGAATCGGGCTTTAATTGGTCCGCTGACCGTCTTCATCACGACGCAGCCGAGGCAGCGCCGCACGGATGGGCCGTGCAAACATGTTGGCATATCGGCACGAAATGTTGGTAAGGTCATCACTGCTCCTTTCTGGCCAGGTAACGCCGTTATGGAAATAGATAAGTAGGTTGCACTCGAAGCCATCAATTCAGGGTGCACAGTATGGTTCAATGTCATTTCCTATATCGCACGGGAAAGCACATTTCGGATTCGACTCCACAACCACTGCGACGGAAGACATTATTCACCTATTATGATATGATTTACTGCAGGATGCCCTGGGCCATACCTGTGTGGAGGAAGGTGCAGGGACGGGACGGGAGCAGCCAAGGAGCTAACCGTACAAAACCTATCAAATCCCAATATGAGGAACTTCAGCCTGGGGACTGGATCGAGGTCAAAACGCTTGAAGAGATAGAGGCGGGCCTCGACCGCAACAGCCGCCTCCATGGGCTGAACTTCATGCCCGAGATGAGAAAATATTGCGGTCAAAGTTTCAAGGTGTTCAAGAGGGTCAACCGCATCATGCTAGAGTCGACCGGGGAGCTGCGAACGATCAAACGGCCCACGTACTACCTTGAGAATGTCTATTGCGACGGAGGGTTCCATGAGGGCTGCGATCGATCATGTTTTCTCCTATGGCGTGAGGAATGGCTAAAAAAGATCGGCGATGACTGACCAGAAACCGTCCATCTTGCATTCGTGGATCGAGGGCGACCGAGGAAAGGTGCATTCGCAAGGTCGTTCCGGTTCATCGGCAAGGGCCCACTGAGGACTGTGCCGTGGGGCCGCCCTGCATGGGAATCATGTCGGGCGTCGACACCGTAGCGCCCCGGCGACACCTTGCCCGCGTTCGTGTAGTGCACATCTTTATCCGCTCGAAGTGACAATGATAATCACGGCTCGGAGGGAAACTCAGGTCTTCGAGAACGATACCATGACCACTGACAACCCTGTGCACTCTCCGGGCGGCAGGGCGGGTCGTCTGATCAACGAGACGGCCCCCTGAACGGTCGTCATGTCCCGTCCTGCCCGATATTTTTCAATACTTTTATCTCCCGGTGCAGTCTTTTCCACTGGATGGTCCGAGATGTGCGTTCCCTGGGATACGGCGACCTTGCTGAACGCCCCCGTCTCAAGGCCATAGGCATCGGGGGGGCGGGGTGCAATGCCATAGCCAACTCTCCGTTCCCATCGGTGGGGTTGTGCAATCACCTCGACGATGTCAACGGGCCTCCGAACCAGAGGCGGCTGGTGCTCAATTCCGAAGAGATGGCGCTCCTGACCTCGGCGACGCCGCGCATGGTGGGAGGCGTGGAGCGCAATATCTCAAGGCGGCTCAGGGAGGAGATCGAGGGCTACGACCTAATCTTCCTGTTCGCCGGCCTGGGCGGGGAGACCGGGAGTCACATCATCCCCGGACTGGCCAACCTTTGCCGCCGCCTGAGCGGGATGGTGGTGGCGTCGGTCACCCTGCCGTTCTCGGCCGAGGGCCCCTGTCGCCGGAGCACCGCCGCTTTGGCGCTTCCTCGCCTGATCGATGCGGCCCATCTCACCATCACCTATCCCAACGACGGCCTGCTGAAGGTCGCTCCAAATCTGCCCTTCCGCCGCACCTTCAAGGTCATGGACGAGATCATGACGGTGCCGCCCCAGGAGTTGGCCGGCGTCCTGACCAGGTCCGACCTGCGGGTGCTGAGGGGTGAGCTCGGGCCAGCCAGGCACTTGCGCATGGGGGCCGGCGCCGGGGTGGGGATGCAGCGCGAAATGGTGGCCGTCTCGGAAGCGTTCGACTCGCCATGGTTCGATTTCAACCTGGGCGACTCCACCGTGGCGCTGGTGGTGGTGTCCGGTCGTGAAGTGGACCAGTACTCCCTTCGCGACATCCTGGGCCACGTTCAGGCCAGGGTGCCTAATGCCATGATCCGCTACGGCGTGCGCTCCGATCCCGCGGCGGAGGACCTCCGCGTGACGATCCTCCTCGACACCGGCATCTAGTCATCCCGGAGAATGCTCTCGGGCGCCGAGGCTATGCGGACTAGCGCGCGCGCTTCCATGAAGTGCAGGCGGCCGGGAATGATCACGCAGTGCAGGGGTGGCCCCATGTCCGTCCCCGAAAGCATCGAGGGCGAGCCCGCCAGAAGCCTCTGCTGCGAGGAGCCGATGCGGGCGCCGGCGCACAGCACTGTATCACCGTCCAGAAGCCCTCCTCGCAGCCGGGACTCGGCGTCCAGCAGCCACCTGACTGCCTCGGCCGCGGTCATGTACCTGCCCTCCTCCTCGCGGATGTCCAGCAGGACCAGGGTGTGCAGGCCGCGGGAGCGGTTCTCCAGGATGTTCTCATATGGCGACGAAGGGAGGTAGCCGGGCTCCGGGAACGGTATCGTCACGGCGCGCCCGAACTTGTAAGGTTGCAGGCCGAAGGCGGCCGCGGCGGCGGTGAAGATGGAGACGCCGTGAACGAGGTCGGTATCAATGCCTTCCTCGATGGCGCGCAAGCGCAGGTCCACATGAGTGGTCGCTGACATTGGGTCGCCGGCGACGACGAACGCCACTCTCTTGGAGCGGGCGGCCTCTATTATGATATTCCCCTCCTCCACCTCGCTGCGGCGCAGCACCGTCAGCTTGCGGCCGATGAACGCTTCCAGCTCCTCCGGGGTGGCGTCTATCAGTCGCGAGGTGTAGAATTCCGCGAACACCTCGTCGCAGCTGCGAAGGGCCTCCAGCGCCCTGACGCTCATGTCCTCTGGCCTGGACAGCCCTAAACCCACAAATATCAAATGTCCCATCATGATCACCGTGTGTGCTCTCTGCCTTAAGGTGCCGAGGGGGGAAGCCGAGTCCACCCGTAAAAAGCTTTTAGAGCTGGGGCTGCTGGACATCGGCGTCCGCATCCGGCGCGATGGCGACATCGTGCTGCTGCCGGTGCTCTCCTCCGAAGCGGCGACGCTCGGCTACGAAATAGCGGAGGAAGAGATGGATAGCAGGGAGGTGCTGGAGACCGACTACCGGAACGTGGCCGATGTGCCAGACGGCGTGCGCGAGCGGCTTCCCACATCCTTCGATATCATAGGCGACGTTGCCATCATCCGCCTGGAAGATGACCTCGCGGAGCATGCGGACAGGGTCGGCGAGGCGCTGCTGAGGACGTTCCCGCGGCTGCGCACCGTCGCGCTGGACCAGGGCGTGAAAGGAGAGCTGAGGGTTCGAGACTTACAAGTGGTGGCCGGCGACCCGTCCACCGAGACGGTCCATCTGGAGCACGGCGTCCGTCTGGCGGTCGATCCTGCTAAGGAGTACTTCAATCCCAGGCTGGCGAACGAGCGCATGCGCGTCGCCTCCTTGGTGAAGGGCGGCGAGAAGGTCGTCGACATGTTCGCCGGGGTCGGCCCGTTCTCCATAATGATCGCCAAGCATGCCAGCCCCGCGGTCGTTTACGCGATGGACCTCAACCGCGACGCGGTGGAGCACCTTAAGGAGAACATCAGGCTGAACAAGGTGACGACGGTCGTCCCTCTGGAGGGGGATGCGGTGGAGTTGCTCTCCGGCATCGTGGGAGCGGACCGCATCATCATGAACCTGCCGCATTCGGCCAGGAGCTTCTTCGCCGACGCCCTCACCAAGCTGAACATGGGGGGGACGATACATCTGTACGTGATATGCGAGAGGGACGAGATCTCGAGCATCGCCGTCGGGCTGTCCGCCGAAGCCAGGGGGATGTGCGTCCGTATAGGGATGGACCGCATCGAGGAGCTTAAGACCTACTCACCGACGATGAGCGTCTTCGCCCTGGACATCCGTCTTCTGGACTGGTGCTAGCGTTATGCCGTTCTGCCCCTGGTAGTTACCGCTCCGCTTCTCGTAGGTCAGGGACGCCGGCGAATGGAGCGTCTCGAACACCAGCTGCACGAACCTCGCGCCTATCGGCAGCTCCAGCTCCTTGTCGGAGAGGTTCACCGCCATGAACGTCAGCGTTCCACGGAACCCGGCGTCCACCTTGCCCAGACCGGCCAGGACGCCCTTCCGCATCCACGAGGTACGAAGCCACAGCTGGCCTGCCAGGTCACGGGGCAGTTCAACGCGCTCCAGCGTGGACACGAATAACATGGCCTTGGGCGGCACCATTGCCGTTCCATCCCTCACCGTCAAGCCGACCGATGGCACCGACACCTCGGCGATCCGGAGGTCGTAGCCGTTCGGCGTCAGCGATCCGTCGTGATAGTCGGTGATGACGAGGCTGCCGGAGCGGAGGCGCTCCATGATCTCGTGGTCCGGTAGAACGCACATGCCCCTGCATCCCGCTCCGGGATAGAAAACCTGCGTTCACTGCTCTTCCCTCCGGGGAACGGAGGGAATAACTTTTTTAACCGAGCCCCTCTCCGCGTTGACCACATGGACCACCTGATAAGACTGGACCGCGAGGCGAAGGAACTCGAACGGCTGTGCGATGGCGTGAACAGCATGATAGTCCGCGGTTCCACGGAAAGGCGGCCTCCGCACGGGGTGGTGGGAGAGGGCGACCGTCTGTTCTTCGTTCGGGAGGGCGATGAGGGGACCGTGAGGGCTTCCGCCAAGGTAAGGAAGGCGGACAGCACCCCGATGCTCAGCCAGGAGGCCTCCGTCATCCGGGTGGTGCAGAACCAGAGGAAGCTCATGCTCACTGAGCAGCAGTTCCAGAGGTGGGCCGGCCACCGGTTCTTGGCCTTCGTCGAGGTGGAGGAGGTCAGTCTGATCGACCCATTCTCCGTGGACCCTTCGCTGCTCGGACCTGACGGATGGACGGTGTTGGAGGACATCTCGATGGCGAAGCGCAAGAGAACGGCGACGGCCTTCTGTCCTCCGGGTCAACAGGCTAGGGCCTGAGTTCGCATGCCAACCTGCCGTTGTAGCCGCGACGAGCGCCCGTGACAATCACAGACATGCGTAAATATGACTTTGGTCTTACGGGTTTGAACGCGTGGCGATACCGTGAACATAAAAACCCATAGAGTGAAGGAGAGCAGGATCGGAAAGGTCGACTTTGACCACCTGAGCTTCGGAGAGACGTTCTCCGATCACATGTTCAGGATGGATTACGCCCATGGGAAGTGGCAGGAGCCGGAGATCCTTCCCTTCGGGCATATTCAGGTACTTCCGTCCCTGAGCACCTTGCACTACGGGCAGACTGTCTTTGAAGGCCTCAAGGCCTTCCGCAACCGCGATGGCGGCGTCAACATCTTTCGCGCAGACATGCACGCGGAGCGGATGAAGCATTCCTGCGAGCGGGTGTGCATACCGACCGTGGACAACGAGAAGTTCGTGCAGGCCGTGGAGTCGCTGATCGATCTGGACAGGGAGTGGGTCCCCAAGGCCAGAGGCACCGCTCTTTACATCAGGCCCCTCATCTTCGCCACCGAGTCCTACATCGGAGTAAGGGTCTCGGAGTCCTACTCGTTCTACATCATGACATCTCCGGTGGCGGCCTACTTCAAGGAAGGCCTCAACCCGGTCCGGCTGATGACGTCCGGCAGCTTCGTGCGCGCCTGCCCTGGCGGGCTGGGGGAGGCGAAGACCGCTGCCAACTATGCATCATCGCTGCTGCCGCAGGCTGAGGCCAACCGGCAGGGATACTCGCAGGTCATCTGGCTGGACGCGCTGGAGGGCAAGTACATCGACGAGGTGGGTACCATGAACATCGCTTTCGTCAAGGACGGCGCCCTCGTCACCCCTCCGCTGGAAGGCACGATCCTTCCGGGCATCACTCGCAACAGCGTGCTGCAGCTGGCTCGCCACTGGGGCATGACCGTCGAGGAAAGACGCATCTCCATCGACGAGGTTATGAGTTCCATCGAGGACGGCAGCATGACCGAGGTGTTCGGCACCGGAACGGCGGCTGTTATCTCGCCCGTCGGTGAGATCCACCACAAGGGCAAGAACGTCATCGTCAACGGGGGACGCATCGGCCCCGTGTCGCAGAAGATGTACGACACGATCACCGGCGTCCAGTATGGCGAGATCGACGACGAGTTCGGCTGGGTCCGCACCGTCTGAGCAAAAACCTTCCCTCTTTTCATTCTTATTTTTCATTCTAATTATTCTAGATGGTAAATCGCCCTCCGTCAGCAACATTTAATATATTCAATCCAGCATTCTCAGTCAGTTGGATGTATCATCCATCTAAAGGAATGATTAGGAGGATCATTTATGGGACTCAACAGACGTGGAATCATAGCCATTGGCCTAGTGGCCGTGCTGATCGTGGCAGTCGTGGCGGTGGCGCTCACCAGCGGTCTGCTCCAGTCAGGAGAGGCCGCGGACCTTACTGACGCGGCAGGGCGGGAGGTCATATTGGACGCGCCTCCTGAGCGCATCGTGTCCTGTACTCCGGGCCTCACCGAGATGGTGTTCGCGCTGGGCCTCGGGGACAAGCTGGTGGCAGTGACCGACTATTGTGACTACCCGGCCGAGGCGGCCGCCCTGCGGGACGCCAATAAGACCGTGGGTGGATTCTGGGAACCGAACTACGAAGTGATCCTGAGCTACGATCCGGACCTCGTGCTGGTAGACTACGGCACAGATGCGCATCAGCAGTTGGCGTCTAAGCTCATCGACGCCAACGTGACGGTGCTGCAGATGTTCGAGCAGAAGGACCTGGCCAGCGTGTACGCCAACCTTCGCTTGATGGGCAACGTGACGGGGACGTCCGAGAACGCCACCGTGCTGGCGAACGACATCAAGGCCTCGATCGAAAGCGTTCAGAGCGCCGTCGAAGGTCTGGATAAGCCAACCGTGATGTATGTAACGTACGTTGAGACGGGCTTCACCAATGCATACGTGTCGGGAAGCGGCACCGCCGTGGACGAGCTGATCGGCCTGGCGGGAGGGAAGAACGTATTTGCCGACCAGTCGGGATGGTTCTCTCCCTCGAGCGAGCTGATGCTCTCCAATGCGAAGAGCATCGACTGCATGATCATCACCAGCATGTTCTCCGACACTGCCGCCGAGGACCTGAACGACTTCTTCGTGAACGATGAGCTGTGGAAGCAGAGCCCCGCGGTGATGAACAACAAGATATTCTACCTGCAGGGGCAGGGAGAGAACATCTTCAATCGCCAGTCGGTGAGGGCCGCGGACGCGGTACAGCTGATGGCCGAGATGATGCATCCGGGCGCCTTCGAGGCCAAGGTGCCTTACGATCCCACCGGGGGCACGATCAACGTCATCGGGAACGATTACGCCGATCACCTGCCCTCGGTGAGCAGCTCGGTGGCCCTGGAACGAGCGTACAGCGGCCCTGTGGCCATGGTCCGCGACTAACGCTGGGGGCTGTAACTTGGACGGTACGATGGTCAGCAGGGCCAAGGCCAAGTTGCTGATGGTGCTGGCCATCGGCCTTCTTTCCCTTTTCGTTCTTCTGGTGGTGTCGTGGTCGCTGGGGGCGGTGGACATACCGTTCTCCGACACGCTCGGTTACCTGCTGAACATAATCTCCAATTTCGGTCCGGACATGTCGGTGCCGCAGGAACGGATCATCTGGGACCGGGTGGTGCGATCGGTCGCGGTCATCGGGGTCGGGATCGGCCTGTCCGTCTCGGGCGTGGTGATGCAGGCCCTGATCCGCAACCCGCTGGTCGACCCGTACGTCACCGGCATATCGTCCGGAGCGGCCCTGGGCGCGACGCTGTCCCTTCTGGCCGGGGTGGCCATCATCCCCCTGGCAGGGTTCGCCACTCCCATGGCCGCGTTCGTCGGAGCAATAGGCGCGTTCCTGCTCACCATGGCCCTGGCCGAGACGTCAGGGGGCCGTTCTGTCAACTACGTGCTTAGCGGCATAATCATCGGCATCGCTATATCGTCGTTCACCACCCTGCTCATAGTGTTCAGCGAGAACCACCGTCTCCGTGGCGCCCTGTTCTGGTTGTACGGCTCGTTCTCCTACATCACATGGGTCGAATCGTTGATCATCATCCTGACGGTGCTGGTACTTTCGCTGGTGCTGCTGCTGTTCGCGCGGGAACTGAACGTGATCCTGCTGGGCGACGAACACGCCCGCCATCTGGGGCTGAACGTCAAGGGCTTCAAGACCATCTCGATACTGATCGTTTCGGTCCTCACCGCCGTGTCGGTCGCCTTCTGCGGCATCATCGGCTTCCTTGGACTGATCGTTCCGCACTCCGCCCGCATGCTGGTGGGAGGCGACCATCGGCTCCTCATCCCGGCCTCCATGATGGTCGGGGCCAACGTCCTGCTGTTGGCCGACATAGTCGCTCGCATCGCCCTCCGGCCGGTGGAGCTTCCGATCGGGGCCATCATCTCCATGGTAGGAGCCCCGTTCTTCATCTATCTCATGTACAAGAGGGGGAAGGAATATGGCGTCTGAGACACAGATCTCGTTGACCATCGAAGGGATCCGCTTCGGCTACAACGGTTCCGATATACTGGAGAACGTGGAGTTCGAGGCCCGCAGCGGCGAGCTCATCGGACTCATCGGACCTAACGGCTCGGGCAAGAGCACGCTGCTCCGCCTCATGAACGGCATACTGAGGCCCAAGGCGGGTACCATCCTCATGGAGGGGCGCGATCTGAACAAGATGAAGGTGGATGAGATCGCTCGGGTATGCGCCAACGTGCCGACCGAGTTCAACGAGGACTTCAACCTGTCGGTGCAGGAGCTGGTGTCCCTCGGGCGGTATCCGTTCGCCAAAGGGCTGTGGTGGGACAGCACGGAGGACGAGGGCCTGGTGGAAGCGGCCATGAGGAAGTACGGCGTCCACCATCTCAAGGACCGGCGGTTCTCCGAACTGTCCTCCGGGGAGGGTCAAAGAGTATTGCTGGCCAAGGCCATGGTGCAGTGCCCCCGCATCATGCTGGTGGACGAACCGTCGGCCCACCTGGACCTGAGATACAAGCTGGAGGTGATGGAGCACCTGCGCGAGATGCTCAGCGGTAACGTGACCATAGTCATCGCCTCGCACGACCTGAACCTCCTGGCCAAGTACTGTGACAAGGTGATGATACTGTCCAAGGGAAAGATAGTGGGAATGGGAACGCCCCGGGAGGTCATCACCGCCGAGATGGTGGAGGCCGTGTACGGAGTGGAGGTCGCGATCATCGACGACGGTGACGGCATCTTTGCCATACCGCGGCGCACCAGGAGGAAGGGAACATGATCGAACAAGCGGTGCGGCCGGAGGTCCGGTCGATGGCGCGCCCCCGCCACGGCGGGGACGTGTGGCAGCATGACAACATCAAGGACTACAGCTCTAACGTCAATCCCCTGGGGGCGCCGCCGCGATTGGCCGAGTACATAGCCGAGGCTGCCAGGGACCTTCATAACTACCCTGACGACTCTTCCGCCAGGCTCAAGGACGCCATCGCTGGCCGTTATGGCGTGGGCGCGGACAACGTCATCGTCGGCGCCGGCTCGGCCGAGCTAATCAGGCTTTTCCCTGAGGTCTTCGTCTCTCCGGGGGACCGCGTGATCATGCCCCGGCCGACCTTCTCGGAGTACGGCTTCGCCTGCCAGCTCATGGGAGCCCGGCTGATCGACCACCTGCTTCCGGAAGACCGTGGCTTCGCTCTGGACGTTGCTGAACTGATCGGCCGGCTGGACGGGGCCAAGGCCGTCTATGTATGCAATCCCAACAACCCCACCAGCCGCATGGTGGGAAGGAACGATCTTCTGGACCTGATCGAGGAGGCGGAAAGGAAGGGCGTCCTGGCATTCCTCGACGAAACGCTGCTGGAGCTCTCACCACGTTCCGAGGAGCTATCCATGGTCCATGAGGTCGGATCGCATGAGAATCTGTTCATCATCCGCTCGTTCACCAAGTCGTTCGCCATGCCTGGGATCAGGGTCGGCTATGGTTTCGGCTCAAAGGAGCTGCTCCGGTACCTGGAGGCCGGACGGCTCACCTGGAACCTCGGAACGATCGAGCAGCGCGTGGCCTCACGGCTGATGGAGGACGAGCAGGACCACGTCGCACGCGCGGTCAGCATGCTGGATGAGGAGAAGAGGCGCATGCATTCCCGCGTCGAGGCGCTAATGGGCAGAGTGCCTCTGCCCGACTCGTACTTCTTCTTCGCTCCCCTCGACGAACTGGGAGCGTCCTCGGAGCAGTTCCGCGCCACCATGCTGCGCCACGGCGTGCTGGTTCGCGACTGTTCCTCGTTCGGAGGCGCTTGCTCACAATACACCAGGTTCTGCGTCAAGACCCCGGGGAAGGACGACGAGTTCCTCGCCGCGCTTTCCCTGGCCGTTGACGATATGCAGGAAGGACGGTCCTGACTTGGAGCTGCTGGCATACGCCATCGCCATACCAGTGCTGGCGCTCATCATCGACCTGATTCTGGGAGAGCCGCCGAACCGTTTTCACCCGGTGGTGTGGATCGGCCGGACCATAGGGTATCTGGACGATCATGTGGGGCGAGGCAGCCCCCGCCGCGAGAAGCTCCTGGGAGTATTCGTCGACCTGATCCCCATCCTGCTCTTCGTGTTCCTTTTCACGCTGCTGCTGGCACTGCTGCGCGACCTGCTGGGAGCGGTCGTCTGGGCCATCGCCGCTGCCATACTTTTCAAGACGATGTTCGCCGTGCGTTCGCTGGAGACGCACACCGCCCCGATGATCGCTGATCTCCAGAGGGGGGACCTGGACGCCGCTAGGAGGAAGGCGTCCATGGTGGTCTCGCGGGACGTGAACGCGCTGGACCAGCCGCACGTCATCTCCTGCGCCGCGGAGACGATATCCGAGAACCTCGTGGACAGCGTGCTCTCGCCGATGTTCTACTTCGGACTGGCCGGCATCCCGGGAGCTACGTTCCTGCGGGCCGCGAACACCGCCGACGGCATGGTCGGCTACCTTTCCGAGCGCCACCGCAACGTAGGATGGTTCTCCGCCCGTCTGGACGACTGCGCCCACTACCTGGTGGCACGGCTGTCGGTGCCGTTCATCCTGCTCTCCCTGGCCCTGCTGGGCAAGGATTGGAGAAAGGGCTGGGAGGCCGGCCGAAGGGACCACGGTCAGACCTCCAGCCCGAACAAGGGCTGGCCCATGGCCACCGTGGCCGGCGGGCTGGGGGTCCGATTCGAGAAGATGGGGCATTACAGCATGGGCGAAGGGTCGGTCCCCCAGGACCCGTTGATCATCAGGGACACCATCAACGTGATGAAGCTGACCGCGGTGCTGTTCTTTGCCCTGGTGCTGCTCCCCTTATTTACTCTCATGGGGATACATGTCCAGCTGTACCTGGAGAACTGGCTTCTGGGCCTGATAGGGTGATGGATTGAGCGATTTCAATATCAAGGTACGAATGGAGGACAACGGCAACGAGGGCTTCGCCATCATGACGCTGCCTGGGCGATACAGGATGCTGAGCTCCTGCATCAGGAACGGCGGTTTCGCCGAGGGCGAAACGGTGTTCTTCTATGAGGTGCCGCTCGGTTACGACGATCCGTTCCCGGAGGAGGACATGGAGCGGCAGTGCGCCAGGTTCGATCTTCCTCCGGATGCGGTGGGCTTCATGACCGCGGCCGACATCCGCCGCGTGATCACCGTCTGCGAGGAAGAGGTGAACGGAACGCGGGCCATCGCCGTCGCCACCGCCGGCGTGACCAATGCTGTGTATGCAGGAGAGCGGCTGTCCAAGGAGGTGCTAGACCTCCTGCCGGTGCACGATCCGGCCAGGAAGCGCAATCCGCCCGGGACCATCAACGTGCTGGTCGCGGTCAACGTTCCTTTGCAGGACTGCGGGCTCGCCAACGCCGTCATCACCGTCACCGAGGCCAAGTCGGCCGCCCTGATGGACGCCGGCGTGGATGGGACGGGAACGACGAGCGACGCGGTATCGGTCGCCTGCCCGCCCGGCGACGGCTGCAAGTACGCGGGAACGGCGACCGATGCTGGCATCGCCATTGCCCGTGCTGTACGCTCGGCGGTGGCCGGTTCGGTGCGAAAGTGGGGCAATGGCAAGAGGCCCAAGGACTTCGTGACCAAGCTGGACGAGATCGGCGTGGGGGAGAAGGAGATGTGGGAGGCCGCCGCCGCGCTGTACGTGCCGAACCCCGACTGGGAATTGGAGATGATCCATGGGATGTTCTCCCGAAACCTCGCCACCCTCCGCAAGGACATCAACGTCAATGCGATGATGTTCGCCGCCATCAACATGGAGGAGATGGGGCTGAGAGACGCGATGTTCGGACTGGACAAGGGCCGCTTCACCGAGGACCCCGTGCACCTGGTGGCCGATGAGCTGCTGGGCATTGCGCTGGCGCAGTACGTCGCCGGGACCAAAGGATTGTTCGAGTACATTCGTTACGATAAGAAGAAGCCCGGCGTACTCGGCATCCTGGGGCCGTTCCTGGACGACATCGTCGCCTCGCTCATCGGGAGCATCATGTCGCGCATCTACACCGAACTGCTGGAGGGTGAGGACAGATTAGGCTCCTGAGCGTGATCAAGGCGCAGTTCTCGCTGTTCACGGTCATACCGGTGAACGTCACCGGGGAGGATGTGGATGACCTGTCCCGCCACCTATGGACGCTTCCTCTGATCGGCCTCTTCTACGGCGCGGTGGCCGGCGGTTCGTTCTATGCCCTCACTCGCCTGCTCGACCCTCTGGTCAGCGCGGCAGTGGTCGTCCTGCTCGTCCACGGCCTCAATCGCTTCCTGCACTTCGATGGCCTCATCGACCTGGGGGACGGGCTCATTGCCACGGGGACGCACGAGAAGAAGATGGCCGCGATGAAGGACACCCGGGTGGGCGCCGGCGGGGTCGGCTTCGGAATGATGTTCACGCTCCTCGCGGTCGCCTCCCTGGCCTCGGTCGGCGAGGTTGGCTACGCCCCCATGATGTTCTTCCTTCCGCTTGCCGCCGAAGTGCTGTCCAAGAACGCGCTGGTCACCGTGGCCGCGCTGGGCAGGCCGCGCGAGGGCCTGGGCAGCCCGTTCGTGAGCAACACCCGCCCCGGTCACGCCGTCCTTTCCGCTGTTTTGTCGCTCATACTGCTGGCGGCGGTCTTCCTGGCCCTGGGGCAATGGTCTCCAAGGCCCCAGAGCTTCATACCTCTCCTTATGGTCCTGGCCAGTGTGGCGGTGGGCGCCGCGGCGGCCGTGGTGGCGCACCGGAGCTTCGGCTGCGTCAACGGCGATGTCCTGGGGGCGACCAACGAGCTCGCGAAGCCGTTCGTTCTCATCGCCGGGGTGGCGGGGGTGGTCCTGTTCCTGTCGATGTACTAGTCACAGCAGGCGGGCGGGGCAGCCGCATGCGCGACGTGGAAGGGGAGAAGCCCCTCGCCCTTTTGCTCGGCAGGCCGATGATCGATCGGGTGCTAGACGCTTTGGCAAAGGCACGGGGCACCGGTCGGCTGGTCGTGTCGGTCAGTGAGAACACGCCCCTCACCACGGACCATCTCAGATCTCGAGGCATCGAAGTCGTGAGCACCTCCGGTTCCGACTACGTCACAGACCTGAGGCAAGCATTGAAGCACATTCGATCGTCGGAGGTCCTGATCTGCCCTGCTGACCTGCCGCTCATTACCTCAGAGGGGGTGGAAGCGGTGCTCTCCCATTTCCGAGTGGCAGGCGTCTCCTCGCTCTCGGTGGCGGTGCCAGCCGACCTGGTGAGGTCGTTAGGCGCAGTCCCATCATATGTTCTGGAAGAGAACGGCCGCGAGATCGTGCTATGCGGGGTCAGCGTCGTCGACCGGGAGCAGATGCTCTCCGGGGCGACGCTCAGTCAGGGTTTTGCGGTCATCGAGGATGAGCAGTTCGCCCTGAACGTGAACACTCGGGAGGAGCTGCGCAGGGCGGAGGAGCGGCTGCACGGTCGGGGAGCGTGCGAACATATCAGGTAGGCTTCGTGGCGTAAGGCACTTTAGGCGCATGAAAGGCGCACGCTGCCTTGACAAGTATTAGATAGGTGCCGGTCCGAACATATGCCAGCGGGCACTTGAATGACCGCTGCGGGTGATATCCATGAAGGGGACCACAATCGCCATCATTGCGATCGTCATCATCATCCTCGTCGCGGCTGGCGCGTTCGGCTACCAGCAATATCAGCAGAGGGCGTCCCTGAAGAACGTGCAGATCGCTGTGGACGGGGTCCAGGTGGAGGGCGTCAACCTGACAAGCGCTAGCTTGATCTTCTCCCTTAGGATAACCAACCCCAACACCAATGCGGTCACCATAGACCGGACCGATTACACGGTGTTCATCAACAACATCAGCCTGGGGAGCGGACAGAACCAGGAGAAGGTGACGATCCCGGCCGGAGGCTCGCTGGTCATCCCTCAGCCCTTCAACGTATCGTATTCGGGGGCGGCCCAGAGCGTCTGGTCGTACATAACCCAGGGCGGGGCGGAATATCGGCTGGTAGGGACTGCCTACTTCGATACGCTGCTCGGCACAGTGGGAGTGCCCTACAACATCACCGGCACCCTGGAGGGGTGAGCCCACTCCTTGATGTGCGTGTTCGCCTGCCATGGGGCATCCCCGTCCGAAAGGATGGCCGAGGCGATTACGCTTCAGCATCAAGGAGCAGGCTATCCAGATCAGAACAGAGGCGCGCAGAGACTCGATGAAGCGGCCGGCCATGC
>DATD01000001.1:79914-82524 GCA_002504525.1 Methanomassiliicoccus sp. UBA345
CGGCCATGCCGTTCCCATTTCCCTCTGGAAGAAAACCGCTAAGTGGGAGGAGCTCCCAATGAGCACTGGCCCATCGGTGCCGAGGACAGGCCGGTGAGGGACAATGTCAGATCGTTCGGTCAGCTGGAAGGAGGTGGTCGACGGTGTCGAACAATGATGAGGGGAGCATCTCGGCCGATATGGCCGCCTTACGGTATGAAGTATCGAACGAGATCGCGATGGAGGAGGAGAACCTCTCGCTCATTGGCCGTCATAATGAGCGTGCCCAGCGCCTCGTGCCCCTCCTGATCGGCGTTCTAGTGGTCAACGCCATCCTGCTATTCCTTCTGCCCCACTATCCGATCTACTGGATCATCTCCAGCTTCCTTCTCTATATGCTGTATTTCATCGTCCTGTTGGTGCCTACCACCCGTCGGGTTCGCACCCCCGCGGAGAAGAAGAAAGGCCTGAAGGCCGGGCCAAGGCCGAAGATGAGAGGGATCGGTAGGGTGGTGCTTCGTGGGAAGAAGGCGGTCACGGTCGCTTTCTGGAACACCTTCTTTATCGGCACCCAGACCATGGCCAGGGGCTTTTCCTTGATCCTTCCGGTGACCATCGCCTTCGCCCTGCTCTCCTTCGCATCAGGCACACTGGACCTCTTCTCCGCTTCGGTCATCACCGCCCAGGCGTTCGCCATCCTGGGATACTACTATGTCATCATCCGCTACCGGCCCTACTCCAAGGGCTTCCTCAGGGTGGTGTCGAGGTTGAAGGTGGACAAGAGGACGGAATTTCATTGGCAGGCCTACCTCAAGGGCGTCCTCCTCGTCTTGATAATGCTTACTGTGCTGGTGACCTTCGTGGTAACCGCGGTCCTGCTGCCGGGCCAGTCCCTCCAGGCGTTCATTGACAATATCGACGTGGGAGCCCCGCCGACACTCATCGGCCTGGTCGTGGTGTTCGCTTCGCAGTTCATCATCGTCCGGTACATCCAGGGCTTTGACAGTGCGAGGGTGTCCGCCAACTTCATCCGCGCCAAGCTATCCTTCCTCCACGATGACGTCCTGTTGGGCATCGAGGAGGCTGAACGGAGCGGTGGCCCGGACCTCCCCGCCCGGCTATACCAATTGCAGATGAGGTTCAGGGTATCACGAATCTACAAGGTCGCCTATAAGGACATATTCGGGATCCTGCCCACCTATCCGCTCATCGTCGACTTCATGTCGGTACTGGAGGAGGATGTGGCTGAGGCCCTCCAGGAGGAGATGCCTCTGGACATCCCTCCGGGAGTAGGGGCAAGGAAAGGGGCCTAGGCCAATGAACCCGATCGGCATATGGCCTTGCGGTGGTTCCCTGGGCGTAGCCTAGTTCACCCCGTCTCGCATCGGCCTGCTCCCACCGATGGTGGCCTGGTCAAAGGTCGTACGTGGATATTAACCCAGCGATGCATTGCAGAGCGGCTCGGGAGACCGATATAGGCCTGTTGGGATGGCCTATCGCCTGAGGCGACTCTCGGCATGTCGTTGGCGACCCCAAGCCGCTCCTGACCCAAACCCCATTGTCCTAAGTCGCACTGCTAAGGCTTCTCGAGGCATCTGCGATAACGTTTATCTAGCAACCACTCTGAACGTGCACCGACCGCTAGAGGAGACGCGGTGGGAGATGACATGACAACGGTTGAGGTTCAGAAAGGGCAGGAGGGGCTGATGGGACCGGTGGACTATCTCGTGGTCTTGTTCCCGGAGGGTGGGCTGACCGGAAAGATCGCGCCGGAGTTACGCAGGCTCAGCGACTCCGGCATCATCAGGGTCATCGACCTACTGATCATTCGCAAGGATGCTGACGGTGATGTCGAGTCCTTTGAGGTGTCGGAGATCGGAGGCGAGTTGGAGGAGGCGCTCCAAGCCTTTGAACCGAAGGCCAAGGGGTGGCTTTCTCAAGAAGATGTAGAAGCGATCAGCGACGATATGCCTAACCGCAGCATCGCCGCCGCCCTGCTGTTCGAGAACACCTGGGCGGTCGGTGTAAAGAAGGCGGTGATCGATTCTGGGGGTAAGATGTTCGAGCAGGGTCGAATACCGCCAGAACTCATCGAGCAGGCGCAGGGCGGTCCATCAACGATAAAGGTAAAGGAGGGCTGAACATGAGAGGAAGAGGATTGATGCTAGTGGCAGGGGCTCGCATGGGACAACGCGCCGGCGCTCAGCAGGCCGCTGCGGCGCAACAACAGCAGGCGCAGCAACAACAGCTGTATGAAGCACAGCAGCAGGCGACCACGGCGCAGCAGCAGCTCCAGCAGGTACAGGCTCAGCCTCAGCAGCAGGCCGCGGCGCCAGCAGGCGGCGGTGCCAACGTGACCGCTGAGCTTCAGAGGCTTGCTGAACTTCGCCAATCGGGAGTGCTGTCGGACGAAGAGTTCGCTTCTGCGAAGCGCAAGCTCTTGGGCATGTAACCCCGCGGCAGCGGCGCACAGTGATTTCCATTTATGGCCACTGTGAAACCCTTTAACCATTTTTGAACATTCCATGGAGCATGCTCATCGTTCTCGGCTCAGGACGGACAAGGGGATGAGGAGGATAAGAGCGGACGGAGCTCCCCAGCATGGAGAACGGTCACGACCGTCTTGTGAGC
>DATD01000015.1 GCA_002504525.1 Methanomassiliicoccus sp. UBA345
CGAGGACGACATCATTGAGAATTAAAAGCGGACCCGGGGGGATTTGAACCCCCGTTTGAGGCTTTCCCTGGACCGTGATGGGGTCCACCGGAGGCCCCAGTGATATCCAAGCTACACTACGAGTCCCAACCCTCAGATGGAAAAGGACTAGATAAAGATTGTCGAAGGGAGCCGCGCTGGCGGTATGACCGCCTCAGTGGCTACCGAGCTCCGGGCCGGTACGCCGGTGCTCGGACAGTATGGCGCCCATCACCATGTCCAACATGATCGGCAGATCGCTCCGCATGACATTGAGCCCTCTCTCTGTGATGCCCCCCTCGGTGGCGACGGCACGGCATATCGAAGCGGGGTTGCGGCCCTCGCTCATCAGTGCGGCGGTCGCCAGCACGGTCTCGGTCACCATGGCCAGCGACTCCTCGTACGAGTAGCCGCCCCTTGACGCCGCGGCTTTGGCGAACTCCTCGATGAACGTCGCCACGAACGCGGGGCCGCAGGAAGTCATGCTGGTGCCTACATCGAAACGGTCCTCGTCTATGACCTTCACAGTTCCGACCGCCGAGAACATGCGCTCGAGGCAGTCCCTCTGCTCATCTGTCACGTTATCGCCATGATGCATCAGGGTGACGCCCTTGCCCACCTCGGCGGTCACCGTCGGGATGACCTTGGAGAACCGGATGTCGCTTCCGCGAAGGTCGCTGAGACGCACGCCGCCGTTGATGAGCACCACATGCGCCGATGGCGATAGCGAAGGGCGTATGCTCTCCACCACCTCCTTCGCCTGCTCGCTGCGGACGCAGACGAACAATACCTGGCTCCGAGAGGCCGCCATGCGGTTGTCGACCGTCGTTTCGACATCAGGCCATCTCTCGGCCAGCGGGCTCATGCGGGAAGCGGTTCGGGAAGAGACCACAACGTCCGTTGATGAGAGCACACCGCTGCGGAGCAGCCCCTCCAGCATCGAGCTCGCCATGTTCCCGTATCCGATGATGCCGACCTTCATGAGCCGCTGACAACGATATAGAATAAAAACTTGGCCGCCGCGTGACGCGGCGCTAAGAAAGGAAGGGTTTGTTGGAAGAGGTTTATTCCTTCTTGGTCTTGAACTCGGTGTAGCTGCACTTGCCGCATGCGCTGCGGTCCTTGTGCTCGGACAGGAACACGCCGGGGCCGCACTTGGGGCAGGATCTCCTCTTGCGCTCCAGCTTTCCGCCCTCTACCGAGTAGTAGTCCTTCTTGGAAGTCGCTGCGCTCTTCTTCTCGGCGCCCTTGGCGGCACCCTTCTTGTCTCCACCAGACTTCTGATCCTTCGCCATAGTGATCACCGCTTGGTCTTCTTGACGACACTCGCCTTGACCCTCTTGGGCTTCTTGTCGGCCATGCCGTTCCTCACTAGGAGGTAGTTCTTCTCGAACTTCTTGGCGCTCTCGACCTCGTTGTACACCTTGGCGTACCCGTCGGTCAGGCCTACGCCGTACTTGGAGTCCATGTCGGAGACGATGACGCGCTCCTTCGGCACTCCCATGGCCCCGGCCAGGGCGGTCCGGACGGTGTCGCGGGAGGGCGTGGCCTCTCCATCGTGGTCGGCCTTGAAGTTGACCTCGACCCGGTCCATGAGCTTGTTCTCGTTCTTGCTTACGATATCGATCTTCAATCTAATTCCTCCATCGCTTCGATGAATCCAGTTGCCTGGCCTGCTGATCTCTCATCTATCCTGAGCAGCGCCATACCCTGACCGGGGATGCCGTACATCAGGCAGGAACCGAGGGGTGCCATGGCCGCGCAGGCCAGCGCGGCGAGGTCTTCCTCACCCTCGACCTGTAATTTGGTTGGAACGTCTCTTTTCAATGCCGCGCTCAGCTCGTTCATGAGCTCGACAGTTATCTGACCTGCCGGATTCTCCACCCTCACATGAACGCCCTCGTATCGATCGAGCTTTTCCGCGAGAGGGGTATAGGTGCGGCGCTCGGTCATGAGGTCATACACGATGAGGTCGGGCGCAAATCCATTGTCCAGCAAGGTAAAGGAGACCATGTCCCCGACCGCTATGAGCATCTCGCACCCTTTTAATTCCTTTGACAGCTCGTCGACTCCGACGATGGTGCCAAGACCGGTGCTGAGCTGCTCCCTCATATGGATTGGAAGACGCAATGAGCGCTTGGGGCGCTTGAGCCTACCGAACCTTGAGGGCGAACTTTCCGTTGACATGTATGCCCATCCTCTGGGCGATCTCCGAACGAGTGTGATCAATGATTACCACGTAGCCCTGCCATTCCCTGGAAGTATTGTTGCCGCAGAGAGGGCATTTATCCTCTTCGGTGATGAAACTGCAGTTCTTGCAGGCCTTCTGGACCACCTTCATGCAGCCTCACCCGATATTCTCTTCTGCTCTTCCTCTATCCATTCCAGCTTGCCGAGGCCATGCTGCCTCATGGTGAGGCCGATCTTGGACTCCCGCGGGCTTCTCTCGTTCAGGCTGAGGGCGACGATGCGAGCGCGCACGCGGTCTCCCACCTTGAGGTCCCGCTTAGTGTCCTTTCCGAGCAGACGGCCGTTGTCAGAATCGATGTCGATACGGTCGTCCATGATCTGTGAGATGTGAAGCAGTCCATCCAATGGACCGAAGCGAACGAAGGCACCGAACTTGAGAACCTCCACCACGACGCCTTCGATGACCTCCTGGAGCTGGGGGCGGAACACCAGGGCGTCATACTTTACCTTCTGGTATACGGCGCCGTCGCCGTGCACTATCCGGCCCGGTCCCAGAGGCTCAACGTTGGAGACCAGTACGGTGAGCGAGTCACTGCCCTCGATCTTTCCCTCGAAGGACTCCCAGCTGAGCTGGTTGATGACGCTCTCAAGATCGTCGCCTAACCGCTCTGGCGGTATGCGAACGGTCTTCTCTTGTTTTGATAGCATATACATAGCATGCCCTCTGAACGATAATTGTGGATAAGCCATCTGTTATTTATACCCTAGGTTACCCGAAATTAGAATCCAGGTACTGGATG
>DATD01000005.1:0-1206 GCA_002504525.1 Methanomassiliicoccus sp. UBA345
TATCTGATCGCCTCCACGCCGGGGATGGCGAGCACTATCCTCTCGACGCCGGCCAAGACCTCTTCGCGCTCCGCTGCCACGGATTATACAACGCTCCGCATGGATATGATGATTTTCCAATTTCCTTTCCAGCTCAGGGAAAGGCTATTAATTCCCTCACCCTATCACAGCAGAGGACCAGATGCAGATCAGACTGAACGGCAGAGGGGTCGAGGTGGCAGAGGGCACCACCCTCGGCGACGCGATGAAGGGAGAGCCGCACATGGAGGGCACCCTAGTCGCACTGACCCGGCCAGCAAGCTCCATCCAGAAGGGGACGCCCGAGTTCGAGGTCGTCACTCCCAGGGGCGCCTTCGTCATCCGCATCGACGACTCGGAGAACGGCAGGAAGTTCCGCGATATCATCCCTAAGCTCATCGGCGCCAACATCCGCTGGAAGTCATCCAAGCTGATGGCTTATGGTTCGTTCCCATCGGACATCGAGGTGTCCCGGGAGGCGAACGAATACTCCCGGTACGATTGCTTCTTCTCCTTGGGCGGCTTCGACAACAACTCGACCTATGTCATGATCTCCCGTATCGACCATAGCGGCGCCTACGGCGCCGCCGGCAACGGCGGCAGATTCGGCCGCGTCACCAGGGGACGGTTCCTCCTGGACCATCTGGCTGAAGGGGATCCCATACTCGATGTCCGCCCCGTGGTGCTCGAGCTGTCGGAGACCGACGCCTTCGTCACCGACGACATGTCCACCGTTCTGGAGAACGAGATGTCCGTCGATACGTATGTCGGGGTAGAGCTGGAACGCGCTTCCCCGATAGCATGCGAGCAGTTCCTGGTCGTGGCGGGCGACGGACGATTACGCATGACGGACCGCACCGAGACCTACATGGCCAACTCGCAGCGGATGGACGTCACCCTGGTGCCGGAAAAGGTGGCAGTGCGCGAGATCGGCGACGTCACGGTGCGGAACTCGGGGTCGGGGACCGGCCGGCTGTACTTCTACCGGGAGAGGCGTCAGCTGTCCCCGAACCACAGCCTGGTCGGAAAGGTGAAGAACGGGCAGGAGCTGGTCCGCATGGCTCCCCAAGACTCGGAGCTGACGGTGCGTCCGAACCCGGCTCGCATCATGTCCATCGGGATGACTCAGGCCCAGGCGGGGGAGTTCCTTGCCGCCGCTGGGATGGTCCAGAAGAGGACCGGCCTGAC
>DATD01000005.1:1450-2005 GCA_002504525.1 Methanomassiliicoccus sp. UBA345
TGCCGGGAAGCGTGGTCGAGACCTTCGGGATCCATCGGGACAAGGTGGTGCTGTGGGAACCGGACGATGAAGGATCTCCGACCACCACGCACTATATCCGCAAGATGACCGGCCTGGACCACAAGCCCGTGGGCACCATGAAGGTGTTCTTCACGTTCGAAGGCATGCCCATGATCACCTTCGTCGGGAATCCGTCGGAGGCATCGGTGCTCCTACCAGAGAAGAACTTCTCCGGAGAAGGCTCCTTCCGCGGACAGCTGGCCGTCACCAACATGTCACGGCCCAGCCGGGGTTCGATAGGCATCCGCCTGGAGGACAGCGAGGAGTTCGGCCCGACCGGGGAGGAGGCCTACGGGACCAATGTCGCCGGAAGGATAGTGTCCGACCTTGAGCTCCTCATGAAGGACATCAAGGACGGGGACATCGTCCATCTTAGTGAGCAAAGGCGGGCGGGAGCACCTCAGGCCGAGAAGCCATCCGTCGAGGCGGCTCCAGCGAAGAAGGCAGCGGCCAAGAGGCCGGCCGTTAAAAAGGCGCCGGTGAAGAAGGCCGAGG
>DATD01000005.1:2289-9529 GCA_002504525.1 Methanomassiliicoccus sp. UBA345
GATCAGCTGTCGCGATTCATACACGGGCTTGGATACAAGATCACGATCAAGGAGACTTGTTATGGAGCAAACATCGAGGGAGACAAGGACCTAATCCGCAAGATCGTTCCCGAGGTGCGAAAGCTCGACCCCAACCGAATTTTCATAAAGGTGAGGGCGTACCCCATCGGAGATGAGAGGCGGTGCAGGGCCCATCACGGCTCCCGACCCGGTTTCAATCAGATGGAGAAGGAGTGGATGGACCTCCCGCTCATCGAGGCCGGCCTATGCGCCGCTGAGAGCGGGGAGAAATGTCCGGAAAGACCGCCGCGCAAGAAGCTCTCCGTGGAGAAGCTCGTCAAGATAGCCGAGGAGGAGACCAGATGAAGGTATTTATCGTTCCGCCCAACAGCCTTATCCTCTACGATCTCGTGGAGAGGTTCGGACACCAGCCGCTGAGCGTGATGGGAACTCTGCGGGAGCGTGTGACCGGGAAGGAGATGGAGTCCCCTCCCCTGAACGTCACCCCGAAGGACGTCACCAAGGGCCTGAAGTACGCCGGTATCGAGGTGCCGTCAGGCGTGAGGGGCCGTTTGGCGGTCTGGGGACCAATGATCGACGAGGCCGAGGCGGCCATCATCATGAACGACACCCCGTTCACGTTCGGCTGCGTTGGCTGCCACCGCACCAACCTCATGCTCATGTACCTCGTTCGCAAGAAGAACATCCCTGTTATTGAGGTCGAATACCCCGAGGACGAGGAGGAGGCCAAGATCATGGTCTCTAAGGTCAAGAACTTCCTGGAGGGATTGAAATGACCATAAAGATCGCTCAGATATCCTGCGGTACGGAATACAGTGGCATACAGTCGGAGATAGAGAGCGCCGCCGCCACTGTCGGCGGCAAGATGGTCTATCCCGACGTCAGCTACGAGGACATCGGCCGCGCGGTGGACGAGTTCGGTTTCAACCCGGCGTCCCCGCAGCTGAAGCTGATGATCGCCCGGGCGAAGGCCATCGCCGACGGCCATTACGATGCCGATGCGGTATTCATCGCCACCTGCTTCCGCTGTGCCGAGGGTGCCCTGGTCAGGAACGAGGTGCGGCGGTACATCCAGGAGCATTCCCGGCTGCCCGTCGTGACATATTCGTTCACGGAGCGGATGAAGGCCGCGCAGCTGCTCACGAGGATGGAGGCGCTGGTCACCATAGTGGCGAAGAAGGAGCTGCTGGCGAGGGAACGCCAGGTGGGGATCACCGCCGGCATCGATTCGGGCTCCTCGACCACCAAGGCCATGATCTTGCAGGACAACAAGATCATCGGCAAGGCGTGGACGCCCACCGGCGAGGTCATGGGCTCGGCGCAGGAGGTGCTGGACCAGGCCCTTGCCGAGGCGGGCCTGAATTTCAACAATCTCGAAGGCATCGGCGTCACCGGCTACGGCCGCTTCCTCATCGGAAAGAGGCTCAATGCCAATCTGATCCAGGAGGAGCTCACCACCAACTCCAAGGGCGCGGTGTGGCTGGCCAACCGTCAGAGGGGCGAGGCCACCATCATCGACATCGGGGGAATGGACAACAAGGCCATCACGGTGCGGGACGGCATACCTGACAACTTCACCATGGGCGGCATCTGCGCCGGCGCATCGGGGAGGTTCCTGGAGATGGTCTCCAAGCGCCTTCGCGTGGAGATCACCGAGCTGGGCGCTCTGGCCGACAAGGGGGACTGGTCCAAGGTCAATATGAACTCGTACTGCTCGGTGTTCGGCATTCAGGACCTGGTCACCTCGCTGGCCGCCGGCCACACGATCGAGGACGTGGCGGCAGCGGCCTGTCACTCGGTCGCCGAGCAGGTATATGAGCAGCAGCTGCAGGAGATCGACGTAAGGCAGCCGATCATCCAGGTGGGCGGGACGTCGCTCATCAGCGGCCTGGTCAAAGCGGTCGGCGACATGGTGGGCAGCAAGCCCATAGTCCCGGAGAACTCGCAGTACATCGGCGCGGCCGGCGGTGCCCTGCTCTCCTCCGGCTTCCTCGAGGGTCTGTGATGAGCGAGCACGACGAGTCGTTCGCATATCAGAACTTCGATACCATCCTGAGGCAGATGATGCAGGAGCTCGGAGTATCGCGGATGGTGACGAACTACCGCATCAAGGCCGAACCCGACGCTCCATACTTCCTGATATCGCTGCGCTTAGGGAAGGCGAGAGCGTCCATCAAGGTGTCGGACATGGCGCTGGTGGACGCATCGCCCGACGGAGGAAAGATAACTATCACCGATGAGAACTGGGCGCCCGCCCTTCTTACCAGGCTATGGCAGCAGTACGGCCGTGATGCAGTGGAGCAGCTGACGCGGTACGAGATCATAGTGCATGGCGCCACGCCCGAGGCGTTGTCGTCGATGGAACTCGACCCCGGCGAAGAGCTCAGGAACCACGTCCTGGACGCCGTGTGGAGGATATTCCCGGAGGGATTCAAGGTCAGGCACAACCTCGTGGACGACCAGGTCATGACCATCCTCGGCACCGAGCACGATCTGAAGGAGGAGTGGATCAAGATCGCCGAGGATCTGCATGAGGAGATGCACCACGTGAAGGAGGAGGACTGATGTACGAGGTCCTGCTGTTCGATGGCGGCGTGTACAAGATCAACGAGCTGTACGAGCTGATCGAGGATGTCGGAGGCTTCGTCATCCAGAAGACGCAGGTGCAGGTGCAGATCACCGTCACGCTGGCCATTCCGGAGGAGGAGAGGCCGGCCATCGAGGCCAAGACCGTCGAGCTGGGCGGGAAGCTGATCGACGTGCCGCTGGCCGGCACCGAGATCGCGGTGGTCGCCCCCACCCTGGGGCGGCACCACATGCCCCATCCCACCTGCGACATCGCCGAACAGCTGCGCCGAGCCGGAGCCATCACGGTGGTGATGGGGCTCGCTCGCGGCAAGGGCCGGCGCACCGCGCAGATCAGCGCGGACGAGAAGGCGGTCATCGAGGAATACGACGCGGCGGTGTTCGTACTGGGCAACTTCAAGGACTGCATCCTGGAGCACAAGGTGAAGCTGTTCGAGGATCTGGAGGTCCCGGTGGTGGCGGTGTGCGGCCCCGAGATCGACGACCTGCCGTCCTGCGAGGGATTGGTGTGCGGGGTCGGCCGAAAGGTGGAGAGGATGCGCCGGGAGGAGGAGATCCACAAGCTGGAGGAGGTCGGCACCACCATCGAGGAGGTCGTCCGCCAGAAGCGGAAGGAGCTGGACGAGGACCCCCTGTTCGTCCATCCCGCCGAGATCAAGGACCGCATCGCCGAGCTCGAAGAGGTGCAGAGAAGCCTGCGCCCGGCGCCCATCGTCCTGCACCTAGACGGCCTGCGGGTCAAGATACCGTACGCCGAATGGAAGGACCAGATCGCGGCTGTGGAGGTCTACGGCCGCCGTCTCGGGGACATAGCCGACATATCCGATTCCAGGCTCGGCGGCAGCACCCTCATCCGCATCAAGACCCGTGCCGAGGTCGAATCGGGCTAGATGTCATCCCATGCTGCGCGGGGAGCATACCTCCTGCTGGTAACGGTCGCCGCGGACCGCGACGTCGAGGTGGGAGCGCTCGGTACGATACGCTTCGAACGTGGAACGTACGTGTACGTCGGCTCGGCCATGGGCGGCCTGGAACAAAGGGTGGGAAGGCATCTGCGGCGGGATAAGAGGATGCGATGGCACATCGATCGCCTGCTCGACGCCTCGGACCGCGTGGAGGCATTGCTCGTTCCATCGCGTATCGATATGGAGTGCGAGCTCGCCTCTCTTGTGGAGGGGATCCCAGGCGCCGTCGGCATTCGACACTTCGGTTGCTCCGACTGCCGCTGCCGTTCTCACCTGTTCCGAGTATCGGAGCGCATTGCGGCCTGCCTACGTTCGTCGTTCCCGGAACCGCTCCGACGCGTCAGTGGCGTTAGCGCCGGCCGTCAAGATGGCCGGTAGAATCTCCCGCCTGGGTAAGCTGGATATCTATAAATACGGCCCATTATCTATTGCGATACTGCTCAGAGGCGGAATGTGGCTGAAGCGGCAATATAGGCACCGGATCGTTCTATGACGATATCGAACCTATATCTGTACCATCCGCTCGCTCTAACCGGCAACGGGACGTCAAGACTGTAACGACGAGGCTACCAGTCTTGTTCGTATCCAAACCCTGACGGGATGTCCGTGATAACGGCTCCTGCAAGGTAGGGTTGGGATCGTCGATAAACCAAAGCGAGGTGATTGCGATTGGCATCGACGGTTCGCTCCAAGCCGCCCCGTGAACTCTGAGCGCTCTTCATTTTCCTTATACACTTCTAGACTCGCCAGCGGCTGCTGGTCATGCTCTCACAAGGCCCGTTTAGCGGCCAAAAGAAGGAGCCTTTTAATATCTCAACGAAACTACCTGGTCAAGTCGATATTCCAGTCTAGGAGAGACCTTACATGGAAGCCGTTGAAGACACTTCTGAGAAATACCAGGGTTCCATCGTGAACAAGTTGGAATCGGCCATTGGGGCCGAGAACGTCAAGACCAGCAAGGGGGAGAGGTTGCTGTACAGCCATGACATGGCCCCCTTGCCAAAGGAGGCGCAGATAGCGTTCAAGCTCATTCCGGACATCGTGGTCCGCCCCCGCTCCGTCGAGGACGTCGCCAAGGTGGTCAAGATCGCGGCGCAGGAAGGCGTGCCGGTCACGCCCAGGGGAGCCTCGAGCTGGGGATTGGCCGGGAGCGTCACCGCCTTCGGAGGGATACTCGTCGATATGATGGGCGGGATGCACAAGATCCTGGAGATCGATGAGAAGAACATGACCATCACCGCCGAGGCGGGATGCTCGTGGAAGCAGGTGTATGACGCTGCATGGGAAGCTGGGTTCCTCCTCGGATCGTACCCTTCCAGCGCACCGAGCGCGACCCTCGCCGGGTGGATCTCCACCAACGGCATCGGGGTCGGCAACTACAAGTACGGCTCCGCCGGCGACAACATCCGCGACATGAAGGTCGTCATGCCCGATGGCGTGATCGTCAACACTGGCTTCAAGAACCAGTCGGACAACATGTCCGGCTACAACCTGACCCGCCTCATCACCGGCGCCGAGGGAACCCTGGCCATTATCTGTGAGGTCACCTTCAAGCTGACCCCCCGGCCCGAGCTCCTGCGCCCCCTGGCCTATGAGTTCGAGAGCCTGGACAAGATCAACGACCCCCTCCTGGAGATCACCCGCAGCAGGGTGATGCCCCTCCACATGGCGTGGTCCGACAAGAACCACTTTGACTACCTGAGGAAGATAGGGAAGGACCCTCACGTCAACGGCGCCGCCTTCATCGTCGTCCTGGAAGGGGACAAGGACATGGTCGAGCTCGAGGAGAAGAAGGTCGACGAGATCTGCGCCAAGCACGGCGGCAAGAAGCTGTCTTACGAGGTCGCGCAGCACGAATGGGACGAGCGCTCCTATGAGTTCCGCGTGCGCCAGATCGGAGTGTCCTCGGTGCCCATGGACCTGACGGTGCCGACGTACAACTTCGGCAAGATGACCAACGATCTCTATGATCTGATGAAGTCCATGAAGATGGAGGGCGCTATCATCGGAGTCATGTGCGACCGCAACACGGTCATGTTCATGCCCTACTACATCTACGACTCCACCTCCCTGACCAAGAGCGTTACCTCGCTCTCGTTCAACTACAAGGGCGGGGACCTCGCGAAGGCCAACGGCGGACGTATGCTGGCCGGCTTCGGCCTGTTCTTCGGCTCCACCCTCAAGCCGGCCCGCGGCACCGGCTACGAGTACATGGTGGCCATAAAGAACGCCCTTGATCCCAAGGAGATCATGAACCCCGGCAAGCTGCTGGGAATGAAGACCCGCTTCGGCCTGCCGGTCAGCGCCGGCATGCTGGGCTTCGGCATGAGCGCCATGGCCACGGTCAAGAAGCTCCTCCCCGGCGACAAGAACGTGGACCAGAAGGCCCACGAGTTCGAGATGGAGGAGCTTGACCGGGAGAGGTACTCGCAGCACGAGGTCGATCCCCTCAAGGACAAGCTGAAGAAGTAAGGCCTGTCAGCGATCCAAACCATTTCCCAATCACTTTCCATCTTTTTTCTCGGCAGACAACATTATCAGCTAGCAGCGCAGATGAGTACTTGGAGGATCGTCATGTTGAAAGCGATCATCGTGTTCGATACCGTTCACGGCAGCACCGGAGAGGTGGCCGAAGCGATCGCCGAGGAGATCCGCTCCGGGGGCGATCAGGCAGAGGTGTACGATCTCAGGACCTCGAATCCCCTGGACGTCAGCGGCGACATATTGTTCGTAGGCTCGCCGACCCGAACCGGCAAGATGACCAGGCGGACCGCCGAGTACCTGGAGAATTTCGATGCCGGCCCCTGGAGGGGCCGCCGCATCGTCGCCTTCGATACTGTGGGGCCCCTATCGAAGGACGCCGAGAAGAGGAACAGCATGCTGCAGCGGATGGAGGGGTCGTCCAGGACCGCTGCCGGGACGATACAGAAGGCTGTCACCCGGCGTGGGCTGGCCGCCGCGCCGGAGCAGATGCACCTGGCGGTAACGGGGATGTGGGGGCCTCTGGCTCCTGACGCGCGGGACATGGCCATGGCCCTTGCCAGAAAGCATCTCACCGAGGCCCGCCGGGAGCGTGGCATGGAGAACGTCCAGATGGCCTGACCGCGGTCAGGCTGCCTTGTTGGCCCCCGAGGCGCCGAGCAGGCGCCTCGCTGCTTACTTTTTCAGATACTTGCCTGGCTCCTTATCGAACTGCTTCTTGCATCCCGGGGCGCAGAAGTAGTACTTCTTTCCTTCATGCTCCGACGTCCACTTTGCCGCCTTCTCATCAACATTCATGTCGCAAACCGGATCTATCGCCATTACTTCTCCTCCTTTCTCTTGACCTCAGGGGTGTATCGTTTCAGCAGCGCGGCGTTCGATACCACCGACACCGAGCTCAGTGCCATGGCGCCAGCCGCCACGATGGGGTTCAGCAGGATTCCGAAGAAGGGGAACAGCACGCCGGCGGCGATCGGTATGCCAGCCGTGTTGTATCCCAGGGCCCAGAACAGATTCTGCCGGATCTTGGTCATGGTCTTCCTGGACAACTGTATCGCCGCCACCACGTCGATCAGGTCGGAACGTATGAGCACGATGTCCCCTGTCTCCATCGCCACGTCAGTCCCGCTGCCGATGGCGATGCCCACATCCGCCTGGGCTAGCGCCGGAGCGTCATTGACGCCGTC
>DATD01000005.1:9859-10281 GCA_002504525.1 Methanomassiliicoccus sp. UBA345
CGATTGTCGCCGGTCAGCATGATGATGTCTATGCCCATGCCCCGCAGCTGATTCACTGCCCGCACCGAGGTGCCCTTGAGGACGTCGGCCACGCCGATCACTCCGGCCACCAGGCCGTCGGCGGAGACGATCATGGCGGTCTTGCCTTCGCTCTCCAGCCTCTGCAGCGTCCCCTCGACCTCGCTGACGTCGATGCCGCCCGATCTTATGAGCGCGCGGTTGCCGATCAGCACCTCTCGTCCGAGCACTTTGCTGCGCACACCCTTGCCGGTCACCGATCCGAATTCTTCGGGGTCCGGAATCGCAATGCCATCAGCGGCAGCGCGGCGGACGATCGCCTCTCCCAGGGGGTGCTCGGAACCCTTCTCGGCCGAGGCGGCCAATAGGAGCAGCTCCCTTCCATCGGTTCCTGATGCCACGAT
>DATD01000005.1:10603-10926 GCA_002504525.1 Methanomassiliicoccus sp. UBA345
GCGGTCGGGGTTGCCAGGCCCAGTGCGCAGGGGCACGAGATGACCAGGACGGAGATGAATATGATGAGGGAGAAGATGAACTGGTCCCCTTCCACGCCGAGCGCGTTGAACAGGTAGAAGTACCATACGGCGAAGGCGGCCACCGCGATGAGGATGACGGCCGGAACGAACCACGCGGAGACACTGTCAGCGTACCTCTGGATGGGAGCCTTCGAGGCCTGGGCATCCTCCACCAGGCGAATGATCTGCGACAGCGCGGTGTCCTTGCCCACCTTGTCGGCCCGGACCCTGAGGGAGCCGTTCTTGTTGATCGAGCCGCCGAT